>JAISIK010000035.1 GCA_031262065.1 Oscillospiraceae bacterium | reverse complement strand
TTGAGAACCGAAGGGCAGATGTCGGCAGTCGGCACGATTGTCAGCGCGGGCTACGGCTTCATCTCCGGCGCGTATATGCCGATTTCCCAATTTTCGACGGGGCTGCAAAAAGTCATCTTTTTTTTACCCGGTACATACGGCACGTCACTTCTGCGTGAGCACGCCATGCGCGGCTGCTTTGCGGAGATGCTGGCGCAGGGCGTACCGCAAGAGGCAATCACGGAGATTCAAAAGGTCGTAGACTATGAGCTCCATTTCTTTGGCAGTCGGGTGTCGCAGGGTATGAAATATCTGGTTTTGCTCCTTGCGGTTGCGATTATTTTGGGGATTTATGTCGCCATGCAGGCAAGGAAGCAGAAAAAAGCCCGCTCGCTTTCATAAAATAGAAAGTTCCGCTTGCATTTTTGCCTCTGCGGGGCTATAATGGGATTGCTCCGATGGGAAACCGAGGAGCAATCCCGCCAATACGTCGGTGTGATGGAATTGGCAGACGTGCTGGACTCAAAATCCAGTGGTAGTGATACCGTATCGGTTCGACCCCGATCACCGGCACCAAAAAATGAAGCCCGCCGAAGCCGGGCTTCATTTTTTGTATTATTCATTATTCATCAGGGCGTAGCCCGGCTTCATCATTCATTTTTCATTTTGTCCGAGCAGGAATATTTAGATGCAGAAGAAGACAGCTGGATGGCGTTTTTTCAGCATACATATATGCGGACGGCTTTCGCCGTCCGCATTACGTTTTTCTATCAATGTTGACCTTAACAATTTTTTTGCTTCATACCGCGCTTGGTTTCCCTTTTCGATTCACAGAAATGCAGCGTCGCAAACCACGCGCTGCCAAAAATCCCCGATTCTTTCTTGCGATTTCTCAGAGAATGTGGTAATTATAAAGCATAGTTGCCCGCGCAGTACGCAATCAGCAGAATCGGAGGTTTGCCATGAAGACTTTGCGCACGCTCTTTCTCAGCTTCTTGAAAATCGGCGCGTTCACCTTCGGCGGCGGCTATGCAATGCTTGCGCTCTTGGAAAACGAATTTGTTTCAAAAAAAGCGTGGCTGGACAAAGAGGAATTTTTAGATATGGTCGCGATTGCAGAGTCCACGCCCGGTCCTGTGGCGATCAACAGCGCAACGTATATCGGCTACCGCACGGCGGGGTTTTGGGGTTCGCTGGTTTCCACCTTGGGCGTGTGCATCCCTTCGTTCGTCATTATTTATGGGATTTCCCTGTTCTTCGATGCCTTCCTGCGCCTGACCTATGTGTCCTACGCCTTTCGCGGGATACAGGTCTGCGTGGTCTATCTTATTGCCTCGGCGGGCGTAAAAGTCTTGAAGAATCTTGAGCGAAATTGGCTCAGCCGCTGCATTGTGCTTGCGGTCGTGCTTGTGATGACTGCATTTTCCCTCTTTGCAGTTCGCTTTTCTTCGGTGTTTTATATTTTGATTTGCGGCGCGATTGGGCTTGCGCTGTCGCTGTGCAGAAAGGGCGTGGAAAGAGAATGATCTATCTGCGGCTGTTTTTGGTCTTTCTGCAAATCGGCGCGTTCACCTTCGGCGGCGGCTATGGCATGATTCCCCTGATTCGGGAGTCCGTTCTCCGATACGGTTGGCTGACGGAGGGCGACTTTATCAGCGTTCTCGCCGTGGCGGAGTCCACGCCGGGCCCGATTGCGATCAATATGGCAACCTTTGTCGGTGCGTCGCAGGGTGGGATTCTCGGCTCGCTTGCTGCGACGCTCGGCGTGGTGCTCCCGTCGTTTGTCCTGATTCTGCTTATTGCCGCACTGATTAGAAATCTGCTGAAATACAAGGGCGTGCAGGCATTTCTCTCCGGGGTGCGCCCCTGCGTGGCGGCGCTCATTTTGGCGACTGCGCTGACGATGGGGCTGCGCACCCTTATCGGCGTCACGACGCTGCGCGGCGGCTTTTTCGTAGACCCCAAGGCAATCGCAATTTTTGCGCTCCTGCTTCTCGGCGGCTTTGCCTTGAAAAAATGGAGGAAGAAAAGCCCCTCGCCGATTGTTATGATTTTGCTCTCCGCGGGACTGGGCATCTTGTTCTATAGCTAGTTATACGAGAGGCGAACCCAAGCCGGGTTCGCCTCTCGTATGCCTAAATGCCGCAATCTGTGCGGCAGTGTTCGTCGAAGCGGTCGTTTTCCACGCTTTCATAGAAGCGGTATCCGCCCGCGAAATTGTAGCAGGTAAAGCCCGCCTGCGTGAGGATGCGGCAGGCGATATAGCTGCGAAGCCCGGACTGGCACATGACGTAAATTCGCTTGCTTTTGTCAAGCTCGTGCAGGCGTTCGCGCAGCTCATCCACCGGGATATGGGTGTCGAATCCCGCTGCGTGTCCGCGCCGATACTCCCCGGCGGTGCGGGTGTCGAGCAGGATTGCGCCGCTGTCTTGCCGCAGCGCGGCGATATCCGCGCAGGAAAAGTGCTTCACCTTGCCGGTAATCACATTCTCCGCGATAAAGCCCGCCATGTTGACCGGGTCTTTTGCCGAAGAATAGGGCGGCGCATAGGCAAGGTCGAGGTCTTTCAAAGCGCTTACCTGCATGCCCGCCTGCATCGCCGTAGCAAGCACATCGATGCGCTTATCAACGCCCTCGAAACCCACAATCTGCGCCCCAAGAATGCGCTGCGTAGTTGCTTCAAACAGCAGCTTCATCGTCATAACCCGCCCGCCGGGGTAGTAAGACGCATGCGCTGCAGGCGACAGAATGACGGTTTCCTGCGCGATACCCGCAGCGCTTGCCGCCCGCTCTGAAATGCCGACTGCCGCAACCGTCATATCGAAAACCTTCAGAACGCTTGCTGCGACTGCACCTTTGTACCTGCTTTCCAGCCCCGCGATGTTGTCCGCAGCTACGCGGGCTTGCTTGTTGGCAGGTCCTGCAAGAGAAATTGTTGCGGGTTCGTTCGTCACGAGGTTGCGGATAGACACCGCGTCGCCCACGGCATAAATATTCGGGTCGCTCGTTTGCATGGTGTCGCTCACGGCGATGCTGTTTTTTATGCCGAGAGCCAGCCCAGCCTCTTTGGCAAGGCGACTGTCCGGCGCTACGCCGATTGCCAGCACCACCATATCGGCGTTTATCTTCTCTCCGCCCTCGAGGAGGGTGGTTACGCCGTGCTCCGCCGCTTCAAAGCCGGCTACGCCGCAACCGAGGCGCAAGCAGATTCCCTTTGCCCGCATATGGGCATGCACAAAGCTTGCCATATCGCGGTCGAGCTGCCCGAGCACCTGCTCCATCTTTTCCACAAGCTGCACGGATATGCCCATCGCGTGCAGGTTTTCCGCCATCTCCACGCCGATGAACCCGCCGCCGACGACCACCGCGCTTCGCACGCCGCGCAGCGCCGCGTTTCGGATATGTAAGGCATCTTCCACAGTGCGCAGGGTAAAGACGTTTTCCACGCCGGGAAGATTCGGCACGACGGGCATTGCCCCCGGGGAGAGAAGCAGCTTGTCGTAGCGCTCGTCAAAGAGTTGCCCGCTGTCCAGATTGCGCACGGTGAGCGTTTTTTCTTCGCGGTTAATGCGCATGACCTCGTGGCGCACCCGCGCATCGATGCGAAAACGTGCGCGGAAGCTCTCCGGCGTTTGCAGGGTCAGCGCCTGTGCATTGGTAATTGCGCCGCCGATATAATACGGCAGGCCGCAGTTTGCATAGGAAATATAGCCCGATCGCTCAAAAATGACAATCTGCGCGGTTTCGTCGAGCCGCCGCAGCCTCGCGGCAGCCGTGGCGCCGCCTGCCACGCCGCCGATAATCACAACTTTCATTCGCTCACCCCCAAAAGATTGCCGATATACGTCCTGAGCGTCTCCTCGCGCATTGCGCCGAGGTGCGACTGATAGAGATTGCCGTCCTTATCAATCAGCACGGTCAGCGGAATGGAGGACACATTGTAGCTTTCCGCGCCCTCGTATTGCGTGTCGAAATACACCGGGAAGCTGTAGCCGTTTTCCTGCACAAAGGCGGTCACGCCGGAGACGGTTTCGCTATACCCGTCCGTGAGATTGACCATGAGAAAAACGATTTCGTCGCCGTAGCTTTGATAGGCAAGATCAAAGGCGGGAAGCTCCGAGAGGCACGGCCCGCACCAGCTCGCCCAGAAGTTGATAATGATGGGCTTGCCGAAAAAATCGGACAGCTTGACGCTGTTGCCGTCTGCGTCCACGACCGTGAAGTCCGCTGCGGGGTTTGCCTCCTGCGCCGCGGCTTTCGGCGGCGTCTTTTCGTCGTAGTGCCCGGAAAGCGCCCGATAGCCGAAGACCGCCAGCGTAATCGCGGCCGCCAGGGACAGAAGTATTAGGATAAATTTTATGCGCTGGTTCATAATTTCACCTCACAGCAAGAGTGCCATCGCCCGGTTCATCAGCCCAAATATCATCAGCAAGCCGATGACAATCAGGAAGACGCCGCAGACGAGGTTGATGGTTTTATAGTGCCTTTTAATAAAGGCAAAGGCTGCGTGCAGCTTCTCAATGAGAATTGCAGACAGAAGGAAGGGAATGCCGAGCCCCAGACAATAGGCAAGCAGGAGCAGCGCGCCCTTTGCAGCCGTGCCGGACACGGAAGCCATCATCAGCGCAGAGCCGAGGAAGGCGCCGATGCACGGGGTCAGGCACAGGGCGTAAATCACGCCGAATATAAGCGCCGAGAGCGCGGTGTTCGCCGTTTTGCGGCTTTGTATCCCCTTGAAAAAGGGCAGGGACAGCACCTCCAGGTACGACAGCCCAAAAAGAATGACAATGCAGCCGCTGATAATGTTCACCGCTGTTTGATATTCGCGCAGGAACGCGCCCAGCGTCCCCGCAAACAAACCGAGCAGGCTGAACACGATGCTAAAGCCGAGCACAAAGCAGCCCGCCCGCGCGAGCACCCGATGCTTCCTGTCCGCGCCGCCTGCAAAATAGGAAATATACAGCGGCAGCAGGGGCAGCATGCACGGCGATATAAACGAAATGAAGCCCTCTAAAAAGGTGATGAGAAACGCCATCGTCCAACCTCCCGACCAGTTTATACTCATAGTATACACGAATGTTGTGAATAAAGCATGACGAAATCGGGATTTCCGAGGCTGTTTTCCTCCAAGGGGCGCGGGCGCTATTGACAATCCCACGCGGTTTTGCTAATATCGAATTAGGCGATTTCCACATATAAAAAAGAGGGAGGATACTATTGTGAAATACTGCACAAACTGCGCAACGCAATGCGAAGAGGACGCCGCTTTCTGCGATCACTGCGGCACACCGTTTGCACCTGCGCAAGCCCCGTCTGTTGCTGCGCAAGCACCATCGCAGAGCATGCCCGAAGATAACGAGCACTACAAGTTCCTCTTGGCACAGCAGAAAATGAAATACTCCGGCATGAGCGGATGGCTGGTCTTCTTTGCCCTTATAAGCATTTTCAACATACTTTATACTTTGAGCAACGTGCAAAACCTCTTCAATGTAATCGAACAATTGGGAAACAGCGGAAGCTATTCCGCCTACTACCCCGACGGATACAAGGCCGCGCTCGGCTGGTCTGTCTTCGCATATATTCTGAGTTATATTGCCGTGGTATTTGAAATCCTTTTCGTGCTGGCGTTGTTCGGCAAAAAGCCGAGCTTCCTGCGCAGATTCCAGATTACCAGAATTATCGGCGCAGCGTCGGTGGTCTTCCTCTACTTAGTCCCCGGGCTTATCACAGATTCGCTAACACCGGAAACTTTATTGTTCGTCCTCAGCAGCATTACAGGCATCTTCTTGATGAGCTACTATTACTGCAAATCCGTTCGCGTGCGCACCTATATGGGCAGCGATGAGTATATCAAAAAGGCATTATTCCGTTATTGATTCATACAAGCAGGGCGCTTTGCTTCGGCAAAGCGCCCTTTTGCTGCGCAGCGGTGCATAATTGCGCCCTGAAATTACAAATATCAGAGCGCAGCGGGCGGTTTCTACAATAATAGCTTGACAAGCCGAGGCTTGGACAGTAGAATAGACTACGGAATAGTATGGTAGGCATGCGAGAGCCGACCCCACGTCGGTTTTATCGGGCGGATTTCCGCCCATACTGCCTGTATCCCCTTGCAAATGCGAAAGCATTCCCTGCGGGGCTACAGATTGTCTGAACGAAAATCCGCTCCGCTAAAACTGCTTTGCACCTGTCGGCTGGCAATTTTCGAGAGATTTTTGCCTTGGACGACGACGCTTTGCTGACGCAAAGCGAGGAGGACAACTGACACCCCCAGAACGCAAGCCGAAGGCGACGCGTGATTGGTTGGTGGAAGGGGTGCTTTAGCGTAAGGGAAAAAGCACCGAAAAGGGACGGCGACAGGCGGCGCGGGATCGACTCTTGCATGCCCGCACTTATGCGTGGGGTTGCATAAGTGCTACCTTTGGGTTAACACCCATATTACCCAATATTATGAATAGGAGGTGCATGCAAGGAATATGGAATGGTATGTATATGTCCTGATTGCAGTCGGCATGATTGCAGTGGCTGTTATATTCTTCCTCGTCGGTGTGTCCTACCGCAAGAAATTTGCGGAGCGCGAAATCGGCAGTGCGGAGCAGGAAGCAACGCGCATTATCAACGAAGCCATCAAAGGCGGCGAAAATAAAAAGCGCGAGATGCTTGTAGAAGCAAAGGAAGAAATCCATAAATCCAGAACCGAGAACGAGCGAGAAAACAAAGAGCGTCGCGCAGAGTTGCAGAAGCAGGAGCGTCGCTTGCAGCAAAAAGAAGAATCCTTCGACAAGAAAGTAGACGCTTTCGAGCGCAAGGAGGAGGCCTTGGCAAAGAGCCAGGCTGCCGTTGCAGCCGCGCAGGACGAGGTCAACATGATCAAAAAGAGCCAGCTGGAGATGCTGGAAAAAATCTCCGGGCTGACGAAGGACGACGCAAGGCGTCAACTCATTGCCCTGATTGAGGACGACTGCAGGCACGACGCCGCAATGAAAATCAAGGACATCGAAACCAATCTGAAAGAGGAAGCGGATTCGCTTGCCCGCGAGATTATTTCGATTGCCATCCAGCGCTGCGCCGCAGACCACGCAGCCGAGGCGACGGTTTCCGTCGTGCCGCTGCCAAACGATGATATGAAGGGTCGCATCATCGGTCGCGAGGGCAGAAATATCCGCACCCTTGAGGCGATTACCGGCGTAGACCTCATTATCGACGACACGCCCGAGGCGATTACCGTCTCTTCGTTCGACCCGATTCGCAGAGAGGTTGCGCGTCTTGCGCTGGAAAAGCTCATTGCAGACGGGCGCATCCACCCCACCCGCATCGAAGAGCTGGTTGAAAAATCCCGCAAGGAAGTAGACCGCGTTATCAAGCAGGAGGGCGAACGCGCCACCTTCGAGACCGGCATCAACAACCTGCACCCGGAGCTTGTCAAGCTCCTCGGTCGTCAAAAGTACCGCACGTCTTACGGGCAGAACGTTCTGAACCACTCCGTGGAGGTTTCGCATATTGCAGGGCTTCTTGCAAGCGAACTGGGCGTGGATATTACAATGGCGAAGCGCGCAGGTTTGCTGCACGACCTCGGAAAGTCTGTTGACCACGAGATGGAAGGCAGCCATGTGCAGCTGGGCGTTGAGCTTGCCCGCAAGTACAACGAATCTCCCGACATTATCCACGCCATCGAGGCGCACCACAACGACGTCGAGCCGCATACCGTCATTGCCTGCCTCGTGCAGGCTGCAGACGCCATTTCAGCCGCGCGTCCGGGCGCTCGCCGTGAGAATGTCGAGAACTATATCCGCCGTCTGGAGAAGCTCGAGGAGCTGACCGGCACTTACCCCGGTGTCGAGCGTTCCTTCGCAATTCAGGCAGGGCGCGAAGTGCGCATCATGGTAAAGCCCGAGGAAGTCTCGGAGGATAACATGATTATGCTCGCCCGCGATTTGGCAAAGAAGATTGAAACCGAGCTGGAATACCCCGGTCAAATCAAAATCAATGTCATCCGCGAAACCAAGGCAACCGAATACGCGAAATAAATTAAGAGGCTGTAGCAAAACGAAGAATTGCTACAGCCTCTTTGTTCAAGAGAAAAGCGAATGGAGTGGATAGCCATACAAGAGTTGAAACCGCACAGCCTGTCGGCACTTCTTTTCGGCGCTTTTTTTATTATTTCTCTAACAAACACATTGATAAATTGACGCTACGACCTTTTTGATGAAATCGGCAGATTGCCCAACATCTTCACAAATTATGCTTTGCTTTGCGAAAGGCGGCAAAAATGAAGGGCAATCTACCAAATGTACTATCTGATTTCTTCGTACTGATATGTTCTTGAGTTGCGTTTTTACATCAGCCTCACTTATTGTGGGGGTTATACCTTGTGATATTGTGTTCCACTTATGGGACTCGTCCCAAATATATGATAACGCGTCACCAATGGTTTCTGGGGTTTGGAAGGATTGATAACTAAATTGATAAGCTATTTTCTGCTCAAATAATCGTATCTTCTCAACTTGAGTTGATGCGGTTTCTACAGCGTTTAAAAAGTCTAGACCAACTTTAAAGTCTTTATATTTCTTAGTCATTGCTCTTGTTCCTTTATAACTTTCAATCATTCCAATCCGTACAATATCATGTATGAATTTATCCAGAGCCGATACTACTTGCACTAACTGCCATCTCAATAAATCTGAGCAATCAAGCAGTTCAGCCTTACCTCTGGTCTGATCCTCAACAAATGAACGTATAAGCTCAATCGCTTGAAGAGAGTTGATTGACGCATTGAACAAATCCAGCGCGATCCTCATTTAACATTCTCCAAAATTATATCTGCAACATCCGAAAATATTTTGAAAATCTCATCTCTTTTTTCAGTCGTATTTTTTAATGTAGCTCCACCGGGTATATCTTTATCCTTGAGAGCGTAGACAGGAACCATTTTTTTATTAGCATTTTGCAATAAAGCGCCGAAATCGGGGATATCTGCCAGGTGATAATTCTGCAGAGGAAACACCATATCGTATCTCGCTAATTCTTTTACAAAATCTCCACTTATGTAGCTTGTTATATCTTGAATCGTTTTCTCAAACGAAGCAGTTGGCTTTCCGTTGCGCCGGTTAAAGCGTTGACAAATTTCTCCTAAGAATTTCATTTGGGTATTGGGCAGCGGATATGATGCTTCTGTGAATAATTCACGTGATTGTTCAGCCCATTTTTTCCAACGAGGTAGAATTTTAACTAATGTACGTAATGCCATTAAAGAAAATGGATCTGGATTTGTCGGTACTATAAATGCATCCGAAATTACAAAGACTATCTCATTAATTGCGCTTAATCCTGGATTTACATCAATAAAAACATAGTCAATTGAATACTTCAGACAGCATAGCCCAATCAGCTTAGAGAAAGCACCAGGAAGATTTTGAAGAGTGCTGAACGAATTATTGCTGTTCATTGATAGGCTCAACGGTGGATCGTATTCGGATAAATCCATGTGTCCTGGTATTAAGAATAGATTAGGATTAGACGTTAAACTCCAACAATCAATAGCAACAATTGGCTGAGGCTTTCCGTCAAAGGCTGCTTTTGTAGCGTCTTTAATATTTGCATTCTTAGTGGTAGGATTAGTATAGTAATCGTCAAAATCCTCCCCAAGCATTAATCCAGTAAGATTGCACTGTGGGTCGCAATCCACCATCAAGACTTTTTTGCCTTTGTTTGCTGACAACATCCATGCAAGGTTATATGTGGTTAGAGTTTTGCTCACACCACCTTTATGATTGAAAAGCACGATTGTTTTTGCGTTCATTGTTATCCTCCTTTAATTTATAATCATAATACATGAAAAAAACATGTTTTTCATAAGGCGCATTACGTTGATACAACAGATACCAAAGCGCGTGAACATGGCGAAAAGCGATTTGGCGGGGGATGAGAAGTTTTGTAATATGAGCGTAGAAGCTAAGTCTGTTTTTGACGGCAAATAGCCGCCAAATCCTCGCAAAACCCCTTCCAGGCTGCTGTTTTCTACAATTTCATACAGTATACACTGTAAAGATACCGCAGTCAACAGGCAATGCCTATAACGAGGATATTATTTATCTTTTTTCATTATAATTATGTTATTTCTGTAGAATCCATTACAAAAAATGCAAGCGAAAGTTATAGAAATAGGGCAAAATAATAGGAAAACACCCGCAACTCGATGTTAAAATACACCCCCTGCGTTAGTTTCAGTATACCATACTGCCTAACTTAGGGGGTGCATTTCAAATGACCGCGCCGGGGTTTTGCACTATTTCGGAAGCATTTCGCTGTGTTTTGCGGTTGCCTGCGCTGCGGAAAGACTTGCAAAGCGGAGAATGAGCTTCGCCGCCTCTGCGCGGGTTGCGGTATCCGAGGGTGCTAAAACGTTGCCGCTTCTGCCGTTCATAAGCCCCACCGCGACCGCCCAGCGCATGGCATCCTCGGCGTAGGGGGAAACGCTCCGCGCGTCTGCGTAGGCGGATAAATCCGCCCGTTCTTGCGCCGGCAAGCCGCTGTACTTCGCGCAGCGGTAGAGCATGACTGCCAGCTGCTGCCGCTGTACATTGTCGTCGGGGGCAAAGCGCGTCGAAGTTACGCCGTTTACGATGCCGTTTGCAGCCGCCCATGCGACGGACTGCGAATACCAGCAATTGCCTGCAACGTCTGCAAAGTTCTGCGCGCCGCCTGCGGGTTTTGCGTACATGCGCCACAAAATCGTGACCGCCATGCCGCGCGTGACGGGGGCATTGGGCGCAAACGCTGTGTCGGAAATACCGTTGAGCAGCCCCTCCTGCACCGCCTGCCGCAGGTAGGGATAGTACCACGCGTTCGCATCCACATCGGCAAAGCCCGCCATCGTTTCAGAAAGCGCACAGGGGATGACGCTCTCTGAATCGATACCGCAAATTGCGCATCGCAGCAGCTCCTTGCCGTCCACAGTTTCGGTCGGCTCGGTGCGCGAGAGTGATTGCCAGTCGTGGTCGCAAGTGGGATATGTATCATGGCGATAGAGCGTGATGCCTGTGCTTATATCCGCCAGCTTTTCCCAACTCATGAAATATTTCTGCACAAGGCAGGTCGTATAGCTCATATTGCAGTCGAACACCCAAACGCCGCCGCTTTCGCGATCCGTTTCGACGCTGTAAATAATTACGCTGTGCCCGTAGCTGCGGTTTCTGCGCGCCATTTGCACGTAGTCGCCGGGCTTTGCCTGCGAAAAAATCGCATACATCCGCGCACCGTCGCTCGCGCTGTAACCTGTTGCCTCGCCGAGCAGGACAGAGTTTCGCGGGGTTTTTATGTAGTAATACTCGCCGTCCACATACGAACCGATGCCGCCCGTGCCGAAGAGCGCGTTATAAACTAGGTCCGCAAAGCCCTTGCATTGGATTGCGCCGTCGTAGGAGCCATACCAGCAAGTGCCGACATATTGCTCTACCAGCGCATCGAGCTTTGTTTGCAAATCCGCCTGCGTGGCTGCCTGTACCTGCAAGAGGCTCGTACTAAGCAGGAGCAGCGTCAGAAGCAGGGGCAAAAGTCTTCGTTTCATACAACAACTTCCTCCCGTCGGCGTGTTACCGACGGGAGGAAGTATAGCATATTTGTAACCGTTTTGCAACTATTTGTTTTCGACAGGCGGTGTTCCCTTTTCGACATCCATCATTTTATCGACGCGTCGTTGATGACGACCGCCCTCATACTGTGTGCCCAACCACGTATCAACGATTTCCAACGCCAGCATCGGACCGACGAAACCCGCGCCGAGCGCCATCATATTGGTATCGTTGTGCTGCCGGGTCAAGCGGGCTGAAATCGGGTCGGACAGGAGCGCGCAGCGAATGCCGCGCACTTTGTTGGCAACGATGGACACGCCGATGCCCGTGGTGCACACGAGGATGCCGCGCTCACAGTCGCCCGCTGCAACCGCTTGCGCGGCGGGCAGGGCATAGTCCGGGTAGTCGCAGCTGTCCGCGCTGTTCGTGCCGAAGTCGCGGCACACACAGCCCGCAGCTTCCAAATGCGCTTTAATGGCGTTTTTAAGGGCAAGACCGCCGTGGTCACAAGCAAGTGCAATTTTCATAGTTCCTTCTCCTAAATGATGAGCCAGACCGCAAGGTCTGCAAAATAGAAAACAACGGTAAAAGCAGCCATCCACATCGCGGCTGCGCCCTTGCGCCGCGCGATGTAGCTGCGCCAAACATAGCACATAGCAAGCACAAAGACAAGGGGCATCATGTACACGCCCGAAACCAGCCACATGGCTGCAAAGGGAATCGCAAGCAGCAAAATCAGCAAGCAGCGCACATCGCGGCGCTTATAGAGCCCGTGCAGCAGCGGCAGAATCGCAGCCGCGCCCATAGCAAAAACGAAGAAATCGCGCACCTGCAAGCTGCGCCGCAGGCGACGCAAAAACGCGCCGTTATGCAGGGCGGAGAGCACCTTGTCCCAAGACGGCATGCCGTAGAAAAGACGGTAGAGCACGAAGAATAACGCGGCAGCCGCGCCGCCGATGAGCAGCGTCAGAAGCAGGGAGCGCGTGAGGTTCGCCCTGCGCATGCGCTCGTCGCCGTATTTCCAGCGCGAACGGAGCACCGCGATATACGCAGCCACATAAAACGGCGCAAAAACCAACGTAATACGCAGCAGCAGGAATGCCATCATGTACGCAAGCGCCGATATGGTCAAAAACAGCTCGCAGGCAAAGACGGTGGCGTCGTGGTCGGCGGTCATCCATAGGAACAAGAATAGCAGGGAAATCAGAAGCATGGCGGCTGCGGGCAGCAGGGTGCGGGAAACCGTCAGCGCGGCGATTACTGCGCCTAAAAGGGCAATCGACTGCTTGCCGAAGAGCGTCTTGAGAAGAAGCAGCGCGGCAACAGCAAGCAGCGCAGCGCACAGCGCGTCGAAAGCCAGCATCCTTGCAGCCGCAAGCAAAATCCGCAGGGGATTGGGGAAATGGTGCCAGCCCATGTAAAAGAAGGTGTAAATCAAGCGCAGGACAACCGCCGCAAACACGGTAATCAGCGACAGCGCTGCGTCCGACCAGCGCAGGGGGAAGGCGCGCGGCATGCGCATAGAAGGCGCATCAAAGCGGGAAATCCATTCGACCGTTCCCTTTTTCGGGCGCATCACCCGAAAATAGTATAGTAGCGAAAAAAGCGCAAGCAGCGCAAAAACCAACAGCGGCGTAAGACGCCGATAGTTATTGCGCAACAGCTGCGGCAGCAGATTCAACAGGAAGGACATTGCGGCGCCCCCATTCAAGCTCCGAGTATACAGGGATTGTACCACAGTTCTTCCCGCATGCCTAGCATGCAATTACAAATCGGGGCAATTTTTGGCAAAAAACTATACCTTCTTCGGTTTCCAAAACGCGCGAATCAGCGCGGCAGTGCCGACGAGCAGCGCGAGCACCAAAAGGATAATAAGAAACAGCATGGAGCGTTCCTCTTCTTCGGTATGCACGTGTTTGACTTCCGGCGAGAACGCAGCGGGCGGCGGCGCGGGGTTAAACGCGGGGATATTCTCGTTTGACGGCTCGCTGAGGCAAATCCATGTTTCCATAGTTCGCGGTGCGGCGCCCCATCCGCCATCGTTGTAAGAACGTTTCGTAGCAAGCATTTCCACAAAGCCCCACTCGCGCCCCTCGCTGTCTTTATAGGCGTACTGCACCTCGATTTCGTGAATGATAATATAGCGCGAACTGTTATCAATTTGGATTTGGTTTGCGACCGTATAGGCTTCATTTGCATACCCCGCGCCGGGCCACGGCCATGCAACCAGTGTTTCTCCCAAAGCCGGGGCGTGGAACTCCCCGCTGTAGGCGTAGAATTCCTCCTCGTGATCCGCGTAGAATGCAACGTCGTCATACATCACAAGCAGCTGATCCATCGGAAACCAGCCGGACGTATCGGCGTGCCCTTGTTCGTCGTAGATGCCCCAATACGCCCCGTCGTGTTCGTAAACTTTGTCCAGGGACAGCACCTCTCCGTTCTCATACGTTCTGCCCCACGAGGCCGCGTCTGTACGCGGCTCTTCTTTCCCGGTTAACGAGCCGCTGTCGCTGTTCACCATGTAGCTGTTTCTCTCTAAAACGACGGATTCCTCCCGAACCTCTTCCAGAAAAGCATTGCGCCATACCACATCTGCAAAAGCCGTGAGCGATAATGCAAAAATGCAAACGAGCAACCAAACACTGCGTTTCAACATAACCTGTCCTCCTCATAATTGTAAAAGTAAGCCGATTCCGAAGGAAAATGCGTTAACTGCAAGGGAAAACGCGTAGGGGCGCGGGATATTGCGGGCATATTTCTTATAGAGATACCCCTCCGTGAGCACGGCGAGCACTTCGAGCGGCGCGGTCAGGACTTCGTACCCGGTATACCGCAGCGCCAGATAAGAAAGCAGCACGACCGGCGGGTTCGTCAGGACGTTGACCGCCACAAGTAAAAGCAGGTCTTTTTTGTCGAATCGCCGCCGATACCAAAGAAGATAAAACCCAAGCTCCAGCGCGAGGGTTAAAGCTAAAGAGACAGCCAGCGCGACAAGCAGCCCCTTCACGGCTTCACCTTGCGCAATCCGACAGTCAAAAGCACGAGGGAAAGCACGGCAACCGCAGAGAAAACCCACACGACGTTCGGCGGGTGTCCCGCCCCGAGATAGACGGGCAAAAAGCCCAAAAACAGCGCGAAGGTCAGCAAGCCGAAGGAAAAGCCTTTCGCCCCGGGCATGCGTTTCGCCAGTGCCCAAAGCGTGACGGGCATCGTCATGTTAAATAGTAGCACGGCAATCACGCCCGGCAGCGGCATTGCCGAGAAGAAAAACAGCAGCGCGGCAACACCTAAGGAGAGAACGCTGGTTTTCATCATCCCGAAACGGTCGGCTGCAAAGCCGCCCAAGGTTTTGCCGAAGACCACCGCGAAAATAAAAGGAATCCCCCAGCGCGCTTTCCACGCGAAATTCATCGTCATACCCGCATAGGAACGCAGGCAAACAACGAGGAATAGGCAGACCGCTGTAAAGAGCACGCCGCGCCCGCCTCTTAGGCTGACAGTCGCGTTATTGCTTGTGCGCGGCATGGCAAAAATCAGCGCGGCAAACAGCAAAAGCGCCGCGAGGATATAGGCGGTAAACGCGCCGCTGCCGCTACCGAGTATCGTGCCGAAATACACGCCGAACGCCCCCGGAGAGACGAAAATGCCGAGCGCTGCGCTTTTGCTTTCGGAGTGATTCAGAATATCCACCCCGCCGCCGATATGAAACAGCGCGTTTCCCAAGCCCAAAACCACGCAGGCGAGCGCCGGGGCGCAGCCGTAGGCGATTGCGACAAGGACGCAGCCGCAGGCTGCGAAGAGGGCATTACGGTTGCAGCGGTCTGCGAGCAAGCCCAGCGGCATTTGCACGGCGAAGGCGAAGAAATTGTAGAGCAGCACATACACGTACGCGTCCTGCGCGCCCGCAATCGAGCGGAACATCAGAAAGGCGCAGGCAAAATCCACCAGAAAATGGGACGCGGCATACACCGCCACCATCGTTTGAACCTTGCGTTTCAAGAATCCTCACCTCCATGCAGTACATTAGACGACGGAAAGCACGCGGTGTTCCCACTTATTTACATATCCCCAAGCGCGTGGTACAATGATCAGGAGAAGAGGTGCTGCCGTTTTGCTGTTGGAACATATCGCCGAGTACGACGCCCCGCTGCGGGTGTATTTGCGCCGCGAGTTTTGCCTGTCGTCCACGCTTGTGAAGCGGCTGAAGTTTTCGCAGGCGTTTTTCGTCAACGGTCTGCCCGCCCGCACAAATTTCGCGGTGAAAGCCGGGGACGTTCTTCGCGTGGTTCTCGAAGAAGAAAGCCCGGCATATCCGGCTGAGAACGGGGATTTGGACATCCTCTATGAAGACGAGGCGCTCATTGCGCTCGACAAGCCTGCGGGTGTGCTCGTCCACCCCTCCCGCGCGCGAAACACGGGTACGCTTGCGAATTTTCTTGCGGGCTACTATGGGAAGACCGGCGAGCACTGCGCCGTGCATCCCATCAGCCGCCTCGACCGAGATACCTTCGGCGTGGTGCTGTTTGCCAAGAATTCGCATGTGCATGCGCGTATGCACGAGCAGCTGCGCTGCGGCGGAATCGAAAAAATCTACCACGCGCTCGTCTTCGGTGCGCCGAAGGAGACCGTCGGGCTGATCGACGCGCCGATTGCGCGGCTGAGCGAAACGAGCCTTCTTCGCTGCATTCGCGCGGACGGCAAGCCCGCAAAGTCCGCATACCGCGTGCTTGCGAAGGACGCGCACAGCGCCATTTTGCGCCTGCAGCCGCTCACGGGCAGAACGCACCAGCTGCGGCTGCACTGCGCGCATATCGGCTGCCCGATTTTGGGAGACCCCCAGTACGCAAGCGCGCAGTCGCAGGCGTATTCCGAGGCGCAGGGCATTTTCGGGCAGCAGCTTTGCGCCCACAGCCTGCGCTTCACCCATCCGCTGCGCGGGGAAGAAATCACGCTGTTCTCCCGCCTGAAAATTTGCAGCAATTCTTGCATTTTGGATGAAACGGGCGTATAATATCGTCGAATTTACGAAAGAACGAGGAATGACCATGTTTGCTAAGATGATCGATATTCTCAAGGCGAATCCGCGCAAGATTATCTTCACCGAGGGGCACGACGCCCGCATAGCAGAGGCTGCTGCGCGTTTGAAAAGCGGCGGCTTTCTCACCCCGATTTTGATTGGAAACCCCCAAGAAGTCACCGCGAAGGCAAAGGCGGGCGGCTTTGATATCGAAGGGGTGGAAATCATCGACCCGGCAAACTACAAAGAGATGGACGCCATGGTGGAGACGATGGTTTCCCTGCGCAAGGGCAAAATGACGCCCGAGCAGTGCCGCGAGCTGCTGGCAAAGGGCAATTATTTCGGCACGATGCTCGTCAAGCTGGGCTATGCAGATGCGCTCGTCGGCGGCGCGACCTACTCCACGGCGGACACCGTGCGCCCTGCCCTGCAACTGGTCAAAACAAAGCCGTCTTCGCTGATGGTTTCCTCCTGCTTTATTCTCGTGCGCGAGGATGAAAAAATCGCCATGGGCGACTGCGCGATTAACCTGTCGTACGAAGACACCGTGGACGCGCAGGGCAATGTGACCGTGTCGGGTGCGGAAAAGCTGGCGGAAGTCGCCGTGGAAACTGCCCGCACCGCGCAGATTTTCGGCATCGACCCGAGAGTTGCCATGCTCAGCTTCTCCACCAAGGGCTCCGGCAAGGGCGGCACGGTGCAGCTCACCCGCGACGCCACCGCCATCGCGCAAAAACGCGCCCCCGCGCTTGCCATCGACGGCGAATTGCAATTTGACGCGGCGGTGTCGGAAACCGTTGCACGCACAAAGTGTAAAGATTCGCCCGTTGCGGGCAAGGCAAACACCTTCATTTTCCCCTGCATCGAGGCGGGCAACATCGGCTACAAGATTGCCCAGCGCCTCGGCGGCTACGAGGCATACGGTCCGATTTTGCAGGGGCTAAACGCCCCCATCAACGACCTCAGCCGCGGCTGCACGGCAGACGAAGTCTACAAAATGGCAATCATCACCGCCGCACTGGTTTAATAAAAGAGATTGACGCCTGCAAATTGCAGGCGTCAATCTTCTTAAATTTTGGGGAATATCCTGATAGAATCCGCGGCGGTTGCGGTCTATATGGGTGAAAGGTCTTTCAAGAAGGAGCAATCTATGAACGATGAAGCGCTCATCGCCCTGTTTTTGCGCAGAGATGAGGAGGCAATCCGCCTGCTCGAGCAGAAATACGGCGCATACTGCCTTGCAATCGCCACGCGGCTTGTCGGAAGGGAAATCGGCGAGGAATGCCTGAATACCGCGCTGGGCAGCGTCTGGGACAGCATCCCGCCGAATCGCCCGCAAAATCTCAAGCTGTATTTTGCCGCAATTGCCCGAAATCTTGCCCTAAACCGCAGGCAGCAGGAACACGCAAAAAAGCGCGGCGGGGGCGATGCCGACGCGGTGTTTGAGGAGCTCGCGCAGTGTATTGCCGCCGGTTCTACACCGGAGGGCGAGCTTCTTCAAAAGGAACTGCGCCGCAGCATCAACGATTTCCTCGGCAAACTGCCGGCGCGGCAGCGGGATGTGTTTTTGCGGCGATATTTCTTCGCAGAGCAGACGGGCGAAATTGCAGCGCGCTATGCAATGCGCGAGAGCAATGTGTTGCTGATTCTATCTCGCACCAGAAAAAAACTCAAAGAATTTTTAGAAGCGGAGGGGTATTTTAAATGAAAGCGGAGGATTTGTTCCGCGCAATTGGCGAGGCAAAGCCGGAATATCTGGAAGACAGTGAAAAAAGCAAGAAATTCCACGGAAATGCGGCGCGGCGCATCGCGCTCATTGCGGCTGCGCTTACGGCATTGTGCGTGACCGCCATGGCGTTTCCCGCTGTTCGCAGCTGGATTACCGGGGCGAGCCTGCGGGAAACGCAGAGCTCCACGATTCTTGTCCACAGCGACGGCTCGCAAATTACGATGCAAGGGCGGGCAGGCGTGCAATTGGCGCTGGAAATGCCTGCGGACGCGCCCGCAACGGTGGAAACCTACTATGTGCCGCTGTATTTGGCGGAAAATTGGACGCCCACGCAAAATCGGGTTGACGATATAGCCGCGTACACGCAGCTTGCGAGCGACCGCAGCTACCTTGGCTGGTGGCAGGGGGAACAGTGGGTGAATTTTACGCAGTATGCAGCACCCGGCTACGCGGGCGACTACGATTTTGACAGTGTGGAGCTGGGCTACAACGCGAAATACAGCAGTGGCGAAAAGCACCTTTCCGGGCTGGATTTGCAATACATCATCGTTGAGCCTTCGTCTTTGTCAACTGAGGAATACACAGCCTATGACGGCGGCAGCCAGAAGTATTATTGGTCAGACGGCAGCTATATCTTCGTTTTGGAGTGCAATTTTGCGATGGACGACGCGCAGCTTACGCGGATTTTCGACAGCATCACCGCCGTGGAGAGCATAGCGCCGTATCAAAACTTGGCAGACGATTCGACATAATTCGCAGCGATTGCAACATTGCCCATATAGGAATCGGCGGCGCACACGAAAAATCGTGTACGCCGCCTTTGCGCGGGGATATTTGAGAGGGTGGGTTTATCTAGGTGTTTTCCGCCTTCAGGGCGTCTACGGGGTTGTCTTTCTTAATTTTGCGCATGGCGTACATCATGGAGGCAAACACCACCGCAAATACGCTGCAAACGGCAATCAGCAGAGCCGGGATGCTTACAAACTTCTCGCTGCTGTAGATTTCCCCGCTCGCGTTGTGCATCAGCCACGCAAGCAGCGCAGTGAGGGGCAGCCCCAGCAAAAGCGCCCGCAAGCCGTAGAGAATGCACTCGTAGTTCATCATGCGGTTCAGCCCGCCGCGGGTCATACCGACGGAGCGCAGCATCGCAAAATCTCGGCGGCGTGTGGCGACATTGGTCGAAACGGTGTTGAACACATTCGCCACGCAAATCAGGGAAATCAGGATGATAAAGCCGTAAGAGAAGACCTGCACGATGGTTAAGGCGTTCATCTCGTCGCGCTTTTGTGAAGCGGGGTTGTGCACGGCGCTGCTGTCATACTCCAGCCCGAGCTTTCGGATGCCGGTTTCCAAACTCTTCGCTGCGGCGTCTGCATCTTTGCAGTTTAAAAGCAGTTGGACCATCGAGCCTGCCTGCGCGTCGCGAAACGGCATAAACAGGACGATTCTGTCGTTTGCGCCGATGGGGTTGAGGTCGGTTTTGCCCGCAATGCTTGATTGCTGCGTGACTGCCGGAAGCACAAGCTCCTCCCCGCCGTCATTTGACCAGTAATAACTTACCAAAACCTCGCCGTCCGCCTCCATGCGCCGAGCGGAGTGGGTGTACTGGTAGCCGTCCGGCGTTTCGGGGATAATAATCGTCAGCTCGCGCACCGCGCTGTCCAGCACGCTGCCGTTGTAGACATAGCGCCTGTCGCCATCGCGGTTGTAATACACCTCGTTGATATTTCCGGCTTTCAGGATGCCGCCGCCGACTTTGTCGTATTCCTCCCGCGTTAAGCCCGCGTCTTTGAGCAGTTCGGCGAAGGTCTGCGCATCGGCATATACAATCGTGGCGTTTTGGGATGCGACCTGCCGCGGGTCATAGTCCGCCACCTCGAGGGCGTGTTTGGCATACTGCTTGAAGCCGGCGCTGTAATCCTCATCATGCATATCCACGCCGATGGAGGCAAAACTTGCGTAGCGCAGGGTATCGATATTTGCGTCTGCTTGCAGTTCGCGCGTCAGTTCGTCCAGTTTTTCCGGCGTTATTTCGTCAAGTGCATAGGCAAGGTCAAAGGGATAGCGCTCCGTACTCACCTCGACCGTTTCTGTCAGGTACATGGCATAGGTGCTGGCGGACACGAAGAGCACGACGCTCATGGCAAGGGAGACAATCGTTGCGCGGTATTTTTTGCGGCTGCGGCGGAAGTATTTTTTCGACAGCATGCCCGGCAGCCCGAAGAGGCGATAGGCGAGCTTTCCGTCTGCAATATCGCGCTTAGACACTTTCACGTCGCGGCTCTGGCGAATTGCCTCAATGGCGGTGACGCGCATGGCGCGGCGCGCGGGGATAACCGCCGAAATCAGCACGGTCAAAAGCCCTACCGCAGCTGCGATAAGCAGGGACGCCGCCGATACATGAAACTGCAGCGTAATGCCGTAGCCGAACATGCTCAAAAATTGCTCGCGCAGAAGCTGCAAGGTCAAGTAGATGCCGCCCACACCCGCAAGAAGCCCCAGCGGCGCACCGATTAGGAATACGACGCCCGCTTCATAGAGCACCGTGCGGTGCAGCTGTTTGCGCGTTGCGCCCACGGAGGCGAGCAGCCCGAACTGCCGCGTGCGCTCACTGACGGAGATGGAAAACGCGCTGTAGATGAGCGACACTGCGCCCAGCATAATCAGGAAAATCAGGATGCCTGCAAACATGCCGACAAAGCTATCGTAGTTTTCGTAGCGGAACGAGCCTTGCGTCATGAGATAGTTACCGTTTACCGTTGTGCTTGCCGCGTGGTAGCGTTCGTAAAACTCCTGAATGCGGTCGTAATCGGAGTAGCTCGTGCGGGCATACGCGTCATAGACGCCGCTTCCCGCGCTGCCGTCCGCGACGGTCAATGCGGTATAGCCGGGGTCGTCATAGCCCTCGAAATCCGGGCGCTCGTAGATGCCGACGACGGAGTACGTGCGCATTTCGCGCACGCGCAGCGTTTCTTCATAGATGGCATCGGACTGGGTCAGTACCGCGCCGTCCTTCATTACACGGTCGCCGAGCGCAAGCGTTAGGCTATCGCCGACCTTGTAGGCAGTGTCTAAATGCGCATTCAGGTGCTCCGGCAGGATAATTTCCCCCGCGTTTTGCGGCAGACGCCCGTATGTCAGGTGCACGGGCATCTCCTGCGGGAAGGTTTCATCCATTGCAAGAACATAGGTATACAGCGGCGAGAGCGCCGCGTCGGCGCGCAGATCGGCATAGCCGAGAATTTCGCCTGCGGTGAGCATCTCGACGTCGGTATCTTTGCGCATGCGGTCAAGCTCCTGCGCGGGAAGGGCGTTGAAGGCAACATAGTACGTGCCGTGATCATACGCAGCTACCCGCTGCAAGTGGTTGAGCAGCGTTGCGCCCATGGTGGTAATCGCGGTGAACATCGCAACGGATAAAATCACGCCGATAATGGTCACGATGCTGCGCGTGCGGTTGCGCCGCATGGACGACACGGCAATACTGCGGAAAATGTTCATTTGCGCAGCACCTCGTCTCTGGTGATGCGGCCGTCCTCAATGGCAATCACGCGCTGCGCCTGCAGGGCAATGGATTCGTCGTGGGTGATTACAATTAAGGTCTGCCCGTACTGCTTATTCGAGTATTTCAGAAGCTCGACGATCTCCTGCGAATTTTTGCTGTCGAGATTGCCGGTCGGTTCGTCCGCAAGCACGACCGACGGCGCGTTCATAAGCGCCCGCGCAATCGATACGCGCTGCTGCTGCCCGCCCGAGAGCTGGTTTGGAAGATGCTTTTCGCGTCCCTCGAGCTGCAAGGTGCGCAGAAGCTCGTGCAGCCGCTCGTCGTTGACCTTTCGCCCGTCCATCAAAACGGGCAGCGTGATATTTTCCACCACGCTCAGAACGGGAATCAGGTTGTAAAACTGATAAATCAGCCCGACTTCACGGCGGCGGAAAATCGCAAGCGCGTTGTCGCTGCGGGAGTAAACGTCCTCGCCGTTCATGTAAACGTGCCCGCTTGTCGGCTTATCTACGCCGCCGAGTACGTGCAACAGCGTCGATTTGCCCGAGCCGGACGGCCCGATAATCGCGACAAATTCGCCTTTTTCAATCGAAAATGATACGTCATTTAGCGCATGCACGGCATTTTCGCCGCTTCCGTAAGTTTTTGTCAAATGCTCTGTTCGTAAAAGTTCCATAATTTTTCGCTCCCTTTTCCATGAGTATGCCCTTATTTTACGCAGGATTGGTGACAAGCAAGTGACTCTTTTATAACAAATCCGTCACATTCGAGTTGTGCCCAAAAAGCAGGGAAAGGCGCAGTTGCCACCGCTGGAAGGTTTTTATATCATATAACGTAAGAGCGCCGTATTGCAGCAGTATTTCCCGATAAAAATTACAAAATCTTACATGCAAATTTTGGGGAAATGTGGTATAATGAATAGGAATTAAGAATATTATTTGTCTAACACGTGCTGAAAGCAGAAAAGGAGACAAGTATAAATGAACAAAAAAATTGCAGTTATATTATTTATTCTCTTCGCATTTGGTCTGGTAATTTGCATATTAACCAAATGGGAATGGGCGCTTCAAATGCTTATCGCCGGAGTGGTGATGGTAATAATTATTGCGGTAAAAAGCAGGAAAGGACATAACGGCAGCATTCTAACTATTCTAGCAGAACTCATAGCTATATTGAGTCTTTCAGGTTCGCCAAATATCATGAATGGGCTACTCCCCAAGCTGAACGAATTGCGCACTTGGGTAAATACTCAAGTCAATGCAGATTGGCTGACAATCAATGTGTATAAGAATATCGCATTTGCTGTAATTTTCTTGATTATGTATCTGTTATCATATTTAGCAATTAAATTATTTCAAGATAAGACCGTTATGAAGAAGCATCGCGGTAAATTACCGCACAAGTTAAATAATCCAGATTTTTTGAGTAAAAGGGAGCACTTCTGTAGTTCTTTGAAAGTTGATTTAGCGAGTATAGACCTAGATACGCGTTGGAATGATTTCCATTTTACGCCGCTAGATGCAGACGTTATTGTAGAAGAGAATTTTAAAACAAAGAAAAGATCCTGTAATTTAATGAAAGCCCTAAGAAAAAGAACCTATGACCGCGCCTTTCTGCTATTAGGTGATCCGGGCTCAGGCAAAAGCACCGTGCTTCGCAAGTTGGCAAAAGACCTATTATCAGAGGTAGAAAAAACAAACAAAATTCCTGTGTATATCAATCTGAAAGAATGGCAGATACATGGTCAATTTTCAGAGTCCTCTCCCCCAAGTGTAAATCATTTGATAGACTTTATAAAACAAAATCTAACTGAACGTTTGAATGATATTTTCGTTTCGGGGTTTCTAAATGATTATTTCATGCCCCTCTATGAAGAGGGACAATTCTATTTCATCTTTGATTCCTTTGACGAAATTCCGTTTTTGCTTGATGAAACAGAAAGGTCATGGCTTGTAGACAAGATCTCGTCAACACTCTTTAAAGCGTGTGCACATAATAAAAATGCAAAGGTAATTCTCTCTTCGCGCTTTTTCCGAAAGCCTACAGATCAGTTTCAAGCGAAAACTAAAATGCATGTTAAACCCTTTACCGAAAGACAAATACAAACATGCTTCAATAACTCTACAAAAAACAAAACGCTATCTAAGCTGATTTTTACTGAGCATAAAGAACTTATCAATATCGCACGGAATCCGTTTTACGCCGGTTTAATATCTTCGTACTATACAAACACACAACGCTTGCCGGCAAAAGAAGTAGAATTATATAAGAACTACATTCAAACAAGAATTTTACAATGTGAAAACACTTACGAACTGCTTACAAAGAATAGGATCTCTGTTGATGACGTTATCCGGCATGGGCAAAAAATTGCGGAAGTAATTTTTGAAAAAGGCGGATGGGAAATCGCATCACAAGAATTGATTGATGGTTATAAAATTCCTCCGTATGTTATAGACATTTTGCAAAAAGCAAAATTCATTCGCGTTGGTAGCAGTTCAAAACGAGCAATTAGTTTTTCACACAGACGGTTTAATGAATACTTTGTTGCAATCAGCCTTGTAGGGAGGGACATCAGCGCTCTTCTCGAAAGTATCCCAACAGATTCCAAATGGCGGGATACCCTGGTATTATACGCGCAAATTTGCGAGGAATCAAAGGCGAATGAACTCATTGCCTTCTGCTGTTCCTTCTTTAAGGAAATAACTACACGCAGAATAGCATTTATAGACGATAACTTTAGAAGGGCCGTTCATTCGTTGCGTTTTTTAATTGACGCGTATGCAAGTCAACCGATGGCAATCGCTGAATTTTATAAGGAAGTATCGGATTTTATAAAACTGCTCATGAATAATGGTGCGAATCAATTCTCAGGGGGAGAGCTTCTTTACCTAAAAATCGCATTGCAAGCCATCCCAATACTCGAACAAAAACACATTGCAGAAGTACTTGACATTGTTTTAGAAAGAGATAATACCAGGTTAATTGATGAGGCAATTCTAAGCTGCTCATATTTAAGCGAATTATCAGAAACGATTTATTATAAACTTGTTCGATACTTTACTTTTTTGGGCTTTTTCAAATTTATAAAGAAGTACAGACAGCACATGTTTTACCTATCTCTTTCAAAGAATTTTAGAATCATTCGCAGAGTTTGCGTTTATCGTTTTGCAAGTCTTATTGAAGTATTTATTGGTATAACAATATTTTTTCTAATAACATATAAATATAAAGTAATTTTAGCGGCACAAATCTTTATTATTTATTTAATATTTAATTATCTTTCTAAAATATCTTTTCCTTTATCGTTGCGTATTCACAACCATAAAATCTCGAGGGTCGGATTGCCATTTAATTTTATTATTTCTGTTTTATATATTATAACATATATTACCATCAATCCGCTTATATCTATTACTTATATCCTTTTTTCAAACAAATTAGAATTGTATTTGTTTGTTCTCTATATCAAAATGATTAAAAAGAACAACCTTTCAGAAACTAAAATTTTTAGTAAATATTTATTTTTTGCATATATTATGTACTTCTTTGCAATCGGTGTCTTTACTAGTATGCAATTTAGCCGTAATTCAACAGAACTTAGTAAAATATTTTTATTGATAATATTATTCGTAAGTGTTGCTTTTAATGAGACTATTTTTGACTTAATAATATTTCTAAAAAATCTTAAAAATGATAAAAACATACTTCGCGCTAATGCAATTTCTAACCAAGTTGACAGAGCGCTTCTTTCGGTTATACTAAAACAGCTTAAAACACGCTACTATCAACGGAAGTTCCTTACGGAGTTAGGGGAAAAGAATGTAAAAGCCTTTGGAGAGTGGGAAGACAGACAGCTCCCCATATTACGTGGCGACCTTTTAAATGTCATGCTTTCGCAGCTGGAAGAAAAGTGGTCCGGACTATAGGTGCCCTATAGTGTGAACGCACTGCTGGTGTTTGGTGTGCCTCTTTCGGTCATACAATAGCCGTATGCGGCAAGGTCGAAAGACCTTGCCGCATACATGCTTCTTTATGTGCGAAGCCTCCCGCCGAGGTATCTATCATCTATTCCGCCAGCTCGATTTCCAGCACCACGGGGTTGTGGTCTGCATACAGGAACTGCAGGTCGTAGGTTTCCGTCGAGACGATGTGGACATTCGGCGAAACGATGAAGCCGTCGATCACATAGAACTGCGTCTGCGCAGAGTTTTCGTCAAAGGGCTGATTCAG
The DNA here is from genome assembly GCA_031262065.1 of Oscillospiraceae bacterium. Taxonomy (GTDB): domain Bacteria; phylum Bacillota; class Clostridia; order Oscillospirales; family Oscillospiraceae; genus JAZOXB01. Next base: position 30,054 of record JAISIK010000035.1, on the reverse strand, counting down.
CAGGCGGCAGGTCGGGCTGCTTGCATCGTAGGCATATTGCCAGCCGCGCGGCAGCGCGCCGAGTTCTCCGGGCGTCCAGAGGGATTCGTCCTTAATGGGGTATTGCGCGCCGGGGAAGCGCTGGTTAAAGTCGCCGCCCGCGATTACGTAATTCCCCTTGGCGTATTCCTGCTCGATAAGCGCCATAAGCTGCTCGGTCTGCGCGCGCTTGCCCTCGCCGTCGTCGTAAGCCTCCAAATGCAAGTTTACAATCACAAGCTCCTGCTCGCGCCCCGTAATCGGGATGCGCGTAACGAGCAGGCAGCGCTTCAAATTCGCCACGCGCTTCGGCCACTCGAAGGGGCAGGGCAGGCTGTAGCGCGTCGCGGAGGAGATGTCGTAGCGGCTGAAGGTTGCGATGCCGGATTGGACTTTACCAATCGTGGGCAGCGGGTAGGGCACATAGTCGCAGACGTAATTGAGGGCAAAACGGCTCTCGTAGTCCTGCAAATCGTGTTCATATTGCCGCCACTGGTCGATATGGAAGCTGCGCTTGGAATCGGTGTCCACCTCTTGCAGCAAAAGCACATCGGCATCCAAAACGCTCAAAACATCCTCAATCCCGGTCATATTTCGCTCAACTGTCTCTTTAGACTCTGGGTTTACGCCGTCTCCGCCGTCCATAAAGAAATCTGCGGACTGATCCAAGGCGGCATAGCCGGTGTTGAAGGTTGCAATGCGCAGGGTTTTGCCGCTATACGCGCCTGTAACATTGACATAGCCGCGCAGGGCGTCCTCCGCGAAGGCGGGGCGGTATTCGGTGATGGTCAGGTATGTAAGCGCGCCGCCAATCAGAAACGCGATCACGAAGAGGACAATCAAAACCCACTTCACCACTTTCACCCAGCGGCGCGGCTTTTTTCGGGGTTTTGCGACCTTCTCGGGCGCAGCTTCTTCGGCAGCTTCTTGCGCGAGGATTTCTTCTTCGTCAGAAGGCTGCGCAGCGTCTGCCAGCGCCTCTAAGTGCGGCAATTCCTGCGTCATAAACAGCTGCAGCGACGAATCGCTTTCATCAGAAAGCAGCTCTTCGGGCAGTTCGGGCAAGGTTGCCGTCTGCGCACTGTCAAGCGTTTCGCCTGCGGGAGAGGCTTCCTCCGAATCGTCTTCCGGCGCTGCTTCCTCGGCGGGCGGGTCAGCTTGCGGCGGCTCTTCGGGCACAGGTTCGTCCTGCGCTGCGGGCGCGTCGTACAATTCTTCGGGCAGCGCTTCCGTTTCTTCCTCGAACGCGCTGGCGTCCGCCGACTCTTCGGGCATCGCCTCCGTTGCTTCCTCGAAAGCCGCGGCGTCTGCTGACTCTTCGGGCATCGTCGTGTCCTTGTCGTTCATCCTATCGCCTCCCTTTTTCTTTATAATACCACGCTTTTCGCGCCTGTGCAAGTACGCGCTTGGGTGAGGAAACAGCGAGGCAAAAATGCTGCGCTTTGGCGGCGGAAGCTTGAAAAAAAGGATTGCAATTTAGAAAAACTCCTGCTATAATACCCACGTTCAGAGAAAAACTGCATACGGGCCTTTAGCTCAGCTGGGAGAGTGCCGCGTTCGCAATGCGGAGGTCAGGGGTTCGATCCCCCTAAGGTCCACCAAAGAGCGGCTGCTTGCGCAGCCTAAATGAAGAATGAATGATGAATAATGAATAGTGAATAATTTAGAAGCGTTTCCTGCCGCTCTTTGTATTATTCACTATTCATTATTCATTAGCACGAAGTGCGACTTCATTATTCATTAAATCCGTCCGCAGGCGAAATGCATCTTTTCTGTAATACCTTTTCAAAACATTAGGACGTACTGTAACTTACGGTGCGTCCTATTTTTTCTTTTATCAGCTGCGCGAATCGGGCAAACAGCGGCGGCTTGCGCAGCCTAAATGATAAATTGTGAATGATGAGTATGCGTGCAAAAGATGTACGGCGCATTTTGTATTTATCATTTATCATTTTCTGCTTCGAAATCAGACGAATAGAACTGCGTAAAAATCCGAACCTTGCCACTTGGCAAAGGTTCGTATTTTAAATTCGTTTTTCTGAATGGTTCTATCGCATAAAAGCAATACGCTAAGTATAAAAGGACCATATTTCTTTCGTGCCGATTTATACCTTTACGTAGTTCTCTTTTACAAGAGACTCATAGGATTCGGATATTTCCCCGATGTCAAAATGCGGCTTAATCTCTTGTACTTTATTTTTCACATCAATTGCGCTGAATTTTCCCTTGCAACGAGAGTAAAAACTACTGACAAAAATAATTGTAGAATACAACTCAAGATCCTTCGCGGAACAACCCTCTGTAAAACTTAGAATATCATGCAAGGAACTACTATCCTCTTGGTTAATTTCTGTCAGAGCTTGTTTTCCTTTTTCCGTCAGATTTAATTTATACCCAACATAATTGTTATATCGGTACATTTTTGATGTTACTAACTCTTTCTCAATTAGCTCATCTACACTTTCTAAAACTTCAGGAGCATAAGGTCCGTATGTATAAATATCAAACTCGTAACCCAAATCAACATTCTTGACTTGCTGAAGCATGTAAAGAATTTTCATAATTTTTGTCTTTCCCAAATCAGGCTTCAACTTCATTGCGGTCAATATAACATTATGGTTGTAGGACAACTGCATTACTTGCACCCCTTTCTTCTGTAGAAATAAACAATCTTATCGTTTTAGGAAGTCTCGGCATTACTTCAATGATTTTTGATTTGCAACTCAACAGATTGCTTGTTTTGCTTTTTGCATTGTAGACATTTATATCCTTATCCAGCTTGTACCATTTTGTAATGGCTCCAAAATCAAGATAGCCACCAAATTGCGCAATATCCTTTTCCGCTTGTATGCGCTCGTCTTCAGGAATTTCTGAAGACCACTCTTTTATGCATTTATACGGCGTGCGATTTAAGATGATTTTCTCATGTAGTTCGCCTTTCTTGTCTTTCAAGGCATTAAATACTGTCCAATCATCAAGCTCAAAATACTTGCAGAGGTCTTTTGCTGTCGTAGGTTTTGGGAAAAAGCCATTTGAATATCGGCGCTTTACAAGCATTCTTTTCAAGACTTCGCCGATATGATAGTCAAATGCCCTTCGGACAGGATGGAAATATACTTGCGAGAACATTTGATACCGTGCAATAACAAGACTTTCTGCAACATGCCAACCGCCTTCATCAATTGCCAGAAATCTTGACGCGTCATCCGATTCGCCAACAGTCATACAATTCACGAGCATATTGCGATCATACAACCCATAATTGACACCAATATGTAAAGAATCTCTTAGAAGATAGTCTGCCCTATCTGCGTCAATTTGCCCTGAAATCAGTTCCTTCCATATAAGGGCTGTCTGTGTAGGAAGAACTGTTTTGTCGCCGAGCAGCGCCGTAACATCTTCAGCTTTAATCCCGTGATTCTCGCCAAAACGATGCTGCTCAATAGATTCGCGAAACAACAGCTTAATTGCTGCAATACTGTAATCTTCATGGGTATAGCGGGTTGTGTTGCTTGATGTTCTAAACGGCATTAATTCTTCTCCGGCATGAGAAAAAGGGGCATGTCCAACATCGTGCAATAGTGCTGCTAGGCGAAGGATTTTCCTGGGGCGCTTAAGATCGTCTGATTTTAAGTTCAGTTTCTCTAAGTTGCCCTCTTTTCGGACAATACTGTCGAACATATCCGACGCCATCTGCATTACGCCTAATGAGTGCTCAAATCGGTTATGATTCGCGCCGGGATAGACCATGTCTGTCAATGACAATTGCTTTATTCGCCGCAACCTTTGAAAGTATTGGCTGTTTACAATATCCATTTCTTGCGCATCAAGCTTAATGAAACCGTATATCGGATCGCGAATCTTATACTCTTTATTTAGGTCTGAAGCTATCGGCATTGCCACACCTCCAAAGAATGGAATGACATATAGAAGCGCCGGAATACATTAGATAGCTACCTGAAAAACGAAAGGCGTCAGCGCCCCGCTTTTCTGAAATATCACCATATAATGATTCGTATTTCATGAAAGACAACCTGTTGAAAAGCTGCGATTATGGTGCTGAAAAAACTACGGTAACTGTATAGAGTATACCACAGGAGAATATTATTTGGAATATGTTTTAGAAAAATAGAGGAATATACTTGGATACATTTATCGTATGGTTATAGCTTGCGCAAATTGGCTCTGTGTGATCGCGTCGGTCAGACAGAACACCCAAAGGGAAGACACGCCATCTGTGTGTCTTCCCTTTGGGTGTTACGTGCCGATTTCCCGATTCGCACAAGCCCTACAGCAGCGAATCGTCATATATCGCGCGGGGGCCGCCGATGAATTTCGGGCGGGTGCGGGCTGCAAGAAGCAGGGCGCTGCCGATGTGCGTCGTCGGCAGGCGAAGGGGTACTGCCACGTGCTTCAAGTGCATCCCGATAAGCGTGCAGCCGATATCCAGCCCCGCATCGGCTGCGATATGCTCCAGCGCGACGGGGTCATGAAAGCTGCGGTAGGCGGCAGTTGCAAAGGAGCCGCCCGCCTTCGGCTGTGGCACGACGTTCACATAGTCCCTGTGCGGCGCGGCTTTTCGCTCGATGAGTATGGCGCGGTTGAGGTGCTCGCAGCACTGCGCCGCCAGAAAGACGCCGCGCGAATGGAGCACTTCGTAGATGGCGTCGAAGACTGCCTGCGCAGCCTCCGGGCGGGAGTCCGTGCCGATGCGGCTGCCGCAAATTTCGCTCGTAGAGCAGCCGACCACGACGATTTGTCCGCTATGCAGCTTTGCCTCGCTGCAAAGCTCTTGCGCTGCCGCTGCAGCTTGGATTTTCAATTCCTCATACATGAAGCGTACGTCCTTTCTGTGTTCTGTAAAATAGCCCATAGAGCGCCATGGCGCTCACGACTGCAAGGGCAGCCTGCGGCAGATTTGTCATAAGCAGGCTCTGCGCGGCGGCTGCCGCGCCGTACAGCCCGCTCTCGAAGAGAAAATAGCCCGCTACCATCACCGCCTCGCCGCAAAGGCATGCCGTGAGCAAGGCAAAAAAGACGGTTTTTTCGCGCAGGGCGCGGAAAAGCAGGGCGGCGGTCAGCGCAAGCAGCGCCTTAATACCCAGCGTCGCCGGGGCATAGACTGCAAAGCCGAGCAGGAGGTCTGCAAGCATCGCGCCGATCCCGCCCGCTGCGAGCGCGCCGAGCGGCGGCAGGAAAAACGCGCCGAGCAGGATAACGCAATCGCCGAGATTGCAGTAGCCGCCCGTGGGGGACGGCATTTGTAGGGTAAGCGTTGCCACGCAGGTCAGCGCGGCGAACAGTGCGCACAGCACGAGCCGATGTGTCCGTTTCATCGCATTCTCCCGCTTGATTTTTTTGATAAAACTGATTATACTAAGAACTGACCATATTAAAATAACCAAATTTGAGTTTTTTAATCATACCAGACGGAGGCGCTATGCTGACCTACACGCTGAAAAAGGAAAAAGGGCGCAGCTTATACGACGCGCTGTACCACAAAATCCGCGCGGATATTACGGGCGGGCTGCTTCCTGCGGGCGCGCGCCTGCCGTCGAAGCGGGCGCTGGCGGGCAATTTGGGCGTGAGCGTAGCGACGGTGGAAAGCGCGTATGCGCAGCTGCTTGCCGAGGGCTATATCGCGTCGCGGGAGCGAAGCGGGCATTTTGTCTGCGCAATCGGCGAGAGGAAACGCCCTGCGCCGCCGATTGCGCCGCAGGAGAGCCGCGGCAGCGCGCCCGCGCTTTTGGATTTGAGCGGCGGCGGGGAGGATGTGCCCTTTCCCTTCTCCGTTTGGGCGAAGACGATGCGCAGCGTACTCTCTGAACAGACGCATGAACTTCTGCGCCCGGTGGAGCTTTGCGGCGTGCCGACACTTCGGCAGGCGATTGCGCAGCATCTGTACCAGTCGCGCGCCATGCAGGTTGCGCCGGAGCAAATTCTCATCGGCGCGGGAAACGAGTACCTCTACGGGCTGATTGTGCAGCTGCTCGGCAGAGACATTCGCTACGGCGTGGAAGACCCCGGGTATCGGAAAATATCGGGCATTTATGCCGCCAATGACGTAGCGATTTGCCATATCCCCATGGACAGCGATGGGCTTTGCGTGGATGACCTGCGTCAAAGCGGCGCGCAAATTGCGCATATTTCCCCCGCGCACCATTACCCCACAGGCAATGTCATGCCCATTCGCCGCCGCAACGAACTGCTGCACTGGGCGCACGAGGCGCAGGGGCGCTATATTTTGGAGGACGACTACGACAGCGAGCTGCGCCATTCGGGGAAGCCCGTTCCGCCGCTGTTTTCTCTCGATATGGGGCAGCGGGTGATTTATTTGAGCACCTTTTCCCAAACCATTGCGCCGTCGCTGCGCATTGCGTATCTGTGCCTGCCGCGGGATTTGATGCGGCGCATGCAGGAAAAGCTGGGATTTTACGCCTGCACCGTGCCGAGCTTTGAACAGTACACGCTTGCCCGCTTTATCTCCGGCGGCGCATACGAAAAGCACGTCAACCGCTTGCGCAAGCGCTATCGCGATCGACGTGCGGAGATTTTTGCGGTTCTGGAGGCAAGCCCGCTTCGCGGGAAATACAGCATTCGCGAGGAAAACGCGGGCACGCATTTCCTGCTGCTTTTGCGCACAGAAAAAACAGACGCCGCCCTAAAAAAGGCGGCTGCGCAGCGGGGCTTGGCGGTGAAATTTCTCAGCGATTACCGTGCAGACGGGCAAGACAGCGGCGGCTGCATGATTCTCAACTACGCCTGCCTTCCCAAAGAGCAGGCAACACGGGCGATGGAACTGCTGGCGCAAATTCTATAAAATCGGGGTGCACTTGTGAAGTGCACCCCAGTTTTTTCTATTTCTCGAGCAGGAGTTCTGCAATCTGCACGGTGTTGGTTGCAGCGCCCTTGCGAACCTGATCGCCGCAGCACCACAGCGTCAGACCCTTGTCGTCCGTGAGGTCGGGGCGAATGCGCCCGACAAAAACGATATCCTGATCGGAGGTGTCCAGCGGCATGGGATACTGCTTATTATCCAAATCATCGACCAGACGGCAGCCGGGAGCGGCTGCGATGACGCGCCGCGCGTCCTCCACGCTGACCGGCTCTTCAAAACGCAGCGTCACGGAAATCGAGTGGCTACGCACAACCGGCACACGCACGCAGGTGCAGTTGACGCGCAATTCCGGCAGGTGCATAATCTTTCTGCCCTCGTTTTGCATCTTCATTTCCTCGCTGGTGTAGCCCTCGTACTGCCCGCCGCCGATTTGCGGAATGAGGTTATAGGCGATTTGATAGGCAAAGACCTTCGCCTCTGCGGGCTTGCCCTCGCGAAGCGCCTCCACCTGCTGCGCAAGCTCCAACGGGCCGCCTGCGCCTGCGCCGGAGACCGCCTGATAGGTCGAGGCGACCATGGAGCGGATGGGGCTGAGCGCATTGAGCGCGTTGACTGCGGTAACTGCGATAATGGTCGAGCAGTTGGGGTTGGAGATGATGCCCTTATGGGTTTTCGCATCCTCGGGGTTCACCTCGGGGACAATCAGCGGCACATCCGGCTCGAGGCGGAATGCAGAGGAGTTATCCACAAAGACCGCGCCTGCCTTGACGATTGCGGGCGCGAACTTCTTCGCGATGTCATTTTCAGCAGCGCCCAGAACGATGTCGATTCCGGCAAAGGCTTCGTCGCATGCCTCTTCGACCTCGATTGCCTTGCCTTTCCACTCCAAGAATTTACCCGCGCTGCGCGCGCTTGCCAGCAGATGCAGTTCCTTGACGGGGAAATCGCGCTCTGCAAGAATCTTCATCATTTCCTGCCCGACTGCGCCGGTTGCGCCTAAGATGGCGACAGTATATGTTTTCATACGAGACCCTCCTTATTTTACAAATGCGTTATACAAAACGCGGATGGTGTTGGCGTAGTCCTTGTTGTCCACGCCGACGATAATATTCAGTTCGTCCGGCCCTTGGGAAATCATGCGGATATTGATGCCCACCTGCCCGAGCGCTGCGAAGATTTTGCCCGAAGTACCTGCGCGAAACGCCATTTTGCGTCCGACCGCAGCGACGATGGAGATTTCGTCCGAAACCTTAATGGAATCGGGGTGAATGGTGTTTCGCAGCTCGTCGATGATGGTGTACTGGGAGGCTGCGAATTTTTCCGTGCTTGCCACGAGCGAAACGCAGTCGATGCCGTTGGGCGTGTATTCCACGGGGACGCTGTGGTTTTCAAAGATTTCCAGAATCTCGCGGAAGGTGCTGACGTTGCCGGACATCCCCTTCTTGGAAATCGTCATAATCGAGTAGTCTTTTTTGCCCGCAATGCCGGTGATAAAGCGCTGGGCGGGCGACGGCGCTTCCACAAATTCTTCGGAAACCAGCGTGCCGGGATGCTCCGGCTCGTTGGTGTTGCAGATGCGCAGCGGGATTTTCTTCTCGCGCACGGGGAATACCGTCATCTCGTGCAGCACCTGCGCGCCGCTGTACGACAGCTGGCGCAGCTCGTTGTAGGTTGCCCGCTCGATGGTTTTCGGGTTGTCTACCACGCGGGGGTCCGCCATTAAGATGCCGGAGACGTCCGTCCAGTTCTCGTAAACGTCGGCGTCCAGCGCGGCTGCTGCCAAAGCGCCTGTAATATCTGAGCCGCCGCGGGTGAGCGTGCGCACCTTGCCGTCGGGCATAAGCCCGTAGAAGCCGGGAATGACGACGCATTTGCCCTCGGCAAGTTCGCGCAGGGCGGCGTAGGACTTCTCTTGGTCAATCGTACCGTCGTAGCGGAAGTAGAGCCAGCTAGCGGCGTCGATAAACTCGAAGCCCAGATAGTCCGCCATCAGAACAGCGGAGAAGTATTCGCCGCGGGAGACCAATTCGTCCAGAGAAATGCCGCGCTCCATCTTTTCGCGCAGGGCGTCGAATGCGGGATCTAAGTCGGTTTGCAGACCCAAATCGTCGCGAATGGAGCAGTAGCGGCTGCGAATCAGCTGATAAATCCCATCGCAGGAGACGCTGTACTGCAAATGTGCATAGCACAGGTACAAAAGGTCGGTGATTTTGTGATCCGCCTTGTTCTGCTTGCCCGCTGCGGAGACGACAACCACGCGGCGGGAAGAATCCGCAGCGACAATGTCCTTTATTTTTTTGTAATGCGCGGCGTCCGCCATGGACGAGCCGCCGAATTTCAATACTTTCAGCATATTGTTTCTCTTTTCTACTCCCGAATTGATGCAACAAAGCAGCCGGGATCTGTTTTCTTTTGTTCTTGCAGCCATGCGTGCATTTGCGTGACAGACAGGGGCGTTGTAACAACGCCGCAGTCGAGAATGGTGTCGATATGCACCCGCAGCCATTCGTCGATTTGCGCCGTTCGGACATAGTATTGCCGAATTACGCTGGAATTGTCCACCCGCATGGGCTCCATTTTGTTATTATAGAAGCCGCGCAGACCGTTTCGGACATCCACGCAGTCTTGCAGTACATTATATGCCGTGGGGTAACGTCCCGCGCCTTGCCCGTAGAAGCTCTGCTTGCCGATGTGCTCGCCGGTGAAGGAAATCAGGTTGAAGTTCCCCGGAATGGCGGACTCGTGCATCGGCGGCTCTAACAAGGCAGGCTCGACATAGACCGCTACCGCGCCGCTCAGCTTGCGGGAGCTGGCGATGAGCTTGCAGATGCGCCCCATGCGCTTAAACGCCGCAATATCCGCATCGGTAATGGTTTCAATGCCCGCAACCGCGACGTCGCTCTCTTGAATCACGCAGCCGTAGGCGATATTCGACGAGATGACGATTTTTCGGCGGATATCCGCGCCGTTGATGTCGTCGCCGGGGTCTTTTTCGGCGTAGCCCAATTCCTGCGCTTTTTTCAGGACTTCTGCAAAGCCTGCGCCGCTGCGGTGCATACTATCTAATATATAGTTCGTTGTGCCGTTCATAATGCCGCTGATGCGGATGATGTTCTCCTGCTCAAGGGCGCATTCCAGATTCGGCAGCCACGGAATACCGCCGCCGACTGCGGCAGAGCAGCGAAGAGCGACATGATTCTCCGAGGCAAGCTGCACCAAATCGCGGTAATGCGCGGCGATGAGCAGCTTATTTGCGGTGATGACGTGCTTACCCGCGCGCAGCGCGGCGCACACATATTCGTAGGCAGGGTGAAGACCGCCCATCGTTTCGATGACCGCATCCACCGTCGGGTCGCGCAGAATAACGTCGATATCGGACGTGACGGTGCATTGCAGCTCCGGGAATTGGCGAATATCCAAAATATAGGCAATTTCCATATCCTTGCGCGCCTGTGCAAATTCGTACACGCCGCCGCCGACCGTGCCCATGCCCAGCAATCCGATTCGCATCACTTTTGCAGTATCCAGCATCCTTTTCTACCTCGACTCCCCACTTTTTATAAAACCTGTGTTCTTCGTAGAAAAACACTTGCATTTACTTGGGAAACAGTATATCATAGCTTTGTGCAAATTGCAAGAATAAGATTGGAGTTTTCTGTATGAAATATCAAAGCTCAAGAAACGACGACATCACAGCCGGCTCGACTGCGGCTGTTCTGCAAGGCATGGCGCCCGACGGTGGTTTATATGTGTCGAAGGCGTTTGAAGACCTGCATTTTGATTGGCAAGCGACTTTGAAGCTCGACACCTACGCCATGGCGGCGCAGATTCTCGGCGCGTTGCTGCCCGATTTTGAAAATATGGAAGAGCTGGTGCGCAAGGCGTACGACGGCAAATTTGATTCGCCGGAGCTCACGCCGCTGAAGGCTGTGGGGGATCGCTACGTGCTCGAACTCTTCCGCGGTCCGACCTCGGCGTTTAAGGATGTGGCGCTTTCCATGCTGCCGCAGCTCATCACCGCAGCGCGAAAACAGGAGGGCGTGCGCGACGAGATTGTGATTCTCACCGCAACCTCCGGCGACACCGGCAAGGCTGCCTTGGAGGGCTTCCGAGACGTCGAGGGCACGCGCATTATCGTATTTTATCCGCGCGAGGGCGTTTCTGTGGTGCAACAGGCGCAGATGGTCACGCAAGAGGGGCGCAATGTCTGCGTTTGCGCCGTGGAGGGCAACTTCGACGACGCGCAGAACGGCGTGAAAGAAATTTTCCGCACAACTGACCTGCGCGGCAGCGGGGCGCGGCTGTCGTCTGCAAATTCCATCAATATCGGCAGGCTTGCCCCGCAGGTGGTATATTATTTCAGAGCCTACGCCGATTTGCTGGACGCCGGGCGGATTTCGCGGGGCGACGCCGTGGATTTTGTCGTGCCGACGGGCAATTTCGGCGACATTCTTGCAGGATACATTGCAAAGTTGATCGGGCTTCCCGTCGGCAAGCTCGTGTGCGCCTCGAATGAGAACAACGTGCTCACGCAGTTTTTGGAAACCGGCTGCTACGACCGCCTGCGTCCCTTCCATAAGACGCTCTCGCCGTCGATGGATATTCTGGTTTCGAGCAATCTCGAGCGGCTTTTGTTCCTCCTGAGCGACAGCGCGGCGGTGAGCGGCTATATGCAGGCGCTGAGCGAAAAGGGCAGCTATCAAATCTCCGAGGCGCTTCTTGCGAAGATTCAGGCGCAGTTCCCCTGCGGCTGCTGCAACGACCTAGAGACCTCCGAGACGATTGCGGAGGTTTGGAATGCGCACCAGTACCTGCTCGATACGCACACGGCGGTTGCATGGCGCGTGGCGGATGCATATCTTGCGCAGGCGAATTCGAGCGCACCGCTGGTTGTGCTCTCGACTGCTTCCCCCTATAAATTCCCCGCAGCGGTGCTCGCTGCGCTTGGTGAGGATTCTTCACAGGACGAATTCGCGCTGATGCGCCGCCTGCAGGAAAAAACGGGCGTTCCGATTCCCGCGCAGCTTGCAGCTCTGGAGCAAAAGCCGCTGCGCCACAAGGACGCGATTGCCCGCGAGGATATGAAAGCCTATGTTTTAGAGAAAGTGAGGCAGACCGCATGGATAGAGTAAGCCTGCGCGTTCCCGCTACAAGCGCAAATTTAGGTCCCGGCTTTGACTCCTTCGGCTGTGCCTTTGCGCTCTACAACACCTATACCTTCGAGCTGAGCGGCACGGAGCTTCGCATCACCGGCTGCGACAAACGCTGGAGAAATCCCCGCAATTTGGCAATCGTTGCTTATCGCCTTGCGATGAAGGCAATGGGGCTTCCCATGGAGCGCGGCATTTGCATGCACATCGATGCGCAAATCCCGGTTTGCCGCGGGCTGGGCTCGTCTTCTGCGATGATTATCGGCGGCGTGCTGGCTGCGAATTTGCTGCACGGAAGCCCGCTGTCAAACGAGGAAGTGCTTGCCCTGTGCACCGAGCTGGAGGGGCATCCCGATAATCTCGCCCCCGCAATCTACGGCGGCATGACGGCGAGCCTTATGCACGAGGGTCGCCCCGTTACCGCCCGCTTCCCGCTGTCGAATCGGCTGCGCTTTATCGCGCTGATTCCCGATTTTACGCTGAGCACGCAGCGCGCCCGCGCAGCGCTTCCGAAACAAGTGCCCTTTGCAGACGCAGTGTTCAACGTCTCTCATGCTGCGCTTCTTCTGCGCGCATTGGAAACTGCGGACCTGCCGATGATTTCCCTCGCGCTAGACGACCGCCTGCACCAGCCCTACCGCAAGGAGCTGGTTGCGGGATACGATGCAGCCCGGGAGGCGGCGCTGGGCTGCGGCTGCGCGGCCTTCTGCCTGTCCGGCGCAGGTCCGACCTGCCTGTGCATCGCGGGGGACGATTCCGCTGCGCAGAAGCTGGCGCAGAAACTGCCGGAGGTCTGCCCGCAGTGGCGCGTTTTGCAGCTGGAAGTGGATACGCAGGGCGCATGCAGCGTGCCTGCACACGGGAGGCAGGCATGAAATTCACAAAAATGTGCGGCGCGGGCAACGATTTTGTCATTTTGGATAATTTCAGCGGAGAATTTGACGACTGCGACCTATCCGCGCTTGCAAAATCGCTCTGCCGCCGCAAATTCTCCGTCGGCGCTGACGGCTTGATGGTACTCTCTCCCCCGAAAAACGGCGGGGACTGCGCCATGCGCTTTTATAATAACGACGGCTCAGCAGCCGAAATGTGCGGTAACGGCGCGCGCTGCGTCTGCCGCTACTGCTTTGACGCAGGCATCGCGGGGAAGACCCAGCGCATCGAAACCACCGCCGGGCTTGTCACCGGGGAGCGGCTGGCGGAGGATTTCTACCGCATTCGCCTGAACACGCCAAGCGAGCTGCGAGAATACGCAGACTGCGCGTACGTGGTTTTGGGTGAGCCCGGCATTCCGCACGCCGTGCTCGAAGCCGATTTGACCGCGCCGCGCAGCGAGCTGCGGGAGCTTGCGCGAAACCTTCGCCATAGCCCGCGCTTTCCCGGCGGCGCAAACGTGAATTTGTGCAGCGTGGTATCGCGCAGCGAACTGCGCCTTTTGACCTTTGAGCGCGGTGTGGAGGACTTCACCCTTGCCTGCGGCACGGGCGCAGGGGCAAGCGTGGCTGCGCTCAGCCTGCAGGGAAAGCTCTCGGGCGAAAATGTGAAAGTGCACGTTGACGGCGGCACACTCTTTGTTGATGCAGCCGCGCAAAACGGCAAAATCTGCGACCTCTATCTCAGCGGGAATGCCATTGCCTGCTACACGGGAACAATTTGAGCGAAAAATGCACAGAACGCTTGCATTTTGTCTGAAACCTTGTTACAATGCAAGAAGGTCAATACTTAGCAGTAAACGGCGCAAACGAGGAAAGGGGATGGTCGCGCTTATGAAAAAAGAACGTAATATAAACTTAGATGTGATTCGATGTTTTGCGATTGTTCTGGTAATTTGTCTGCACTTCTTCTTTAATGGCGGATATTATAAGCAAATCATGCATGGCGAAAAACTGATGCTCATGGCGACCATGCGGACCTTTACATCGAATTGCATCCCGTTATTCTTGATGCTCACCGGCTATCTGATGGCTGATAAAAAGGTGACCCTACGCAGTTATCCTGCGCGGGCTGCAAAAATATTCATTCCCTATGTCCTTATCACCGTTTTTATGATCGTTGTGAGCAAAGTGTGGCTGCAAACGAGCTTAACTAAGCTGGATTTTTGGGCTGCGCTTCGGAATATTTTAGTCTACGAGCAGTATTCTTGGTACGTCAGTATGTATCTGGGTTTACTTTTGCTGATTCCTTTCTTAAACAAATGGTGGAGCGCGCTTTCCTCAAAGAAGGAAGAAACCCTGTTTATCGCGGTGTTGTTGGTAATCGGTACGCTTCCGAGCTTGCTCAATTACTTCGACCTAACCTTTGCTCATGGGTGGAAAACGCTGCTGCTCTCCGAAGATTACACCACGTTGATGCCCGGTTGGTGGGAATCGGGAACATCTCTTTATCCCCTAACATATTTTTTTATCGGCGCATATATAAAGAAGCACTTTCAGCCGGGCAGCATTCGCAAGCGTTACCTGCTTCTGGTGCTGGCTCTGTGCGTGCCTCTTTTCGGGCTGCACAATTTTTACCGCAGCTACGGCAAAACCTTTGTTTGGGGACGATGGACGGCTTATGGCGCATATCAGTGCGTCATCATGAGCATTCCGCTATTCCTGCTGCTCCTGTCAATTCGCTTTGAGCGCCTGCCCGCTCTGTGCAAATCCGCCATCGCGCGCATGTCCTCTTTGGCATACGGCACATTTATTGCCTCATGGATTGTAGACAAGTTCGTGTATTCGTGGGTTAAGACAAACACAAGCTACCTGCCCGATCGATATTGGATCGCCGTGCCGATCGTATTGGCGGTCTTTGCCGGGTCAATGTTTATTTCCCTTGCAGCTGATTTGCTTTACAAAGGCATTGTATATCTTTGGAATCGCGCGCGGCGGGGTAAAAATCTCCCCGCATAAGCGGAAAAGCGCCGACGGATTTTTGATCATCCGTCGGCGCTTTTTGTTTCTATTACAGCAGTGCGCGAAGTGCGGCAATGTCCGAATCTTGGGTTGCCCAGCTTGTGGCAAAGCGGACGACGGTCTGCGTATCGTCGATGCGCTCCCATAAGTCGAAGCGAACCTGCTCCCGCAGCCGCTCGATTTCGGCGTTTTCAAAGACAAAGAATTGCTGGTTCGTCGGCGATTGCCATGCAAAGCGGTAGCCTTTCTCCGTAAAAAGTGCTTTGAGCTTCTCCGCCATTTCAATGGCGTGTGCGCTGATAGCGAAATATAAGCCGTCCGTAAACAGCGCGTCAAATTGCAGCCCCAAAAGCCGCCCTTTGGCAAGCAGTGCGCCGTGGCTCTTGACCATCGTCAGGAAGTGCCGCGGCGTATTGTTTTTTGGAAAGACCACCGCCTCGCCGCACAGCGCGCCGACTTTCGTGCCGCCGATGGAAAACACATCGCACAGCTGCGCAATGTCCGCAAGGCGCACATCAGTCTGCTTGCTTGCCAATCCGTATCCCAGCCGCGCACCGTCGAGAAAGAGCGAAAGCCCGTTGTTTCGGCAAATTTCGGACAATTTCTGCAATTCGCGCTTGCTGTACAGCGTGCCCAGCTCCGTCGGGTGCGAGATATACACCATGCCGGGGTAGACCATGTGCGTGTGGCTGGCGTCCTGATAAAAACGGTCGATATAGGCTTGCACCTCTTCGGGGCGAATCTTGCCGTCGTGCTCCGGCAGGGTAAGCACCTTGTGCCCCGTTGCCTCCACCGCGCCAGCCTCGTGCACGGCGATATGCGCGGTGCTTGCGGCAATCACGCCCTCGTAGCTTTTGAGCAGGGCGCGGATAATCAGCGCGTTTGTCTGCGTCCCGCCGACGAGAAAGTGCACCTGCGCATCGGAGCAGTCGCACAAAGCGGCAATTTTCTCTTTTGCGGCGGCGCAGTAGCGGTCGTTGCCGTAGCCGGGCTGCGGGTCAAAGTTGCTGTCGATAAGCCGCTGCAAAACCTGCGGATGCGCGCCCATGGTATAGTCATTTTCAAAGGATAGCATACAAAAACTCCTTATGCCCTTTCCGAAAACGGGACATACTCTTTACGCGTGATAATCGATTTGTAGGCGGGGCGGTAGATTCGACCGCCGGTGAGAACCTCTTCCATGCGGTGCGCGCACCAGCCCGTGATGCGGGCGACTGCGAACAGCGGCGTGAAGAGGTCTGCGGGAATGTTCAGCATCTGATAAATCAGTCCCGAGTACATATCGACGTTTGCGCACATTGCCTTGCCCTTGCCCGTGACCTCTGCAAAGACTGCGGGGGTGACGCGCTCGACCGCCTCCATCAGCGCAAGCTCGTCAAGCATGCCCTTTTGCGCGGCAAGCGTTTTTGCGTGGGCTTTGAGAAGCACGGTGCGCGGGTCGGAAACGGTGTAGACCGCGTGCCCCATGCCGTAGACAAGCCCCGACTTGTCGCAGACTTCTTTGCGAAGAATGCGCCGCACAAAGGCTGCCACCTGCTCGTCGTCCGTCCAGTCGGCTACATTCGCTTTTATCTCTTCAAATTGCTGCAAAACCTGCCGATTCGCGCCGCCGTGCTTCGGCCCTTTCAGAGAGCCGATGGCTGCCGCAATGGCGCTGTAGGTGTCCGTGCCGCTGGAGGATACTGCGCGGCAGGTGAAGGTGGAGTTATTGCCGCCGCCGTGTTCTGCGTGGCAAATCAGGCACAGATCGAGAAGATGCGCCTCCTCGGGCGTGTACTTATTGTCGGGGCGAATCATGTGCAAAAAGTTTTCTGCAATCGACAGCCCCGGCTGCGGGCGGTGCAGATAGAGGCTTTCGTTTTCGTAGTAGTGCTGCTTGACGACATAGGCATAGGCAACGATGACCGGGAAGCGGGCAATCAGCTCTATCGACTGGCGCATCAGGGTCTCCACGTGCAAATCGTCCGGGTTCGGGTCGGAAGAATACAGCGCCAAAACCGAATGCGCAAGCTCGTTCATCACATCACGCGCGGGATTTTTCATAATCATATCTTCCACGAAATTCGTGGGAAGCGCGGTGCTGCTTTGCAGAATCTCGCTGAAGGTCTCCGCCTGCTCTTTGCGCGGCAGATGCCCGAACAGGAGAAGATACGCAACCTCGGAAAAGCCAAAGCGCTCCTCCGCAGCGTAGGCATTGACCAAATCGCGCAGCTCGTAGCCGCGGTAAATCAGCTGCCCGTCCATCGCCGTGCGCTCGCCGTCTTCAATGCGGTAGCCGAGGACGTTGCCGACTTCGGTGCAGCCGACCATAACGCCCGTGCCGTCTTCATTGCGCAGTCCGCGCTTGATGTTGACGTTGCTGCGTCCTTCTAAATTTAGGCTGTTATGAATTTTATAATCCGCGCATAGGCTTGTAATGCAAGCGCCGATTGTTGTGGGTTGGGACATGCGTAAACACCTCGATTTTTGCAAGAAAAATATATCGCCTTTCATTCTATCAAAGAAAAGGCGCTTCGTCAACGGGAATACGGAGATTATTTGCAAGCGGAAAAGAAGAAAGATTCAGGAAAGGACGAGCCATGAAACGAAGAACCCTCTTTGCGGCGGGGATTGCCCTGCTCTGCTTTGTGATACCGATGATTCTGCCCTACGGCGCTGCATCCGTTGCGGACGCGCCGGAGGAAATCCCCCCGGAAACGCCGCCCATGCAGGTGAAAATTGTGCAGCCGAAACCTGCCGCGCAGGAGCTGCCGTTCGACGAGGAATTGACGATTCCGGTGAAGCTGGAAAGCGGCGTCGAGGAACTTAGTCTGCGGGAGTATCTGGTGGGTGTGGTGCTCGCGGAGATGCCCGCAAGTTTTTCCGCCGAGGCATTAAAGGCGCAGGCGGTCGCCTCGCGAACCTTTACATTGCGAAAAATCGACGCGGAAAAACATGAGGATGCGGGCGTTTGCGGCAACTCCTCCTGCTGTCAGGGCTATATCTCGCCGACTGCCTATGTGCAGGGCGCGGGCTCGCAGGAAAATGTCGAGGCGGTGCGAATGGCGGTGGAAGCCACAGACGGGCTGGTCGTGACTTACAATAACGCCTTAATCGACGCCACCTATTTCTCCTGCTCCGGCGGGCGCACGGAGGCTGCGGTTGCGGTCTGGGGCGGCGACATTCCCTATTTGCAAGCGGTGGACAGCCCCGGCGAAGAAGACGCTCTGCGCTACACCGAAACGCTGGAAATTGACGCGCGGGAATTTGCGGCGACGCTCCTCGCAAGCTACCCGGAAATGGATTTGGGCGCGTCGCCCGCCGACTGGTTCGGCGCAACCTCCTACACCGCAGGCGGCGGCATCGACTGCATTTCCATCGGCGGCGTGGAGGTCAGCGGGACGGCGCTCAGAAGCCTGTTCTCTCTGCGATCGACAAATCTGATTCTCACGCCGGAGCAAGACAGCATTATCATCAAAAGCTTTGGCTTCGGGCATCGCGTGGGCATGAGCCAGTACGGCGCAGATGCCATGGCGCGCAGCGGCAAGGATTTTGAGGAGATTCTGACGCACT
This sequence comes from Oscillospiraceae bacterium, assembly GCA_031262065.1. Taxonomy (GTDB): domain Bacteria; phylum Bacillota; class Clostridia; order Oscillospirales; family Oscillospiraceae; genus JAZOXB01. The sequence goes on along the minus strand of JAISIK010000035.1, from coordinate 11,602 downwards.
ATTATCAGGGAACAAAAATACAGAAGCTACTGCGCAACGCGCAGTAGCCTGCTATTGTATACGTTCGTTAGGCATGCGAGAGGAGAGCTATTTTCCGTTTGAAATCTCGATAATTTCATCTAAGTTATCTATCAAAAACTGCTGCGCCTCGGCATTGAATTTTAAGCGGTTATACCCTTGTCCGTAGTATTCTACCCACTCCGCGATAATCCCGATTTTCTCGCCTTCAGGCGTTGGCTGCTTATATTTGTTGTTGTCCTTTTCGACAATTGTAAGGAATCCTTTTTCGATTAGCCAAATTCCAAATGCGGTGACCTTCAGTTTGCGCATTGCTTCAAGATTGACCGCGGCATTGATTCTATCGCACAATTCGGTGATGAGAATGGGTTTTTTCCGCGTTGTAATTGCGCTGCGGCGGCTCAAGGGCAAGGCAAACTTCGGCAATCGAGACTGCTTTACACCCTTGCTGACAACGCTGCCGGTTTGGATTGCTTCCTGCAATACTTCGTAAATAAAGAAGAAGCAGCGGCTCAGCTGCACATTATTGAGAACAGAATCATTCTCCAGCAGCGCATTTGAAAATGGGTCGTATCCGTTGGCGAGTTTACCGATGTAGACTTTGGCTTGTTCAAGCTTTTGTTGTTTTTGTTCGTCCATTTTCTCACCTCATTATCCCGCAATCGTTGCCGTTTGTTCGCTGCGGTTAAAGTAGTATTTATGAGACTTGCCCGGATTTCATGGAGAATGCGCAAATTCACGGTATGGTCTATCCTTTCACTTTGGCGCAGCCTCTTTTACAGTATACGACGTAATACGAGTGCAGTCAACAGAAAATATGTATTACAGGCATGTTTTCTGCATATTTAACGAGAAGGCAGAAGAAGCCCTTAGAGAATAACGCGCCGACTGTCGATTTTTATCAACAGTCGGCGTTTGGAATTGTTGCCTTATTTAGATGTTTTCCCAACGCCCTGTGCCACAAGGGCTTTAGAAACATAGCATACGATTTTCTAACGTTTACACTTTACATTAGTGTTATAATCACTTGATTTCCTTGCACCAAAGTTTCAACATTGAGCCAGGGGTTGCTATTATGATTCTGCTCTTGTGTTATGTTTTTACCCAATCCGCAAATACCTTTAAAATATTCCTCCGTAATTAACGGTTTATCTACAGTGATTATTATTTCCTTTGGATTCCCTGAGAAATCTAAGCTGATATTATTTAACACAACCTGCGGATCATAGCATTGAAAACGCTTCAGCGGTTCAAGCGTATCCGCAATAGCCAACAAAAACAAAAAAGGATCATACGCACAGCCATTTTGATCTTTTTTGTAAGTTATGGGTTTCCATTCATTTGGAAGCAGCTCATTGAGTCCATATTGCTTATAAGTATCCTCAGTATTACCGTTCGCCTGCCAAATATTGTGTTTCATAATTGAAAGAGCTACATCCCTTGCCATACACGGAAGGGTGTCTGGGAAGAATAATCCGTTATATGTAAATCCATTTTTCTCAGGTAATTTATCATATTTCGGAGCATTTTTAGCACTTTTGTATACTTTCAAAAGCCCGGAGTATAGCAAGCTTCCACTGACAATGCCGTGATCTATTGTTTTATGTTCATTTATACGGTAACTATAATAGTTATTTATCAGAAAACAATCTCTATGCCTTATATTATTTATGCAGATATCATTATCACTTAAAAATGCACTCCATGTCTTATATTTTTCCGCATACTCAGAGCTGTTATTTTCAAATACATATCCAACGTCGTGATATAAACTAATCAAATACCAGTAGTATAAAAAATCATCATATCGAATATCTTGTAAGCTGCTGCTTTTTTCAAAAGGCACACCCTTCAGTTCTCTTTCAATTGCAATCCCTAATAAAAATGACGATAGTATATGATTCCATCTATAAGGTTCAATTTCTTCCATCGCATTTGGAATAAGGTCTAATTGTTTAAATACTTCTATTTTGCCGCCTGCATGGAAGTACTCTTTGATGAATGTTTTAGCTCTATGTTCGCCAAATAAGTTATCTCTATGGAGATGCAAATTGGCATTTATGTAATAACACCAAGTATCTTTAACGTCGGCAATCTCTTGGTATATTTCGATTAGCTTTTTCATTACACATCTCCCTTTCCTCTTCTAAGCAACTCCAGATTCCGCATCTCAAATAATTGGTCATAACTGAAGCCACACCTATATTGACATCGTTGCACATTTTATAAGCAATGACGCCGGACTTTACCCTAATGAATAATGAAGTCGGGCGCTGCCCTAATGAATAATGAATAGTGAATAATACAAAGAGCGGCAGAAAGCGTTTCCTAAATTATTCACTATTCATTTTTCATCATGCATTCTTCATTTAGGCTGCGCAAGCAGCCGCTCTTTGGTACGGGTGAAGGGACTCGAACCCACACGCCTCTCGACACAAGAACCTAAATCTTGCACGTCTACCAATTCCGTCACACCCGCATATTGCTTTTTCAAAGACTTGCGCCGCGCTTATTTTAGCACTGCCGCGCTGTCTTGTCAATCCCCGCGGGGTTCGCATCCTGCACAGCGGCGGCGCGGATATACAACCGCTTGAAATAAAAGATGTTTTCAAGCGCTGTGCATATTATTGCCCCTGCATCTCATCCAAATAGCCCACAATATCTGTAATTTCCGCCGTGATTTCAATGCGACCGAGCGCACGCAAACTCTGCTGCTTGCCGACTGTCAGCGTGTTAATCCGCGACTCGATGGTGAGCGTGACCTCTATGCCGCTTTGCTCCAACAAGTGCTCAGACAATTGCGAATAGATGCCTTGCGGATACGCAAAAACCACCGGGCGTTGACCGATAACTGCCGCAATTTGCTCGAAAGATTTCTGTATATCGGCGTTAAAAAACGCAATGTAGTCAGTCTCCTCTTCGCCATCAAGCATGCCCACGCCCTGCCTGCAAGCATCGCCGTCAAAGGCTGTGACTTGGTGCATATCATAACTGTGGCTGCCAATCTCGATAACGCCCTTTTCCACCCAGGGCGCGGCGTCTGCAAGCGCGAAATGCGGCGTGATTGCACTTCCCGTTTCTTTATACGTGCTCTTCCCGTCCGACACGCCAATGACACTTATCGTTGCGCACATGCCAAGCTCTTCTAAAATCGGCGCGACAACGGTAAGGTTGTTTTCATAGCCGTCGTCGAAGGTGAGCAGCAGCGGCTTTTCGGGAAGCGCCGTTCCCTCGTGCACGTAGTCAATCATCTGCGCGCAGGTTACGGTCTCATAGCCCGCAGCGCAAAGCTCCTGCATTTGCAGGCGAAATTGCTCTGCACCAATTGCGTAGTCCCCTGCATCCTCAGCCGTAACGCTGTGGTACATCAGGACTGTAAGCTGTGCTTCATTGTTTTTTCCCTTTTGGGAATACACATTGTATATAATAAAAAGCGCCGCTAAGCACAAGGCGGCAGATAATAGCAGCCATTTTCTGCTCCGAATTTTTTCTTTCATCATCGATTCCCCAAGCTGTAAACTCCCGCAAAGGCAGGGCGAAATCCATCGCTCGTAGTTTACCACGCTGCATTTACGAAGTCAATATGTACCGCGCAGACGTCTGTCTGCGCGGCGTTTAGCATATTCTCGATAAAGATGCCGTAGCCTTGGGTCGGTTCGTTGACCAGTACATGGGTGACAGCGCCGATGAGTTTGCCGTCCTGCAAAATCGGACTGCCGGACATGCCCTGCACGATGCCGCCCGTCTGCGACAAAAGCGCGGGATCGGTGACTTCGATGAGCATGTTGCGGCAATTCTCGTCATTCGGGTAGAGAGAGACGACGTTTATGCTGTACTGTTTAACCTCCGTGCCGCTTACATTGGAAAAAATGATTGCTTCGCCAGTGTGGATTTCCTCTGCGCGGGCGACAGGTACGCTTTGCCCTTCCGCTGCGCCGGGCATGATTCCGAAAATGCCGTGAGCTGTGTTTTCGTGAATTGTGCCGATCTCATCGTTTGACAGGAGCGCGCCCTGCAAGGCGCCGGGTTCGCCGCACTTTCCTCTAAGAATCGCGGCTACGCGTGAGGCGCAGACCTTTCCTTCACGAATCGGCACGAGCTTTGCATCGGCGTTATTTACGCCGTGACCCAACGCGCCGAAGCTGTCGTTTTCGGGGTTAAAATAGGTGATTGTGCCGATGCCGTTGATAGAATCGCGCACATAGACGCCGAGTCGAAAGCCCTCTGCGGTTTTTTGCGGCTTTAGCGTCAGTGTCTGCTCCTTACCATCGCGCTCTACGGTGACGATAAGTTCCTCACCGTTGCTCTTCGCGACAAGTTCCGACAGTTCCTGTGCGTTTGTGATTTCTTTGCCGTTAATTTTGCAAAGCACGTCGCCGATTTCCAGCCCCGCTGCCTTCGCTTCACCCGCAAAATCAACGATGCTCACGCCCTGCGTCTGCAATTGCAGCCCGATGGTTCGACCGCCCGGAATCAGGGTTTCGGGCAGTGCCCAGACGGTGCTCGCAAGCAGCGCTGCCAGCAGCGCGAACATCGCCATAGGTTTGATAATTTTTTTCATGCTTTCATCCTCCCGCTTTTACTCGCCCAGTTAATATGGCTGAAAAACGAGCTGCGGGAGTTAACAAAAATAAGGGAAATTCCCTTAACAAAAAAATGAAACCCACGGCAATCAAGTAAATTCGACTGCGCATGGGTTTATTTTTTCTTTTTTTCTATATTTTAATAAGCGAATTTCTGACAAAACGCGACAAGCGGCACAAGCGCGTCCAGCGTTTTCTTTACCTCCTGCACCACCTCGCGGGAAAAAAGCAGGGCGTCGTTTTCACGGCGATGATAGAGGAAAATGTTTTTCAAATTATAATAGGGCGCAAGCCGCGCATCGGCGCAGGGCTTTTTGCGGGAATAGCTGTCGCCCGTTAGGGAAATCCCGGTTTCGCGCTGCGCTTTTTCGACAATTTGCGGAAATTCGTCGGGCTTTTCCGCAAGAAGCTTGCGGTAGCGCTCGAGCGTCGCTGCTTTCGGCGCGATATACAAAAAGCCGTAGGCGTAGGTCTCGGGCGTAATTTCAAAAAAGAGCGAGGGCTCTTGCGCCCAATCGCCGCCCGTGCGCCGCAAGCACCACCACAGGCTCTCCTTATAGGGCGTGGCGGGATTCATGCGCATATCGCGATAGATTCGCGAGAGCTTCATCTGCATGCCGTCCAAATGCGAAAATGCCGCCGCAAATTCGGCTGCCATTTCTTTCATCGGCGCGTAGAGCGCGTCTTGATACTGCTGCTTATGCGCCGAAAACCATTCGCGGTTATTATTAAATCGTATGCCCCAGAGGAAGTCGATTGCCTCCGGGGAAAAGCCTGTAAACATGCAATCCTCTCTTTTCGTGTCAGCGCAGGGGGACAAAACCCGCAAGCATCTCCATCGCGCGGGCGTCGAGCACATCTGCGCGCTGCCCTAAGTACTTTCTTGCGCGCTGGTAGTAGCCGTAGCCCATGTTCTTGCCGTGCAGGTCGCTGCCGAGGGCGACGATTCTGTCGCCGTTTACCCAGCGCGTTGCGCGTCCGCGTGTCTTAAAGCGGCAAAATGCCTCTGCGTTCAGCTGCCCCCAGAAGCCCAAATCGAACAACTCGTTGATGGCGTCGGAGGAATAGCGTTCCACATGCGCCAGCACAATTTGCAGCTTATGCGCGTACAGGAGCGCATCGAGGGTGTGGATATACTTTTTAACTGTAAAGTCCGGCGGAAGCTCCATAAGCAGGGTGGACGTGCCCGCAAAGCAGAGGCTGCGCAGCCCCTCGATATGATCCAAGCCGTTGCACAGCTGCACTTCCGCGCCCAACACAATCGTCGGCGCGTCCGCGGGCAGGTTCTCGAGCAGAAGCGCCGCAGTTATTTCGCGCCGCTCCAGAAAGGACGAAAAAGACTGGCGGTACGGATAAAAGTGCGGCGTTGCAGCAAGAAGCTCCACGCCGGCAGCGCCTGCCTGCGCGATCTGCTGCAAGGTGATTTCCAACCCTCTGCTTCCATGGTCTGCACCGGGGAGAATGTGTGCGTGAAAATCAATTCTCATAATTCGTCTCCATCAAACGACCGGCTTATTCCGTGTTGCTTTCTCCGTAATATCTGTATCTGCTGTAGCGGTAATACTTGCTGTAGCGGTAGCTGTAATGCGCCTGCGAAGTGCCGGAAGGATCGTTGAGAACAAAGCCGACGATGTTGCCGTTCATTTCCTGCAGGGTGCGCACGGCATCGTTAATATCGCGCAGGCGGTTTCTGCCGCTGTGCACGATGAAAATATAGCCGGTAATTTTTTCCGCCAAGGTGCAGGCGTCGGTAATGATATTTACAGGCGGCGTGTCGATAATAATATAGTCGAAATAATCGCGCACATATGCCAGCAGAGCGTCCATCTGCGCAGAGCCGAGAAGCTCCGCAGGATTCGGGGAGATTTGCCCCGCGGTGAGCACGCTGAGATTTTTCAAATCCGTCTTGTGCAGGGGGATTTCCGTTGACAAGCCGGCGAGCACATCGCTCAGACCCTGTCTGTAATCGAGGTTGAAGTAGCGGTGAATCGAGGGCTTGCGCATATCCGCATCGATGAGCAGCACGCGCTGGTTCGCCATGGCGATAGACACCGCGAGATTCACGGAGTTGGTGGTTTTGCCGTTTTCCGCCAGAGAACTCGTGACCGCGAACACGGGGCATTTCTCCCCGCGCCCGGTAAATAAGAGCTTCGTGCGGATGGCATTATACGCTTCTTTCACTGCAAAGGGGCTGCTCGCAGAGAGCTTCTGCTGGATGGTGCGGTGTTTTTTGCTTTTCTCTTCCGCCTTTTTGCGGCGTAAAATCCTAGCCAAAATCAATACCCCCCTCTGCTCTTTTTTGCTGCTTGGTTCGCGGTTTCAATTGCAATATTCGGGATGCTTCCCAAGACAGGGATTTCAAACACGCTCTCCAGATCGTCCTCGCGCCAGACGGTATTGTCCAAAACCGCCAGCAAAATCACCACCGCAACCGACAAAAGAAGCCCGACAATCATGCCCGTGACGGTGTTGCTGCGCACATTCGGGGAGGACGGGGCGCCCGGCACTTTTGCGCGGTCGATTTCCGTCATGACGCCCGCGCCGACGATTTTCTGAATTGCTTGCGGCGCAACATCGATAATGGCATTGCCGACGTCTGCCGCAAGCTGCGGGTCTGCGCTGACGATAGAAACATTGACAATCTGCGTGGCAGACTGCATTTGGGCAGTAATCATGCTGCGAAGTACGCCGGCAGAGATGTTCTTCACAGAGCCGTTGCTTTCCAGCACTTGCTCAACTTTCTCCAAAACGTTGTTACTAGAGAGGAGATTCACGTATGTGTTCGCCATACGAAGGTCTGCCAGCTGCTCATTGTTTGTCGCTTCGCCTGTGCGCTCATTGGAGACAACGAAAAGCGACACGCGGGCGGTATACAGCGGGGTAACAAAGCGGGTGGTATACGCCCACATGCCCACGCCGCAAAGAATCGTTGCAAGCAAAATCCAAATAATTTGCTTTTTCAGCATCCAGAGAATGTCTTGCAGGGTTACTTCGAGTCTGTTCATAAGAAACTCCTATCTGCACACCGATTTGGTGTTCTTCCGCAAAGGTATACTCATCTCATATTATCACTGATTTCTATAAAAAGCAACTGATTTCTATGGGGATTTCGTGTGGGAATATTATGAAATTTCACCATACCAGCAGGCGGTACTTTCTCCGCGTGAAAAGCCCAAGCGGTCGTACAGGTGCATGGCGCGTTCGTTTTCTGCAGCGCACAGGAGCGTGATTTCCTCACAAGCCATTTGCCGGGCAAGGGCGCACAGCACCTGCGCGCCGCTACCCTTGCGCAGGGATGCCAGCGCGAGCAATTGATTGCCTCTCACGCGCCCCAAACCGACGATTTCGTCGTTTTCGCGGACGAAAAATGCCTCCTGCGCCGCCGCGAGGCTTTGGGTTTCAACGGGTGTGCAGCTTTGCGCGGCGGGCACGGCAAGCATGCTACGATTATACAGCTGCTCCCAAAGCGGCGCGGTGTCCTGCGTGACTGCCTGCACACGGAGCGCTTTCGGCGCGGGCGGCAAGTTTTTTCGCGCGATGCTGCGCCGAATCAGCTGCGCATAGCGCGGATAGGCGGAAAAGTCTGCCTCGCCGCCGAAATAGACCCGATTCGCCCCGGCTGCGCGGCAAAACTGCGCGCAGTGCGCAAGCAGTTCCGGCAGCGTGCGAAACACGCCGCGCACAAACACGTACGCCTCACCGCGCAGCGGAATTTCGCGCAGGGTCAGCGACGCAACGCCGAATTCACTTGTAAAAATCGGAATATCTCGCATGCTAAGCGCCTTCTTTCACCAATAATCGCAATTAATATACCACGTTTGCGCAAGAAAGTGCAAGCGCGGCGGTTGCCCATGCAAAATTCGGCAAAAAACCCCGCTGAGGCTCGCGCCTCAGCGGGGAGTGCCTGTTCTCCTGCGGGCTATTCTGCTTCCGCGCGGGCTGCTGCGCCTATTGCAAAGGCGATGCCTATGCGGCGGTGCGGCTCTGTGCCGGTGGAGAAGGTTGTGACTGCCGGGTAGTCCTGCAGGGCTGCGTGGATGACATGCCGTTCGTAGGCGTTCATCGGCTCGAGCGTGAAGTTGCGGCGGTACTTGACCGCGTTTCCTGCCATTCTTGTCGCCAAGTGGCGCAGGGACTCCTCGCGCTTGAAGCGGTAGTCGCCCGCATCGACGCTCACGCGCACACGGGTTTCCGCGCCGCGATTAACCGCGTAACTTGTCAGATATTGAATCGCATCGAGGGTGTCGCCGCGGCGACCGATGAGCATGCCCACCTCGTTTCCGACCAGCTCCGCTTTATAAATGCCGTCTTCGACCATGTAGGCATGCGGCACAGCCTTTGCGCCCATGTGCTGCATCAGACCCGTGAGGAATTCCTCAATACGTGCCTGCGTCGAGCCTTCGGGTGCGGGTTCGTACGTTTTCGGCGCAGCGGGGGCTTGCGCTGCCGGGCGCGGGACGCGCGGCGCTTTCGGCGCGGGCGAAGACTGCGGCTTGGAAGCGGAAACCGGGGCGCGGCGCGCCTCCTGTGCGGGTTTTGCGGGGGCGCTTTGCGGCGTCTTAGCGGGAGCGCTCGGCGCGGGCTTCTTGCCCGGGCGGCTGACGATGGGGGTATTCTGCTTTTCCTGCGGCGGCGCCGGACGGCGGCTGCGCGAGGCTGCAGACAGGGCGGACTTCGGCGCTGCATCGACAACCTCGTCGGGGGCTTCGTAGGTTACCTGAATCTTTGCAGGCGATGCGCCGATGCCCAGAAAGCCGGACTTCGCATTCTCTAAAACCATAACCGAAACGCTGTCGCGGTCGAGCTGCAGCTGCGCGAGCGCCGCCTCTACCGCCAGGTCAATGGTTTTCCCTGTTGTGACGATAGTTTTTTCCATATCTTCTCCTTATTCTTCGGGCGTTTCGCTGTTGCCGTAGCGGTTGGGATCATACGCCCTGCCGCGGCTGAACGGACGCTGTGTATCGACGGGCGCAGAGTCCTCCTCGGGAAGCTCTGCCCGCTTTTGTGCTTCAAATTTCTTGGTGGCAGACTCGCGCTCCTGTTTTTCGCGCAGCTGCTGCTTTTTCTTGCTGGTGTTTCCGACGATGCCGTCGGGGTTCGCGGCGCGACGGGCAGCGCGAATGCGCTCCTTCTCCGCCTCTTCCTCCGCCTTTTTCGCGGCTAACTGACGCTTAACCTCGTCTTCCGCATCGTAAATTTTGGCGTAGTGCTTGGTCAGATAGAAATCCTGAATAATGCCGAATACCGACTGCGCAATCCAGTAGACGGTAATGCCCAAGGGCATAATAAAGCCGAACCAGACGGAGAGCAGGGGCATCATATAGGTCATCATCTTGCCGCCGGGCATCTTTTGCGCAGCTTCCTTGTCAATCTCGCCCTTTTCATCACGGGCGACCGAGCCGTTCATCCTCTGCGAAACAAACATGGAAAGCATATTCATGCCGCCGGAAATCACGGGAAGAAGGAACCCGCCGACCTGACTCCACGTTTCCGCAGCCCAGACCTTCCATGAGGGCGTTTGCCCGAGGTCGATACCCAAAAGGGTGAAGTTGACGTTCTTTACGCCCTCGAGCGCAGCTGCGATGCTTTCTTCCACATGGGGCGCAAACTCCTGAATTCTCTGCGCAGCGGCATACTGCCAGTAGTAGCCGGCGGTGTCGATTTGCAGATTCGCAGCAGCCTCTTTGATAGCCGCAATGGTATCGCCGTTAAAGTGCAGGAGGTATTTCAGCGGCTCGCGGATAACCGCATAGAGAACAAGCATCACCAGCATGGGAATCAGCGCCCAGAGGCAGCTGCCGAACATGCTGACGTTCTCTTCCTTGTAGAGCTTCATCGTTTCCTGCTGATAAAGCGCCTTGTCGTCGCCGCAGGCAGCCTCAAGAACCTTGAGCTTCGGCTGCAGACGGGACATTTTCATGCTGCTCTTCTTGCTTTTCGCCGTGAAGGGCGTGAAAAGAATCTTAATTGCCAGCGAGAAGAGGATGAGGGCTACGCCGTAGTTCGTGGTAAAGGTATACAAGAACTCCAGCATATAGCCAAAGGGGACTTTGATAAAATCCATGCAATTTCTCCTGTCGTTGTTATGGAACGGGGTCGTAATGCTCGCCGTGGTTGAAGGGATTGCACCGCAAAATTCGCTTGAAGGTCAGCCAGCCGCCCTTGGCGGCGCCGTATTTCTCGATTGCCTGCATGCCATAGTCCGAACAAGTGGGGATAAAGCGGCATTTTCCGGGAAACGCGGGCGAAATGTGCCGCCGATAAAAGCGAATACCCGCCAATAATACGCGCTTCACGGCGCGTTCCTCAGAAGACCCAGCTTGTCCGCCTGCGCCAGATACGCCTGCGTTAAGGCGGCAAAATCTGCGCGAACTGCGGCGGAGCGTGCAACAACGACCATGTCATAGCCGGGCTTGAACTGCGCTTCATGCAGGCGGTAAATCTCCCGCAGGCGGCGGCGCACACGGTTACGCGTGACTGCCTTGCCCAATTTCGCGCTGACGGTTACGCCCACGCGATTGCACTTTTGCCCGTTGCGACGGCTGTAGAACACCAAAAGGCGATTTCCCGCCGTGTTTCCGCGGTGGTAGAGGCGGCGAAATTCGTAATTCTTCTTCAATGAGGTTGTATAGCGCATGGCTTGCCCTTTCGGAAAAACAACGGGGCGAACAGATTCCTCCATTCGCCCCCTAACAATTCAAGCAGTGTGGTGCAGTGTGGTGCGGACACGGCTCCTTATGCGGACAGAGTCGCTCTGCCTTTTGCGCGGCGGCTGGCAAGAACCTTGCGGCCGTTGGCGGTTGCCATTCTCTTGCGGAAGCCATGAACCTTTGCGCGGTGACGCTTTCTGGGCTGATAGGTACGAAGCATCTCGTGTACACCTCCTGTAATAATATGCTCAACAGCCGTGCGGCCGTAGCAGTCAATAAATCCTTGCCCGCGCAGGGCGGGGCAATTTTGGAAGACTTGACATAATCATGCGATGAGTATTATATCGCAAG
>JAISIK010000070.1 GCA_031262065.1 Oscillospiraceae bacterium | reverse complement strand
GAAAAGCTCAAATAGCAACGGGGCATCCGGTATCCCCGCGCATAGAAAAGCGTGCCCGCATGGGGCACGCTTTTCCTATGCGCGGTTGGTGAGGGGACGGATAAATGACAAGCACGTTGGTAATATAATCTATCGCTGCTGTTTTTATGGGTATGTGATATATCTGAACTTGTTTAAATTTTCCCAATCATAAGCCTTTGCTAATTCAAACTCTCCATTAACATATTTATCAGCAGTTAAACCATGAGCAACCAATTCGCTACTTTGAGCAATAATTTTGCAAGCAATGAGGGGCTTTCCCAATCTACAAAACGCACTTGCCCGATGATGACCATCATAAATATAAAAATGCCCATTCGACAAGATGACTTGTACTGGTTGTATTATCTCGCCAGCTTCAACTAATGAGCAATACTTATCAATTGTTTGCATTGAAGTATTCCTTATGCTTTGAGTCGGATACAGACAAAGAGGCGATAGTAATAAATATGGTTTTAATTCATTTTCTTGTCTCTTAGTATACTGTTTTATTATAACATCAGCCACATAATCAGGCGAAATGGTTGTAGTATCTAGAACTAAGTCGTAGTTTGCCACGTCGTTGCAGTCTACCCCATACTTGCTTTTGTATCTATAATTCTCGCTTTCTTTCCGTCCCTTTAGTAAGGTTATAGCGTGTTCAATATTGATGTAGCCTTCTGAGGGACCTCTTTTGTCAGAAACAATTCTTTGTGCTGCTACCGTTTCATCAATAGTTAAAAAAACATCGAATGTATTTTTTACGAAATGCCATGCCATTCTTGAATCAATAGCAATGTCGCTAGTGGATTCTGATAGCTTAATTAATTCGCCATCAATTAGCCTATCAATTTCAGGGTGAGTTTCCATGTACTTATTTAGAGCAAAAGTTGATATACCCATTTCTACAGCAATTTTCCTTTGGATTGAACCAGTCGAAAATAATTCTAAATTATATTTTTCTTTCAGTTCATTACATACAGTACTTTTGCCACTTCCAAGATCTCCAGTGACAGTAATTCTTATGGCCATAAGCTTAACTCCCTAATTACCTTCTAAATCCTATTTGTAAAAACAAGAAAATAAGAGATACCAAAGAATTTTCGGCTAATCCCCCTAATGTTATATCTTTATACCATTTTCTATGTTCTGGTTTTTGTACGACCTGTTCCAGTATTGCTGATAATTCGTCTTTACTAATATGGTTGTCAGTGATATTACTTAAAACATCCTCCGTAAAATCACGAAACTCACGCGTATGAAGCAAGTCTTTAACGGAATCATTTATCGTTAGTTGTATTTCACTTACAGCTCTATCGATTTTTTCGTTAAGATTTACTATTTGTTTAATTTCGTGGTATTCTGAGATTTTTGCTTTTGCGCCAGAGCACAAACAGATATGAGAACCACATTTCTGACATATTCCAGGGAATTTTGAATACACTTCATGATCTAAACGGAATCTTGTTATTCCGTGCAACGAATCAGCTTGTGCCTTTGCGTCAAGAAGATTTGCAATCCCTATAATCCAAGTAAATGCATCTGATAACTCAAAATACAGATTATCTATAGAAAAAAATCTTAATCTATACGCCTCTGATATTTCACCCAATTCTTCGATAAGATGATTAATGTTAGAAGACATGTGATAACCTTGTACATCTCGAGGATACAGATTAGCAAACATGTTCTGCCAGTCACTAAGTGTTTTGGGCCTTTTATCTGCGTTATTCTTTCTGTAGTCTACTAACTCGTCAGTATTCAAAGCAGACCTTTTCCCACGGCACATGCATGGATTCATTTTGCAGTATGGGCATATTAAAGGATATTTATTCCATACAATATCATCAAAAGAAATCTGCCTATTAAGTTCGGATTTATAAATCAAACTACAAAACCAAGAAAAAACTTTTGGTATTTCCCGCGCTAATTTATAATCATCACCTTTATTTAAGTGTTGCATACAAGCAGCTAATGATTCAACCATTCTTGCGTAAACATGGTAAAAATCGCGTTCAATATTTTGAACGGGTTCGAATATCTCCGTAAACATTTTAATATAATCATCAGCGCTTTGGTTTTTCTTGTAAGACATTTTTATACTCCAGTTCTTCATTAGCGTTCAAGAAGATGCGCTCTATAAATTGTGCTTAATTGTATCACGGACTAAAGAAAAAGTAAAGGATTTTTAACGGTCTATATAAGATTAACAGAACTGCATAAGAAATTGCCCGGACGAGAATTCTCTAATCCGGGCAATTCTTTATGGGATTTATTCCCGCGTGGCGAGGGGGCGGCGGTTGCGGTTTTCGCTCAGGCTCATATACGCCGGGCGCATGATTTTGCTCGGGTTTGACAGTTCCTCGATTCTGTGTGCACTCCAGCCGACAATCCGCGCAATGGCGAACAGCGGCGTGAACATCTCCGGCGGAATGCCGAGCATGGAATACACCAAGCCGCTGTAAAAATCGACGTTCGCGCTGACGCCCTTGTACATGCGGCGTTTTGCCGAGATGACCTCCGGCGCGATGCGCTCGACGGCGCTGTACAAGGCGTAGCGCTTGTCCTCGCCCTTCTCCAGCGCAAGCCGCTGCACAAAGCCCTTAAATACTTTGGCGCGCGGGTCTGACTTGGAATAAATCGCATGCCCCATCCCGTAGATCAACCCCGCCCCGTCGAAGGCGTTGCCGTCTAATATTTCGCCTAAGTAGCGGCGCAGCGCGTCCTCGTCGTTACTGTCCAAGACGGATTCGATGTGCTCCATCATTTCCACGACTTTGATATTTGCTCCGCCGTGCCGCGGACCTTTGAGCGAAGACAGGGCGGCTGCCACGACCGAATATGTATCCGAACCTGCGGAGGTGACTACGCGGGTGGTGAAGGTGGAGTTGTTGCCGCCGCCGTGCTCCATATGCAAAATCAGCGCGATATCGAGCACCTGCGCCTCAAGCGCGGTGTATTTTTTATCCGGGCGCAGCATGCGCAAAATATTTTCAGCCAAGCTGAGCTTCGGGTCGGGCTTGTGAATGAAAAAGCTCTTGTTGCGTTCGTAGTGATTGTAGGCGCTGTAGCCGTAGACTGCAAGCATGGGGAAAACGCTGATGAGCTTCATGCACTGATTCAAGACATTCGGCAGCGAAATATCCTGCGCGTTGGGGTCGTAAGAGGCAAGCGTCAGAACGCTTTTCGACAGGGAGTTCATGATGTCCTTGCTCGGACCTTTCATGATGACGTCGCGGGTGAAATTCGTCGGCAAATCGCGCTTGTCAGCCAGAATTGCCTTGAACTCCTCAAGCTGTGCCTGTGTCGGCAAATCGCCGAAGAGCAGGAGATAGGAAACTTCCTCGAAGGCGCAGCGATTTTCCTCTACCGCGTCTGCAATCAGCTCTTCGACGTCGTAGCCGCGATAATAGAGCTTCCCCTCGCAGGGGTGCTTTACCCCGTCGATGGTTTTGCTTGCTATGATTTTTGAAATATTGGTCAGCCCCGTGAGGACGCCCTGCGCATTTTCATCGCGCAAACCGCGCTTAACGCCGTACTGCGCATAGAGCGCGGGCGCAATGACATTGTTGCGCAGGCACAGCTGACAATACGCTTCTAACTTTTTTTCCAGATCCATATCCCCATCTCCTTTCCATTCACACGGTGTGCAACTGCATTCATACACATTATATAACACAAACGGGAGAAAAGGATGAATAATGTGTAAAATTCGTGAAGATTTACCGAATCAGCGGCATGCTCATGCAGCGCGGGCCGCCGCGTCCGCGCGAAAGCTCGCCGCTCGGCGTGCGCAGAACATCTACGCCGTTGTCCTCTAACAGGTGGTTGGTTACGTAGTTGCGGTCGTAGGCAACGACCTTGCCCGGGCTGACGCAGAGGGTATTTGAGCCGTCGTTCCACTGCTCGCGCTGCGCCGCGATTTGATCGCCGCCGCCGCATTGCAGCAAGGTTGTCTTCTCGGCGCCCGTTGCGCGGGACAGGATTTTGTCGAAGGGTTCGTCCAAGCGGCGCACAGTCGGCGCGCCTTGCTTGCCCGGTCGCAGCTCATAGACCTGCAGCTTGTCCATTATCGAGGGGTGCACGACAAATTTATCCCTATCGACCTGCGTCAGGACGGTGTCTAAGTGCATAAACGCCCGCGTGTTGGGAATGTCCACTGCAAGCAGACTGCGAATCTGACTGGTTTCGTCCGTGAAAATATTTTTCGCCAGACGCTCCACTGCCTCGGGCATTGTGCGCTGAGAGATGCCGACTGCGATCGTCTGTGCGCTGAGATTCAGAATATCGCCGCCTTCGAGCGAATACGGCTCGTCCGGGGTATAGTAAAACGGCACTTTTCCCGCATAGTCCGGGTGATAGCGCAGGAAATAGTCGCTGTAAATCGTCTCGCGCGAACGGGTGACGGAGTACATATGGTGCAGCGCAACGCCGTGCCCGATGGAGGCGAAGGGATCGCGCGTGAAATACAAGTTGGGAATCGGCTCGAGCACGAAGTGCATACGGTCTAAGCGAAGCGACGCCAACGTGGACGCGCCGCGCAGTGACAGTTCGTCGAAACGAACGCCCGTCATGGTTTTGCGCACAAGCGTTGCAGCATCGGGGCAGGACAGAAGAAGCTCCGTCAGCGCATCGCGATAGCTCTCCGCCACGCAGCCGCTGCGGCTGATAAAGTCTTTAATAAACTGCTCGCGCAGCGCGGCGCTTTTTTCCAAGGTTGCGGAGACTAAGTCCACCAGATACACAACCTCCACGCCTTGCTCGCGCAAAAGTGCCGCGAATTGGTTGTGCTCGCTCTGCGCGCCGCGCAGATAGGGGATGTCGTCGAACAACAGCCGCTCCATCGACTGGGGAACAAGCTGCTCCAGCTCCTGCCCGGGGCAATGCAAAAGCACCTTCTTCAAGGGCTGTATTTCACTTCTTACATCTATAGACATGCGTTTCTCCTAACGGCGTAGGACGGTTTGAATGGTTCTGCGCCGTTACTAGTATACCACGCTTTGCGATTTCTTGCAAGGAGAATCAACGATTCGGGCGGGCTGCATTTGCAGTCCGCCCGATTTCTACGCATTCGCTTCCCTTACTCGCTCGCCATGCACAGTCGCCGCAGGATTTTTGCGGTCAAATCCCACCACGAGAGCTTTTCAATCGCCTGCGGGGCGATGATGGGAATTTCCGCAAGCACCTGCCCGTTTGCCTCGATGAGCAGCGTGCCGAGTTGCTGCCCGGCTGCAATCGGTGCTTCGACCTCTTCAAGAAGGCTGACCGTTTTGGTCACGCTTGCCTGCAGTCCCTTCTCAATGAGAATGGGCGCGGACTCCTGCAAAATCGGCTGCACCGTCGATTGCTTCCCCAAAAGGACGGGAATTTCTGCCAGTTCTTCAGGCGGAGCGGCGGATACGAGCGCATAATTGGCAAAGCCGTAGTCGAGCATCGCCTTGGCGGACTCAAAGCGATCGGTTGAGCTTTTGCAGTGCAGCACCACGGCAATCAGCTCAATGCCGTCACGCTCGGCAGAGGCCGCAAGGCAGTGCCCCGCGCCGCTGGTGTAGCCCGTTTTCAGACCCGTCGTGCCCTCGTAAAAGCGCACAAGTTTGTTGGTGTTCGATAGTCCGAATTGCCCGCCGCGCACGGTGTCCATCCAAATGGTGGTGTAGTCCTTGATGCGCTCGTGGGTGAGCAGTTCGCGGGACATAATGGCAATGTCACGAGCCGTTGTCAGGTGCTCCGCCGCATTTGCGTCGTCATCTAGCCCTGTGCAGTTGACGAAATGCGTGTTGTTCATGCCCAGCTCCGCTGCGCGGGCGTTCATCTTTTCAACAAAGGCAGCCTCGCTGCCCGCCACGTGCTCGGCAAGCGCTGTGGCGCAGTCGTTCGCCGAACTGACGACTACGGATTTGAGCATTTCGTCCATACTCATCTGCTCACCCGGCTCTAAGTAGACCTGCGAGCCGCCCTTGCCCGCTGCTGCGTCTGAGGCAATGACCATATCGTCCCAGCCGATGCGCCCGGCGTCGAGGGCTTCCATTACCAAAAGCAGGGTCATAACCTTTGTCACCGACGCCGGGGACAATTTTTCATCTGCATTGTTTTCGTACAGAACCGTCCCGGTCGCTGCGTCCATCAAAATGGCAGACGGCGCAGGGACTTCAATCGCAGCAGCGGCTGCAACGGGGAATACGGGCAGCAGCAACGCCGCCACCAAAAGAAGTGCAAGAATTTGTTTTCTCATAAACTCAGCCTCCCGCTTTGGGCACACGCTGCGTAGAGTTTTGCGCGTATGCCTATCATGGTACAAGCGTATGAGGCTGCGCCGCTGCGTATGCCGAAAAAACCGCGCGGGAATCGGGGCTGTACATTTTCGCCGCCTTCCGCTATAATACGGATATTACGCTGCGGTATTGGGAGAAATCGATGAAATTTACATGCTACACGCAGGGCTGCAAAGTCAATCAATACGAATCGCAGGCGATGGAGCAGCGGCTTCTCGCTTTGGGGCACACGCTTGGTGCGCCCGACGAGCCTTGCGATGCCTATATTATCAACACCTGCACCGTCACAGCCGCGGCAGACCGCAAAAATCGTACGCTCATTCGCCGCATACGCAAGGAAAATCCGCAGGCGGTAATCGGCGTATGCGGCTGCTATGCGCAGGTAAACACGCAGGCGGTGCGGGCACTTGGCGTGGATGTTATCTCCGGCAGCGGCGGGCAGGAAGAATTTGTGCGGCTACTTGTGCAAGCTACGCAGAGCAAGCTGCAAGAAGCGCTTGTTCATGTGGATAACGCCGCCGAACGCAGGCAATTTGAGATGCTTCCTGCAGGCGGGCTTGCAGCGCGCACACGCGCCATGCTGAAAGTGCAAGACGGCTGCAACAATTTTTGCAGCTATTGCATCATCCCCTACGCCCGCGGAAGAGTGCGCTCGCTGCCGCTGTTGCAGGCGCTGGAGCAGGCGCGGGCGGTGGCTGAAAACGGCTATAAGGAGCTGGTTTTAACCGGCATCGAGGTCGCCTCCTGGGGGCAGGATTTCAAGGACGGCAGCAGCTTTGCGGATTTGGTCTGCGCGGTTTGCGACGCTGTCCCGGCGCTTCGCGTGCGTTTGGGGTCGCTCGAGCCGCGCATTGTCGACGAGGCGTTTTGCCTGCGTCTGAAAGCGCTGCCGAATCTGTGCGGGCAGTTCCATCTGAGCTTGCAAAGCGGCTGCGACGGCGTGCTCAAACGCATGAACCGCAAATATGATACCGCAAGATACCTGCAAAGCGTCGCGCTTTTGCGCGAGCATTTCCCCGACTGCGCGGTCACCACGGACCTCATTGTCGGCTTCCCCGGCGAAACCGAGGCGGAATTTGCGCAGTCGCTTGCCTTTGCAGAAACCTGCCGCTTTGCGGCAATCCATGTTTTCCCCTACTCCCGCCGCGCGGGAACGCCCGCTGCAAACATGCAGCAGCAACTGTCCAAGGCGGAGAAGTCTGCGCGCTCCGCGCGGGCAGGCGACTGTGCGGAGCGGCTCGCCAAGCGCTTTCAAGACGCGCTCATCGGAAGCCGGCAGGAGGTTTTGTTCGAGCAGGGGGCGCAGGGGCTCTTCTCCGGGCATGCCAAAAACGGCGTAATGGTTTACGCTGAAGGCGACGCGTTAGAAAACCAAGTGCGCCTTGTGCGCATTGAAGCGCCTTACGGCGACGGCGTATTCGGTCAAATCCTGTAATATGCACCATAGCACCTCCCGCTGCATACGATAGCGGGAGGTGATTTCTTTGACGATTCACACGGTAAAGGCAGGCGAGACCCTGCTGCGCATCGGCGCGATGTACGGCGTAACTGCCCGTCAGCTGGCGATTTGGAACGCGCTGGGCATCGACACCGCGCTGGCGGTGGGGCAGAACCTGCTCGTGCTCACACCCGCGCAGACGTACATTGTACAGCAGGGCGACACGCTCAATTCGATTGCGGGGCGCTTTTCTCTCTCGACCTTGACGCTTCTGCGAAACAACCCCGATTTGCACGGGCAAACGCAGATTGCACCCGGGCAAGAGCTGATTCTCAGCTATGCAGAAGAACCCACCCGCGAGATTAGCGCGCACGGGTATGCCTACCCTTCGGTCGGCGATGTGACAATCCGCTCTTTGCTGCCCGATGCGACGATGTTGATGCCCTTTACCTACGGCATTGGCGCGGACGGCAGTCTTGTTGTGCCGGATGATCAGGCGCTGATTGCAAAGGCGTATGAGTACAACGTGCTTCCCTATATGAGCCTTTCGACACTCACCGAGGAGGGCGGTTTTTCCACGGAGCGTGCAATACCGCTCTTCAACGACCCCGCGCTGCGCGAGCGCTTCATTGCGAATGTGACCAGTCAAATGGAAAACCGCGGGTATCAGGGGCTGGATTTGGACTTTGAGTATCTCGACCCTGCCTATAGGCAGGCGTACGCGGACTTTGTCGGCAGCCTGCGAAGTGCGGTCAATGCGCGGGGCTATGAGCTGATTGTTGCGCTTGCGCCGAAGACCTCCGCAGACCAGCCGGGGCTTCTGTATGAGGCGCATGACTATGCCGCAATCGGCGCAAACAGCGACCGCGTGATGCTGATGACCTACGAATGGGGCTATACATACGGTCCGCCGATGGCGGTTGCGCCCTTAGCGTCGGTGAAGCGGGTGCTCGATTATGCGGTAACTGCCATCGCGCCTGAGAAAATCATTATGGGCTTTCCCAATTACGGCTATGACTGGACGCTTCCCTTCGTGCAGGGCACGTCGCGGGCGCAGCTGATTTCCAGCGAGACCGCGCCGCAGCGCGCGGTGCGCAACAATGCAGAAATCCAATTTGACCAGACTGCGCAGACGCCGTATTTCAATTACCGCGATGCGCAGGGGCTGATGCACGAGGTTTGGTATGAAGACCCGCGCAGCGCAATTGCCAAGTACCGCCTGATTGATACCTATGGGCTGAGCGGGATTGGCTTCTGGAACTATATGCGGCAGTTTACTGCGGGATTTCTGAGCCTGCACAGGATGTATAGCATCCGAAACGTAGGTCAAGAATAATCGGGGAGGGCATTGCCCTCCCCGAATCACTATCTAAATCTAATATTGTTTGGAGAATTCCCAAATAAGCTGCGCCAGTTCCTTCGGCGAGTAGCTGCAGCCGGATTGCAGCCACTGCTGCAAAATGCCCATCGTGCCGTTGACGATAAATACGGCTGCCAGACTCCGCCGCTTTTGCGCGGGCGCGCCGGATAGGACAAGCGCTGTTTCGCTTTTTTCGTAAATCGCATAGATGATGCGTTTTTGGAAGCCGACGTCGCTCTTCTCGCTCAAAAGCGTGCCGAAGTATTCCTTTTTCTGCGCAATGCGCGTAAAAACGCCCTCAAGCACCTCGCGCATTTCGTTCGAGCCGACTTTGTCTTTCAGTTGCACAACGATTTCTTCCAGCCAAACGATGGTTTCGTTTTCGACCTGCCGCAGCATATCGTCCAAATCGCAGTAGTGGGCGTAAAACGTGGTGCGATTGATGTCTGCAAGCTGGCAAAGCTCGGTTATCGTGATGCGCGAAAAGGGTTTTTCCCGCATCAACTCCAGCAGACTGTCGCGCAGGGCGGTCTGCGTGTACCGTGTTTTTCGGCTTTCCTTCATACGCTTCTCCTTCACAAAGAATTAAAAATATAAGCGACAGTGCGCGGGGGATTGTTGCCTGCAAGACGAAATCAAAGCATCTGGCGGTTGCAAAAGCAACACAGTGTCATTATACTGAAAGTATAGGGTGTTTGTCAATACGGGAACGGAGGTAGTGGCTGTGAAGCGTGTAACGAATTTTATTGTGGAGAAACGGACGGTCATTTTGCTGCTGTTTTTGCTTCTGACGCTGGCTTGCGGCTTTTTCATGACGCTGGTCAAGGTCAATAAGGACATGACGGTGTATCTGCCCGACGATTCCGCAGCAAAGCAGGGGCTTGCGCTTATGTCTCAGGAATTTGCGCCTGCGTCGAGTCTGCGGCTGATGCTCAAGGACGTGCCCGAGGCGCAAAAGATGCATCTGCGCGAGGCGTTTGCGCAGCTTGCGCATGTGCAAAGCGTGTCCTACGAGCCGGGCACCGCGCAATATAACAAGGGCGCGTATACGCTCTACGTTTTGGAGCTGGCAGCTGCCAGCGGCTCGCCGGAAGCGGAGGCTGCGGTTGCGCAGGCGAAGGAACTGTGCGCAGACTATGATCCCGTCAGCGGCGGCGACGCGCAGACGGAAAGCGTCAGCGAGTTTATGTCGCAGATTATCGGCATTGCGCTGCTCATTTTGCTGGGCATCCTTCTGCTTATGTGCGATTCGTGGCTGGACCCCGCGCTGATTTTGGCTGCCACGGCGGTTGCGGTCTTGCTCAATATGGGGACAAATATCCTCTTCGAGAGCATTTCAAACATCACCTACGCCGTTGCAGCGGTTTTGCAGCTTGTGCTCTCGATGGACTATTCCATTATGCTGCTGAGCCGCTATCGGCAGGAACTGCAGCAAACAGCGGACAGGAAGGCTGCAATGAAAGCCGCCCTTGCAAAGTCGATGGCAGCCATTTCCGGCAGCGCGGTCACGACCATTGTGGGCATGCTCGCGCTGGTGTTTCTAAGTTTCACCATCGGCAAAGACTTGGGGCTGGTTTTGGCGAAGGGCGTATTCTTCAGCCTGCTTTGTATTTTTACAGTGCTTCCTGCGCTGATTCTGCTTCTTGACAAGGGCAAGACGAAGAAGAAATCCCTGCATTTCCAAATGACGAAGGTCGGAAAATTCGCCTATAAGACGCGATTTTTGATGCCGTTTTTGATTGTGGGGCTGCTTGCGGGCGGGTACTTCCTGCAAAACAAGCTGGAAATCACCTATACTGACCCGCTGCAAAGCAAGATGGACGAGGTTTTCCCGGAGGAAACCCGCATTGTCGTGATTTACGAGAACAAAGACGAGGCGAATATGGGCGCGCTTGCCCAAAGCCTTGCAAAGGACGAAAACGTCCTGTCCGTCAGCAGTTACGCCTCCACAATCGGGGCGCAGCGTTCCTACACGGAAATGGCGCAGACGCTGGGGCTGGACGAGCGGCTTTGCGCCCTGCTGTATACGCAGTATTTGGGGGAGAAAACGCAGGCGATTGTGTTTGCGGATATGGCTGCATTCTTGCAGGAACTTGCAACTGACCCGCAGGCTGCGCAGCTTCTGCCGCAGGAACTGTCGCAGCAGCTTGAATTGTTCGCGCTCTTGGGAAGCGGCATGTCCGCCGAGGAGATTTCCGCTGTGAGCGGCGTGGATGCGCAGCAGCTTGCAGCGCTCCTGCCGCAGAGCCTCACGGCAGAGGAATTTGCGGAAATTCTGTCCGTTAACAAGGAACTTGCGCAGATGCTGTATCGCTACTACGCAGTTTGCCATGGCGACGAGCCGCGCGGTACAATTTCGCTGTATGATTTCGTAAGTTTTCTCTCATCCGCGCAGGAGCTTCCGCTCGGCGAAGAGCAGCGAAGCCTGCTTGCGCAGAGCAGTGCGCACATGGAACAGGGCAAAGCGCAGTTCGTGGGGCAAGCGCACGGGCGCATGATTCTGGGCACAAGCTATCCGCAGGAGTCGGCGCAGACCTTTGCCTTCCTCGATTCGCTGGACGCGCAGCTCGAGGGCACGCACTATCTCGTCGGAAGCGCAGCCGTGGCGCGGGAGATGCGTCAGCGCTTCCCCGCGGAAATGCAAAAAATCACGATGCTCACCGCCGCAGCGATTTTCATCGTGATTCTGTTCTCGTTCCGCTCGGTCTGCGTGCCCGCGATTTTAGTGCCCGTGATTCAGTGCGCGGTGTATATCACCATGGGCACAATACACTTACAGGGCAGGAGCATCGGCTACCTGCCGCTGCTGGTGGTGCAGTGCATCTTAATGGGCGCGACGGTGGACTACGGCATTTTGCTCACAAGCGATTATCGCGAGGCGCGGCAGACTCTGCCTGTGCGCGACGCCTTGGCGAAGAGCCTCGGGCGGTCGATGCACACCATTGTAACCTCCGCCTCGATTTTGGTTATCGTCACGGCGGTTTTGGGCTTCTGCCTGCGCACTTCGCAGGCGGAAGTTGCGGAAATTCTGCTTGTTATCTCCCGCGGCGCACTGGTTTCGACGCTGCTGGTGGTTTTCGTGCTGCCGAGCCTGCTTGCGGTCTTCGACCGCTTTGTGTGCAAGAAGGGCGCTATATCCGAATGAACCAGCAAAGCACGGGCGTTTTCTCAAAGAGCTTGCCGTACAGCGCGCAGTGGGCGAAGACCACGGCGGAAAGAAGCACGGAAGTGGGGAGGGAGAGCTCCCCGTAGCCAAAAATGCGCTGGAAAAGGTTGATAAACACCATGTGCATCAAATAGACCGGCATGACCGAGCCGCCCAAAAACATCAGGGGGCGGGAGGCGCGGGTGTAACTCCCTTTGGAGAGCAGCAAAAATAGCCCTGTAGCCAGCAGCAATGCGCCGATGGTGGGGAAGGCGCTGTTTACAGCGTCGTACATGCTGCCGTTGAGATTTGTATAGCTGACGCCCTCGAAAACCACCAACGCCCAGCCCGCAAGGATGGACACGATGCATGCCCAAACGGGGACGTTCTTCCATTTTGCAAGCAGGGGACCGAGCAGAAAGTACAGCGCGCCGTACATGGTAAATGCGCCCGTCGGGTTTAAGTTGGCGATGGAAAGAGGCCCCAGGCTTTCTACTCCTGCCCGTTTGAGAAAAAGCAGGGCGAAGTTATAGACAAAGGGCATCAGAAAAACCGCAATGCAGCCCAGCAGATACAGGGCGGGCTTTTTCTCCAGACAGTACTGAAACAGCGGGAAGAGCAGGTACAAAATCACCAGCGTGCGGAAAAACCAGCTCGGAAACCCCAGCCAATGCCAAACCAGCATGAGGACTAGGATTTTTGCAGCCTTGGCGTACACCGATTGCCAGCTGCGCTTGCGGTGAAACATCAGGTAGCCGTTGACCAGGAAAAAAATTGGTACGCTGCATGCTGCAAAGCACATAAGAATGCGGTTCGCGTTCGGGCTGTAAACCGCGCCGAAGGCGAAGCCGTAATCGAGTTTATAGTAGGCAAGGTGGTAAAACACGACCAAAAATGCAGAGAGCACCTTCAAAAGCTCTAAGCTGAGGATGCGGCTGCCGCCGCTGCTTTTTTTTGGCAAAAACCGCGCTTTAACGTTCATAGCGACCTCCCACAGTGGCGATCTTTCTTTTATTATGCCATCTGCGCCGCGCACTGTCAACAAAAAACGCGCGGAAGCACGATGCCCCCGCATTGCATTTTTCGAGCAATTATGATATTGTGTAGAGAGAATGCGGGAAGGAGCGTGGCGCGATGCGCAGAATCCTGATTGCGGCGCTGTGTGCGCTGCTTTTAAGCCTGGGTGTTTTTGCGGCTGACGCGGAGATTACGGCGCTTGACGCGGTAGTCACCGTGCGGGCGGACGGGTCGAGCGCGGTCACATTGACTGCCGACGTTTCGTTTGCGGCGTCGCCCGGGAGTTTTGTCATTCCCTTGGGCGCGGACGCCGAGGATATTTCCCTGCAAGGTTGGGACTACGATACGACGGAGATTGGGGCGGTTACCGCCCTGCGCATCTCGGGCGCTGCGCTGCAAGGCGAGCAGCGCTTTGTATGCAGCTTTACCCTCCCCTGCGCGGTGGAAAACACCGATACTGGGCAGAGTTTCCTCCTCCGCTTGCCGGAGGCAGGCTGGGCGTATGCCATCAAGAGTTACCGCCTGCAAGTGACCTTCCCTGCGGCAGTGGAAAACATGCCCACGTGGGTCAGCGGCTACGGCGGCGACGTGGCGGACAATTATCTTGCAATTACCATCGCGGAAAATGTCGTCACGGCGACAAATACCGCAGACCTTCTCGACCATGAAACGATGACCATGCAGCTGCGCTTCCCGGCGGATACCTTTGATTTGCGCCATCAACCGGGCAAAACCGCTGCCTTTGATAAGATTCTCTTCTTTTTGCTCTTTGCGGCAGCGCCGATTTATTGGTTCTTCCGCCTGCGCTACGGGCTGATTCTTCCAAGGCAGCAGCAGAGCATCGATATGGAGGCGACCGCGGGGGAAATCCCCTGCCAGATTTCCGGCGAAGCGCCCGACGCCTTCGGGATGCTCGCGCATTGGGGGAATCTCGGCTATCTGTCGATTTATCGCAATCGCCGCGGGCGGATTATTGTGCGCAAGCATATGGAGATGGGCAACGAGCGAAAACCCGCCGAGCGGCGGCTGTTTTACGGCATTTTCCGTTCGGGCGACGCCTGCGACGCGCAAAGCCTGCGCTTCCGCGCGGCGGTGAAGGGTGCGCGCGAGCAGATTATCAGCGGCTGGAATCGCCGCCTGTTCAGCGGCAAAAGCGGCAGTCCGCTTCTGCTGCGCGCCATGGGGCTTCTTGCAGGCGGGGCGATGAGCTTGCTTCTGTTCGACAGGCTTCTGCCGGCAACTGCCTCGCGCTGGGTTTTCCTGCCGATTCTGACGCTGCTCGGCTGCGCCATGTGCGCGCTTGTGCAGCATGCGACTCTGTCCATTTACCGCAGACGGCGTTGGCTTGCCTTCGGGCTCGGCGGGGCAAGCGCACTGACCTTGCTTCTTTTGGCGGGCGCTGCCTCTTGCAGCGGGCTGATGCTTCTGAACCTGCTTTTGCAAGGCTTTTGCGCACTGACGACGATTTTCGGCGGCAAGCGCAGCGACGCGGGGACGGATCGGCTGCGGCGGCTTTTGGGGCTGCGCAGCTTCCTGCGCCGCGCCGATCAGGGCGCGTTGCAGCGGCTTACATATCTCGATGCCCAGTATTTTTACCGCATGCTGCCCTTTGCGGAGGCGCTCGGCGTGGGCTATGCGTTTTCCAAGCATTTCGGCAGTCTTATGCCAGAGTCCTGCGCGTGGCTGAGCGACGCGTACACCGCGCCGAACTCCCATGCGGCGTTTTACGCGCTCTATGCGGAGATTGCCAGCGCGGTTCGCGGCGAGTATTACAGAAAGCAGACGGTGCAGCCCGCGCCGCAACAGCCCATGCGGGAGGAAGTCCAAAGCCGCGAAGCGGTTGCACCTCTCGGGCAGCGTCCGCACCGCCGCTATGAGGAAGAGTCATGATGGAAGAATATGAATTTTACGCGCTGGTTTCGCGCATGCGCTATATCACGCGCTGGGGCTTGATGCGCAACAGCTTTTCGGAAAATGTGCAGGAGCACAGCCATATGGTTGCGGTGCTTGCGCATGCGCTGGCGCTGATTCGCCGCGATATTTTGGGGCTGGACGCCAACCCCGACTTGTGCGCAAGCGCTGCGCTGTTTCACGATGCGTCGGAAATTCTCACGGGCGATTTGCCGACGCCTGTGAAGTATTACAATCCCGATATCAAGCAGGCGTATAAGCAGGTGGAGAAAATCAGCGCGAATAAGCTGCTGCAAATGCTTCCCGAACAGCTGCGCGAAAGCTACGCACCGCTTCTGCACGAAACGGACGCTGCGGTCAGCAGCATCGTCAAAGCGGCGGACAAGCTCTCGGCGCACATCAAGTGCATCGAGGAGCTGAAAACCGGCAATCAGGAGTTCGCCTCCGCAGCTGTGCAGACAAGAACGGCGCTTTTGCAGATGCAACTCCCGGAGCTGGACTGGTTTATGGCGCACTGTCTGGACAGCTTCAGCAAGAATCTCGACGAACTGGAATAATACGAATACGAAAAGCCCGCACGAAATCTCGTGCGGGGTTTTTGCAGGAAAAGACGAAAAATATTGCAAAAATAGTATGGATATTCCGCAGCTACTATGCTATAATGGTATTTGGTAAACAATGGCTTTCATTTTGCACGAAGGCCAATACAGACTGCACAACCGTGCGGCAATCATTTTCAGGAGGAGACACTATGGAAACCTACGGACTCGAAAAATTGGGTATTTTCACAAGCAATACGGTCCATCGCAATCTCGGCCCTGCGCAGCTGACCGAGGCTGCTCTTCGCCGCGGCGAGGGCAAACTCAGCAACACCGGCGCGCTGGTCGTTACCACGGGTAAGTACACCGGCCGCTCGCCTAACGACAAATTCATCGTCGATACCCCCGCGGTGCACGACGATATCGCTTGGGGCAAGGTCAATTGCCCGATCTCGAAGGAAAAATTCGACGCCATCAAAGACAAGGTTTGCGCCTATCTGAACGACCGCGAGATTTTTATCTTCGACGGCTTTGCAGGCGCAGACCCGAAGCATACAAAGAAGTTCCGCGTGGTCAATGAAATGGCGTCGCAGAATCTCTTCATCCACCAGCTGCTCATTCGCCCGACTGCAGACGAGCTTGCAGCCTACGGCGAGGCGGACTATACCATTCTCGCCGCGCCCGGCTTCAAGTGCGACCCGGCTGTTGACGGCGTCAACTCCGAAGCTGCCATCATGATCGACTACGAGGCGCACCTTATCGTTATCTGCGGCTCGCAGTATTCCGGCGAAATCAAGAAGAGCGTCTTCTCCACGATGAACTACGTGCTGACCAAGGAAGGCGTCCTGCCGATGCACTGCTCGGCGAATATGGACCCCGAAACCAACGAAACCGCAGTCTTCTTCGGTCTGTCCGGCACGGGCAAGACGACCCTCTCGGCAGATGCAAACCGCAAGCTCATCGGCGACGACGAGCACGGCTGGTCTGACGACGGCATCTTCAATATGGAAGGCGGCTGCTACGCAAAGTGCATCAACCTCAAGGAAGAAAACGAGCCGGAGATTTATCACGCCATCCGCTTCGGCGCGCTCGTTGAGAACGTCGTGATGGACGATGCCACCCGCGAATTCGACTTCGACGACGACAGCCTCACGGAGAACACCCGCGTGGGCTACCCCATCGACTTTATCTCCAACGCCGCCATTCCCGGCGTCGGCGGCACACCGAAGGTGGTTATTTTCCTGACTGCGGATGCCTTCGGCGTCCTGCCCCCGATCTCCCGTTTGGATGAGAATGCGGCGATGTACCACTTCGTCACAGGCTTTACGTCCAAACTTGCAGGCACAGAGCGCGGCATCACCGAGCCGCAGCCGACCTTCTCGACCCTCTTCGGCGAGCCCTTCATGCCGATGGATCCGTCCGTCTACGCAGAAATGCTCGGCAAGCGCATCGAAGAGAGCAAGGCGAAGGTGTATCTGGTTAACACCGGCTGGTCCGGCGGCCCCTACGGCGTCGGTTCGCGCATGAAGCTGAAGTTCACCCGCGCCATGGTCACAGCCGCCCTCACCGGCGACTTCGACAAGGTCGAGTATAAGCACCACGACGTGTTTAACGTCGATGTGCCGCAGAGCTGCCCGAATGTTCCCGACGAAATCATGAACCCGCGCGAGACCTGGGCGGACAAAGCAGCCTACGATGCGCAGGCAAACCGCTTGGCGGATATGTTCTCGAACAACTTCGCCAAGAAGTATCCGAACATGCCCGCACACATCGCAGCAGCCGGCCCGAAATCGAAATAAGATACGTGCAACCGGGGCTGTAGCAAATTATGTTTTGCTACAGCCCCGGTTTATTCATTTATTACTGAGAGGCTGCCGTCTTCTCTTTATAAAACTCTAAAATATTTATCATTGGCAGGACAATTTTTCCTGTAGCAAAAGCGGCTGCGGTGATTTGCTCCATTTTTGCGCGGGCAATGCTGTATACACAAGTTACACCATTGAGATGCAGCATCTTAATAAATTCTTCTTCGGGCATATCGTCTGCTGCGGAGAAAATACCGCGCACCTGCATTTCTACATCGAAGTCAGCATTTTCGATATCTGCGACCGTTTCGTTTGGAGAATTTGCTTCAATTCGAACTCCGACTTTCAGCAAAACAGATCCATACCAATGAGAATCCTTCGAGAAAATATCTACAACGCCAACATCCATACCAAAGCCCTTTTTCGCCGAATCATCCAGATGAAAAACTGAGTTTTTCATCTGGAACGTTTCAATAATGGAATTCACGAAAGTCAGTTTTGCAGAGATTTTATTAATTTCTAACATGCTATACCTCCCAAATTTGAGGAGCTATTCAATATAGTAAGAGGAACGACTTTCATGCTGTTTGCGGGGATAACCTCGGGTTTCTTAATACTTTCGATGAAATTTTTAGATGCACTTTCGTCTATTCGCTTGCACTTAAATAAATCAGCGAGGTCGATGTGCAATTTTAGCGACAATTCTACTAACGTACGGACAGTAAAGTTGTGCCTTCCGCTTTCCCATTTAGCAATGAGCCCTTGCGATACGCCCAATTGTTCTGCAAACTGCGCTTGGGTCATATTGTTGTCAGAACGATACCGTTGTATTTGTAAGGAAATGTAGGACAATTGCCTTTGCGTCTCCCATTCTTCTGTAGTAAACTTATCTCTAAGCCAGTTGTTTGTTGTCATTGTTCTTCCTCCAATTCAGACCAGTTGATGCCTTTGAAACGTGCTTTCGCTTTTGCTTTAGCTGCAGTGTAGTCCGAGGATGCTTTTTCATAAAACGGGCATAAGAGAAGTACATTGTCATTGTCTCCGAAGAAAGCAAATAATACCCGTGCATTGCCCGGAGTCTCGCCTTTTATGGTACGTATTGACCAAAGCGGAGGGGTTTCGTTGCTGAGATGTTCAAACTTCGGCTTGATGGCGTCAGCCCTCTTAGCCTCATCAAGCGTATGCAAACGTTCATTAAGCCAACGATCATAGGCAGTCGGTCGTTTGGCTTTGCTGTTAAACACTTTTTCGAAGTCTTTGAAAAAGTGCGAAACCGAATAAATCTTGTGAAACCCACCGACTTTTTCTATTGTTCCCAGAGTGATTCCCCCTAAACATATATTATTACTTTTGGGTAATAATTGCAACAGGTTTGCAGGTTTTTTTATTAGCATGACTGATAATACAAGATCTAGTTAACTCCCGGACGATTTGATCTAAAGCGTTGTACAATATTGCTAAAATATCAGTTTAATATTACCATATCCGACATAATTCTGCAACGGTAAAAGGGAAATGCGATGAAATTTTCTCTGCGAACACTTTGCATCAAAATAAGGGAGGTTACAGCAAAACGAAAATTGCTGTAACCTCCCGGCGTATCCAACGCAGTTGCAAAAAGCGAACCGTGACGGCAGAGCAGTCACGGTTATTGGCAGAAAGGGAACGAACAGTCTGACACAACTGCCGTTGTCTTATCTGCAGATGTTTCCGCAGCATCGGCAGTTGCCTGCTCGGAACAAGCGGTGCGCAACGCCGCCGTTCTATCTATAGATATTCTATCATATGCACCATGTCGAACGGGCGACAGATTGCAAACATCGAAAAGGAAATTCCGCCGCAAAAAAAGCCCGCCGCAAGGGGTTCCCCTTGCGGCGGTTTTTTGCAGTATTGCGCCTTTTTCACGGTTTTAAGAGGCTTGCCGCGATGTTCACGCAGGGTCGGTGCTTATTCGGCAAACTCGGTGACGCTGAAAATATTGCTGTAGCCGACGCGCCATTGCACGGAGTCATCCTTGCCTGCGACGTTTTCAAGGCAAAGGAAGCCCAAGCTTCTGAACGTGCCGCTGCTGCCGCAGACCGTTCTGCCGATGTACCATTGCCACTGCCCTGTCCCGAGGTTCGAGGTCAGCCAGTTTGAAGAAGACCCCTCGCCGATGCCGTTGCTGGCCATATGCAGGGCGTAGCCCTCCGGGATGTTGGCATACACTATGTAATAAAAGACCTGATTTGGCAATGACTGCACGGGGTGGTAATACCCGCCCATGTGAAGCATCGCACCCTCTATGGAAGTGACCGCCATTTCGTAGGGGAAGTCGAGCATGTTACCCGCAGATTTGCGCACCATCTCGTTGGTGACCCCGATCTTTGCGTTGTCGTAGACATGGAAGAGGTATTCGCGGCTTTGGAAGCCGGAGAGGTCAACGTAACCTTTAAGGTTT
>JAISIK010000055.1 GCA_031262065.1 Oscillospiraceae bacterium | reverse complement strand
GCACTTACGCCCGATGGAAGCGGCGTTACGAGCGTTATAGCAACCGGCTCGTCCAACAGAAACATCATGCGTTACAACCCGAATAACGGCAGCCCGCTCTTCTCCTGCTACAGCAGCGGACAGCAGCCCCTTGCGCTGTACGTCAATAGCGCAGGCGGCACAACGACCTACTACACCACCGTTCTCGGCGGCGGGGTCTCGCCGGCGGCAGCGACCATGCAAACCAGAGGCGTAGAAACCCGCGACGGCGCGGTAGTATCGGGTGTGGTATTCATCGACGGCAAGGAAAGCGCAACGCTCTCTGAGTATTCAGGCTTGGGCCCGGATAACGAAGTATATCTTGCACCGGGTCAGGCGGTTGCCTTCAGCATTGCCTTCTCGACCCTGCCGCAGAGCATCCAGCTCGGCATGAAGACGGTGACGGGCAGCGGCACTGCAGCTGCCAATGTCAGCTTCGGAAGCAGCGAAATGCTGGCTTCCATCTCCACCGCAACCGAGATGTACTACGATATCACCGATATTGCAACGATTACTCTCGATGTTGCAAGCGGCGGGTATATGACGCAGGATTCGCTGGTCATCACGAACACCGGCGATACGGTTCTCTCTTTGACCTATCTGAAGTGGACTTCAGCTGACAGCAATGCAGCGCGCTTTGCCACCACGTTTATGACAGAAGAGAGCGTGAACGCGGCGCTGAAGAAGGTCAATGAGCTTTTGGGCAACTACAGCATTGTAGACCCGACGACCCCGCCTACGCCGCCTACGCCGCCGGATGACGGCACGCCGGAGGATCCGTATCTCGATGAGAGCTTGTCTTTTGCGATGCATTCTCTGAACCTGCAAAGTTACATCGGCGCGAATTTCATCGTCAACAGCGAGGCTTTGCAAGGCTTTGACAGCTACTATATGGTGGCAAGTATCGATGGCTGCCGGGAAGAGGTTATTACGGATGCTATCAGCAAAAACGGAATCTCTGCCTATGAGGTGAGAGTCAGCGCGCCGGAATTGACCCGCGATATTACGGCTACCTTGTATGCCGAGAAGGATGGTGTGATTTACCACGGTTCGACCAGCACATATAACGTGCGCGAATCGGTCATGTCTATGTTGAATTCGTCCACGGATGAGAAGCTGTCCCGCCTGCTCGTTGATATGCTCAACTACGCCGCGCAGGCACAATTGCAGTTCAACAAATGGACAGACGATCTTGCCAACAGCGATCTGACGCAGGAGCAGCAGCTCATGGGCACACAGTCCGCGCCTGTGCTTGCAGCAACCGAAACGCAAACAAGCAACGGTACGAACAAGGCGATTTTTGCTTACCGCGCTCTCGGCTTGGAAAGTGCAGTTGAGATGCAGTTAATTGTCTATGCTCGCGGCTACAGCGTTGACGATTTGGAAGTCCGTATCAGCTACGGCGATGTAATGCAGACTGCAAAGCTCTCAGTACTCGGTGACTTTGTGGTTGCTTCCTGCGACACCCTCGCTGCAGCGCAGATGCGCCAGCCGATCAGCGCCACGGTTTACAGCAAGGCAACCGGAAAGCCTTTGAGCGCGACGCTGCATATTAGCATTGAATCTCTGCTCACAATGCTTTCCCAAAGCAACCCGGATATTGTCAACGCAATCATGGCTTATGGCGACAGCGCGCAGGCATATTTCGGCTACACAGTTGTAAAGGAGGGCGATTGAAATGGGTTTTTCGAATTTTTTGAAAAACAGCTTGCAATCTTCTCTGAACTGTGTTAACTTAGATGCAGTAAAGGCGAAAAGGTGATTACTATGAAAAAATCTTATACTAAGCCGGAGCTGTTTTATGAAAACTTCGCCCTGTTGGATTCGATTGCCGGCTGCGATATGAAGTCGAATTTCAATGAAGCAACCGGGTGCGAAGCGTACTACGACGACCTGTTTGAGGGCTGGGTTTTTGCTTCCGCAACGGTGGGCTGCACGCTGATTTCCCCGAAGGGCGGCAGTATCTGCTACGGCAACCCGACCCCCGGTTTCAGCATTTTCAGCTCGTAACATATCTATAATTTGTGGGGGTCTCGCGAGCGAGACTCCCACATTTTTCAACGAGAGGGTATACTATGAATCAAAAGAAGAAAAAGGCAAAGAAGAAAAGCTCCGCATTCGCATCAATGAGTCGCGCGAAGCGCGCTGCGCTGGCAGTCGGCGGGGCGATTCTTGTCGCCGCGCTCATCGTTGCAGGGTATTTTATCCTGCGCGAGAAGCCGATAGGGTCGGTTGAGCACCCCATAGACCGCGTGGATACCACGCCCGCGCCCATGTCGGATACCGAGCTTGCTTCCCTGCATATCGATGGCTTCAGCGACCTCGATTTTGTTCCCCGTGGGCAGCTCAGCGATAAACTGCGCATTGCACGCGCGGGCGTATACAGCGGCAAATTTGTCGAAGACGGCAACGACGCGCCGGTCGAGCAGGTTTTGACGCTCGTTCTGACGAATACGGGCGATGCAATGATCGAATACGCCGAAATCACCGTGCCTACGCGCAGCGGCGAAACTGCGCTTTTCAAACTCAGCTGCCTGCCCGCGGGGCAGAGCGCACTGGTGATGGAATCTGCGGCTATGGCGCACAGCGACGCGGCGGACTATGGCGCACCGGGCTTGAACCTCTTGTCCATACCCGATAAAGTCTTCTCCCTGCACGAGGATACATTCAGCATCAAGGTGGCGGACGGGGTTATCAACTTCGTCAACAATACGCAAAGCAGAATCAACGGACCTGTGAGTGTTTGCTATAAGGCGATTAAGGACGGCATCTATTTCGGCGGCATTGCTTACCGTGCAACGCTGGAAAACGCTGTTGAGCCGGGCGGCGTGTGGCAATTTTTAACCGCGCACTACACCGTGGCAGGCTGTGAGCTGCTGTATATTACCTATGGCTAGCCGCTTTTTCGCCCGTTTCGGCAACCTGTGCGTGTGCTACGAGGGAGATTTATCGCTACTGGAGGGTACGCTGCTCGATCGCTTTGCCGATGTCGAGCAAGCGCCCGCGATAACCATATCGCTGCGCCGTGCGCAGTTGGCGCAAGCGCCGAAAGCGCCCTGCGAATTTGAAAGCATCAATACGCGGGTTTGGCACTTGCCCGACGGCACGTGGCACAGGCGCTACTCCGCCGTGTATGCAGGAGAGCGCCGCGAGTATGCGGCGATGAACTACTGCGAAAACAGAGCGGAGCTGACCATCGCGCCGATTTGCCAAAACACAGCGCGCGCTGTGGAAGGCTGCGTTGCCTTTGAGCATCTGGCGATTTGCGCAGGTTCTCTGCCGATTCATGCCTCACATATACAGACGCAGTTCGGCAGTCTGGTGTTCACAGGGCCTTCCGGCATCGGGAAATCCACGCAAGCCGCGCTGTGGGAAAAGACTGCAAAGATTCTCAACGGCGACAAGACGCTCCTGCAATTGGAGCAGGGCGAGATTTTTGCCGCGAGCATTCCCTACTGCGGAACCTCCGACATTTGCCATAGGGGCGGCGGGAAACTCGCTGCAATCGTTGTGCTGGAGCAGGCAAAAGAAAATCACGTGCAGCAGCTGCACGCCGCGCAGGCGGTTTCGCAGCTGATGGCGAGCGTGATTCGCAATCCATGGCATAGGGACGATGCGCAGCGCGCGCTGGAACTTGCTGCGCAAATTGCGCAGCGTGTGCCGATTTATAAGCTGCGGTGCGTGCCGAACGAAACTGCGGTGCACTGCCTACGTACGGTCTTGGAGAAGGGAGGCGCGGAATTTGGATGAAATACGCAGCGCAGAGCCGCGGCTCTCGCGCTATATCCATGCCAAAGCTGCGCAGCGCGGCTATCCCTGCGCGGGTACATTTGAGCTGACGCCGCGATGCAATTTCGACTGCAAAATGTGCTATGTGCACCTGTCGAAGCAGGAGCAGGAGGCGCGCGGGAAGGAACTCACGGCACAGCAGTGGATTTCCATGGGGCAGCAAGCCTGCGCCGAGGGGATGGTTTTCTTACTCCTAACGGGCGGCGAGCCGACCCTCCGCCCCGATTTCCCCGAGATTTACAGCGCACTGAAGAAGATGGGCTTGATGATTTCCATCAATTCCAACGGATATTTATTGCGCGGCGAGATACTGGAGCTGCTGCGCAATGACCCGCCGTACCGCATCAATATCTCTCTGTACGGCACGAGCAACGAAACCTATGAACGTCTGTGCGGCATTGCTGCATATGATATCGTTATGGAAAATGTCCGTCAGCTTCGGGAAAGCGGCATCGATGTGAAGCTGAATATGTCCGTAACGCAGGAAAACCGCGCGGATTTGCAGGCGGTTTTCGAGCAGGCGTCTGCACTGGGTGTGCACACGCAGGCTGCTTCCTATATGTTCCCGCCGGTTCGCATCAGCGGGAAATTCGGCGAGGGCTTTCGCATGCGCCCGCAGGAAGCCGCGCAGTGCGAGGTGAACTACAACCGCCTGCGCATGGGGCGCGAGCGCTTTTGCGCCTATGCGCAGGAACTTGCAGGCGGTGTGCGTTCAAAAGAGGAGAGCGGCGACTGCGAAGGGGCGCAGCCCGGCGAGGGCATGCGCTGCCGCGCGGGAAGAAGCTCTTTCTGGCTCACGTGGGACGGCAAGCTGTTGCCCTGCGGCATGATGCCCGAACCTGCTGCGGATGCTCTTGCATTGGGTATTGCCGAGGCATGGCGGCAGATTCATGAAAAAGTAGAGGCAATCCGCATGCCCGCAGCCTGCCAAAGCTGCGCCTATGCGCACGGCTGCCACGTGTGCGCGGCGATGTGCTACTGCGAAACGGGGGGCTATGACGCGCCGCCGGAATACGTTTGCCAAATGACGCGCAGCGTCTTTTCACTCACGCAGGAAGCAAGCTGCGAAGAGGCAGCGAAGGAGGAAACATGGAACTGAAATTAGACTTTGTCCTGCGCGAAATTGCAGGCGACACACTGCTTGTGCCCGCCGGGAAGACGGCGCTGGATCTCAACGGGATGCTGACGCTCAACGAGGTGGGGGCATTTCTCTGGAAGAGCCTGCCCGACGCAGCGGATGAGGAGGCGCTTGTGCAGGGCATTTTGCGCGAATATGACGCGCAGGAGGCGCAGGTGCGCGCGGATGTTTCGGAATTCTTAGGGAAACTGCGCGAACTGGGGATACTTTAATGCCCAAATCTGGCATACTTCTCAAAAAGCGGCGTCAATTCGATAAAATTTGATTGAAATTGACAATTGCTAATATCCAAATTATTGTATATAATAGTCATGGAATTATAATGCAGCGGATTTTCTGCTGACGTAATGTAAAATTGGAGGAAAAATAAATGTCCATCAAAGTTGGTATCAATGGCTTTGGTCGTATCGGCCGCATGGTTTTCCGCGCGAGCGTTGACTTCCCCGAAATTGAAATCGTAGGCATCAACGACCTGTGCCCCGCAGATTATCTCGCTTACATGCTCAAGTACGACACGATGCACGGTCAGTTCGCAGGCACGGTGGAATCCACGGAGAATTCCATCATTGTCAACGGCAAGGAAATCCCCATCAGCGCAGAGAGAAATCCCGCCGACCTGCCTTGGGGCAAGCTGGGCGCAGAATATGTTGTCGAGTCCACGGGTCTGTTCCTGACGAAGGAAAAGGCACAGGCGCACATCGATGCAGGCGCGAAGAAGGTCGTCATGTCCGCACCCTCGAAGGACGACACCCCCATGTTCGTTTGCGGCGTCAACCTCGACAAGTACACCACCGATATGAACTTTGTTTCCAACGCATCGTGCACCACCAACTGCCTTGCGCCGATTGCGAAGGTCCTCAACGACAACTTCGGCATTACCGACGGTCTGATGACCACCGTTCACTCCACCACAGCCACCCAGAAGACCGTTGACGGTCCGTCCCTGAAGGACTGGAGAGGCGGCCGCGCAGCTGCGGGCAATATCATCCCGTCTTCCACCGGCGCTGCAAAGGCAGTCGGCAAGGTTATCCCCGAGCTCAACGGCAAGCTCACGGGCATGTCCATGCGCGTCCCGACTTTGGACGTATCGGTTGTTGACCTGACTGTCAACCTTGCCAAGCCCGCAAGCTACGATGCAATCTGCGCAGCAATGAAGGCAGCTTCCGAAGGCGAACTCAAGGGCGTTTTGGGCTACACAGAGGATGCGGTTGTCTCCTCTGACTTCCTCGGCGATACGCGCACCTCGATCTTCGACGCAAAGGCGGGCATTGCCCTCACCGATACCTTCGTGAAGGTCGTCTCTTGGTACGATAACGAGATCGGCTACTCTGCAAAGGTTCTCGAGCTGATCAAGCATATGTACAGTGTAGACCACAAATAAATCAATAATGAAGGGTTTCCGATTTTTCGGAAACCCTTCTTGCATTTACGCGGGTGAAAAGGTATTATAGAATTGTAGGAATGAACGAACGGACAAAGGAGCGTGCCACATGGAAAAATCAAAGGTGTATTTTACGAACTTCCATACGACTACACGGGAGAATCAACAGCAGAAGCTAGCCCGCTTGCTTTTATCTGCGGGTATGGATCGCCTGCCGCTGGAAAACAAGTATGTCGCGGTCAAAATTCACTTCGGCGAGCCGGGAAATCTCGCCTATTTGCGCCCGAACTATGCGCGCACGGTTGTGGATCTCATCAAGCAGATGGGCGGCAAACCCTTCCTGACCGACTGCAACACGCTTTACGTCGGCGGCAGAAAAAATGCGCTTGACCATATCGAGTCCGCCTACATCAACGGCTTTACGCCCTATACAACGGGCTGCCATGTTCTCATCGGGGACGGGCTCAAGGGAACGGATGAGGCGGAAGTTCCCGTTGACGGCGAGTATGTGAAATCGGCGAAAATCGGCAGGGCGGTGATGGATGCGGATGTGTTCATCTCTCTGACGCATTTCAAAGGGCATGAGGGCACCGGCTTCGGCGGCGCGATAAAGAATATCGGTATGGGCTGCGGTTCACGCGCGGGGAAGATGGAGATGCACTCCTCCGGCAAGCCGATTATTGAACAAAGCAAGTGCATCGGCTGCGGCAGTTGCCTGAAAATCTGCGCGCATGACGCCCCCTGCATTACCAATCGCAAGGCGACGATCGACCTCGATAAGTGCGTGGGCTGCGGACGCTGCTTGGGCATTTGCCCGACGGACGCCATTGCGTCGCTGTTTGACGAAAGCGAGCGCCTGCTTTGCTGCAAGATGGTGGAGTATGCCAAGGCGGTTTTGGACGGCAGACCCTCCTTCCATATCAGTTTGGTTATGGACGTTTCGCCCTTCTGCGACTGCCACGGCGAAAACGATGTGCCCTTGATTCCCGATGTGGGCATGTTTGCTTCCTTCGACCCGGTTGCGCTGGATTTGGCATGTGCGGAGGCTTGCAATCGCATGCCGCGCAATCAAGAGGCGGATTTTGAAACCGACGCGCCCGACCATTTTGACGCAGCGCACAGCATCACCGACTGGCGCGTGCAGATTTCGCACGGCAAAAAGATGGGCTTAGGCAGCGATGAGTACGAACTGATTACGATATAGTCCTTACACGGCTGCTAACCGCCGACCATTCGGCTTGCGTGGTATAACAGGGGGAAAACGATGAAAAGAATGATAGCGCTCTTCCTAACCATCCTCACCCTGACTGCCTGTGCGCGAAATTCAGCCGCGCCGCAGACGGAGGACGGGGCTACGCCGAATCTTGCTCCCCCGCCATCCGAAATGTTGCTTGAAACAGAGAATTTCAAGCTTATCCATACTTCGGAGAAGAACGACGGTAAGGAAAGCAATGCAGAGGAAATGCCCTATATCCACAATTACACATACTACATTTACAGTCAAGCGGGCGAATGTATGGACGAGGGGACGGACACAGTGAAACCGCCTACAATACAGTATGCGTCCGAAAGCATAGTAAGCGTTTGTTTTCATCGCGGCACCTATGCGCAGCTATATCGATTCTATGAAACGCACGAGGAAGAAATCTCGCAAAGCTATTGGAATCCTTACCTTATTCAAGAGCGGCTGATTGTGTATTACGACGGCGATTCGGGGAAACTTATTATCCGCGATATTTTCAACACGGAGCTGTATTATAAAGAATTCAGCAGAGATATTTCAACTTCTGCTCATCCAAAGGCTACAGAATTATCCGAATCGGAACTGAAAATCACCTATTACACCCCCAATTTGGATGAAATAGCGGAAACCATTTCTCTGCTCGATTGAAACGCACTTTTCGCAGTTGTTTTGAATAGGAGGGTCATAGTGAAAGGAAAGTTACTTGCCATTTTTCTCGTTGTCACCTTGTTCACAGCCTGTGCGCGAAATACAGCCGCGCCGCAGACGGAGGGCGATTCCCCGCCGAATCCTGCCATAGCGGCGTATACCGTCGAGTCAAAAACCGTTTCGCTAGTAACGCAGGCGGACATCATAAAACTTTTGATTCCGCAGCTTTCCTCAAAAGGCGATACCGATTTTACCAACGTCAATCAGATGATTTATGAAGAGGCGGTTTCGTATCTTGCGCAGTTTGATAAGGGCGATCTGTCACTAAGCAATGAAAGCGAAAAAATGGACTGGAAGAATGCCGCGTATGAGGATTTCGCCTTGAGCGGCGAATATGAAATCAAATACAGCGACGATGCGATGCTCAGTGTGGTTTTCGTAGGGCTTTGGAATGTAAAAAGCGCCCCGCACCCCAACAATTTTTCGTTTAGTATAAACATTGATTTGCAGACAGCGCAGCGCATTGACGCGCGCACGATGTATCGCTTTGATGAGGCATTTGTCGAACAATTCCGCGCTAACGAAGAAAGCTGGACGTTGCAAGAGTATCCGAGTGCCAATTTCATTTCCGAATACTTCGGCGCGCAGTTGGCGGACATGTTCGCAGTAGATAAAGACACGTACTACTATTTTACGGAAAGCAAATTGGGCATTATTCTAGCGGGCTTGCCTTTTGCGGCAGGCGATTACTGCCCGGTGGAAATCCCATACGAGGATATGGCGCAGTTTAAGAAATAGTTTGAATTCTCCGACAGACCTTGCCAAAATTTTGGCAAGGTCTTGTTCGCGAAAGTTCAACCGTTCTCAGCAATTCTGCGTATATGGAAGTAGGACAGGAGGTGCGGTGTTGTTTGATGAATATATAAACGCGCATGGCAAGCGGCTGTTCGGGCTTTGCCTGAAGCTCTGCGCCCAGCGCGAGGACGCGGAGGATTTGTATCAAGAAACATGGATCAAGGCATACCGCTTCTTCGACCGCTATGATTCCGCGCAGGATTTTGAGCGATGGCTCACTGCGCTTTGCGTAAACACCTTTCGCGATTCCCTGCGGCGGCAGAAATGGAAATCCCTGTTTATCCCCTTCCGCTCCAATGCGGAGAAGGACGCTTTGCTGCAGAATATACCCACCTGCGACGCGGAAGACTTTTCGGAAGTCAAAGAGGCGGTGGATGCGTTGCCGAACAAGTATCGGCTGGTAACGGTTCTCTATTATCGGGAGGGCTGCGACGTCAAAAGAACAGCCGCGCTACTCTCTCTTCCGGAGGGAACGGTCAAGTACCAATTGCACAAAGCGCGGGAAATCTTAAAAAGGAGGCTCGAGCCGTATGGACGATAAACTAGGCGCATATTTCCAAAGCGCTGCGGAAAATCCGCCGCGTATCAACGAACAGCAAATCGCGGAAACCCTCTCGCTGCGCAGAAAGCGGTTTTCCATTATTATGCTCTCGCTTGCAGCCGGGCTTTGGGCGCTCCTGTTCTACGCAGCCGCGCTATGGGTGGGCGGCAAGGTTAACCCTGATATTGCCAAGGCAATGCTGCTGGGCATGGCACTTTCGTATATCTGCGCCGGCTGCTTTGCCGGAATTGTTGTGAAACACAGAAAGGTCGGTTTGTAATATGGCTTCGATTTCCGTTATCGTGATTGTCCCTTTGCTTGTCGTTTGTATTCTTCTTATCCCCACACTTATTGGCATATACATCTATCGCGATGCGAAAGCGCGGCATATGGACGCGGTGCTTTGGACGCTGGTCGCGCTGCTTGTGCCGAGTTTTATCGGGCTGATTATCTACCTGATTATCCGAGGCAACGCCTCGAATTTGGCTTGCCCGCGCTGCAAAAAGCCCGTGTCGGCGCAATATGCGCTGTGTCCGTACTGCGGCGTCAATTTGAAAGCGTCGTGCCCGCGCTGCGGTGCGCCCGTAGACGGCGCATTCTGCCAGAAATGCGGCGCGTCCGTGCCCGAAACACACGGCGCACCTTCCGCCGAGCCGAAAAAGGACAGAAAACTTCTGGGCATTCTTATCGCGGCAGTTCTCGTCCCGATTGCGCTGTTTGTGGTCGGGGTCGTGAGTATCGGGCTTCTTTGGCGCGC
>JAISIK010000044.1 GCA_031262065.1 Oscillospiraceae bacterium | reverse complement strand
GTCGTCGGCTCGGGTCCTGCGGGACTCACCTGCGCCAGCGAGCTTGCGCAGAAGGGCTACGAGGTTACGATTTTCGAGGCGCTGCACACCGCAGGCGGCGTGTTGGTTTACGGCATCCCGGAATTTCGTCTGCCGAAGGCGATTGTTGCCAACGAAGTCAAAAAGCTCGAAGCAATGGGCGTTACCGTCATGACCAATATGGTTATCGGCAGAGTGCTCTCCATCGACGACTTGTTTGAGATGGGCTTCCAGGCAGTCTTCGTCGGCTCGGGCGCGGGACTTCCGATGTTTATGAACATTGAGGGCGAGGCGCTCAGAGGCGTTATGTCCGCCAATGAGTATCTCACGCGGATTAACCTCATGAAGGCATTTACCGACAACAGCGACACGCCTGTTGTCGAATCGAAAGCGGTGGCTGTTGTCGGCGGCGGTAACGTCGCTATGGACGCAGCGCGCTGCGCCAAGCGCCTCGGCGCGGAGCATGTATATATTGTTTACCGCCGCAGCGAGGCGGAAATGCCCGCCC
This sequence comes from Oscillospiraceae bacterium, assembly GCA_031262065.1. GTDB lineage: Bacteria > Bacillota > Clostridia > Oscillospirales > Oscillospiraceae > JAZOXB01. The sequence goes on along the minus strand of JAISIK010000044.1, from coordinate 35,769 downwards.
GTTTGGAAGAACTGCACCACGCGAAAGAAGAGGGCATCGAGCTTTGCGTGCTGTGCAATCCCACGCGGATTCTTGACGACGGCAACGGCGCAGTCGGCGCGATGGAATGCATCCGCATGGAGCTCGGCGAGCCCGACGCCTCCGGCAGACGCCGCCCGATTGCAATCCCCAACAGCGAATTTGAGTTGAAAGTGGATACGGTTATCATGTCGCTCGGCACTTCGCCGAACCCGCTGATTTCCTCCACAACCCCCGGTCTGGAAACGACCAAATGGGGCGGACTCATTGTCAACGAAGAGACGATGATGACAAGCCGCGACGCAGTCTATGCAGGCGGCGACGCAGTCACAGGCGCGGCAACGGTCATTCTTGCCATGGGCGCGGGCAAAAACGCTGCTGCCGCCATTGACGAGCGGCTGCGCAAATAGGAAGAAACTGTATAAACCTTTGAAAACTCTCCCATACTATCCATAGACTAACGCCTGATGCGGCAATGTCGCATCAGGCGCTTTTTATGGAGGAAATGCTATGAAAGTAAAAGATGTGATGTCGAGCAAGGTGGTTTCCGTCGCGCCGGGCGAGAGCGCTGCGGTGGCTGCGCGTCTTCTGGCGCGGCACAATGTCGGCGCACTGCCCGTATGCACCTCGGACGGGAAACTGCGCGGCATGCTGACAGACCGCGACATTGTTTTGCGCTGTGTCGCGACGGATGAAGACCCCTACAATGTGAAGGTTTCGGATATTATGACCCGCCGCGTGGTAAGCATCTCCCCGAAGGAGAAGGCGCAGGCCGCAACCGACTTGATGGCGCGCGAGCAAATTCGCCGCCTGCCGGTAGAGGACAACGGGAAAATTATCGGCATGGTTTCCCTCGGCGATTTTGCCAAACGCCCGGATTACTCCACAGAGGCAGCCGACGCCCTTGCAGAGATTTCCATGAATATGAAGCGCCTGTAAGCAGAAAACGCCGACCGAGTATTTGTTATCGGTCGGCGTTTTTTTATTCGCTCAGCCAACAAGTGCGTCCATATCGCCCCCGTCGCTGAAAGAAATCAGCAAGCGGTTCGGAATGCAAACGATGGGCGCGCCGTGGTCGCTGTAGTCGCGGTGTACGCAGTCCTTTGTCGCGCAGGAGGACGCTGTAACCGCGATTTTCCCGTCTTGTACGGTAAGGATATTATACTCTTCGCCGTAGGCAATGCGGTATTCGCAGTCCTCGGAGAGGTCGATGGTTTGCAAGCGTTTGCCGTCTGTGTAGACTTCCGCGTATTGCTTCGATTCTCCGCCGAAAAAGAAAAGACAGCTCAAAACCGCGCAGATTATTGCAAAGGAGGAAACGAGCATCACCCAAGTTCGTGTTTTCATCGGGCAATCACCGTAAATACGCAGTCGCTCAAAAGGGAAGCCGCGCCCTCGCTTGCGAAAATCTCCCCGCTGTCCGTGATGAAAACCGCCTCAAAGTCGTCCGATTCCCGCCAGAAGGCAGTTGCATCGTCCAAGCCCATTACAAACAGGGCAGTAGAAAGCGCGTCTGCAAGCGTGCCGTCGTCTGCAATCACCGTTACGCTGAGAAGCCCGCTTTGCGCAGGCAAGCCGCTTTGCGGATTCAGAATGTGATGGTAGGCAATGCCGTCTTCTTCAAAATACCGCTGATAGCTGCCGGAGGTAACAACCGCCCGAGACCCGGTGAAGCGAAGAGTGGCAATCGCTTCCGACGGGGTTTCCGGGTTGGCAATGCCGATTACCCACGCGCTGCCGTCGGGCTTTGTCCCGACGGTTTGCACATTGCCGCCGAGGGCAAGCAGCGCGGCGTCGATATTATAGCTTTCCAAGAGTTCTGCGCAATGTTGACCTGTCCAGCCCTTTGCGATTGCGCCGAGGTCGAGCATTGCGCCTGCACCCAGCGTCGCGTTTGCGCCGAACAAATGCAGTTTCTGCAAGCCGCAAAGTTGCAGCGTCTGTTCCAGTTCGTAGGCGTTGGGTACGTGATATTCCTGCGCGGTAAAGCCCCAAAGCCTGACCAGCGGGTAGACCGTGGGGTCAAATGCGCCGCCTGTTCGTTCGCTCAAGGAGACCGCTTGCGCCAGAAGCGAAGAAAAGTCCTCTGAAAGCGCCGCGCTGCCGTCCTGATTGAGCAAATACAGCTCGCTTCCCTCGGTAGTTACAGAAAAGCGGGCGGAACTGTCGTTAATCTTCTGCGTTACCGCGTGCAGGGCGTCCTCCGCCTCGTTTCCCCATATTTTTACGTTAATTATCGTGTCCATCGCGAACAAGTCGCTTTGCGCAGGTTCTGGCTGCGCGCAGGCGCTGAGCAAAAGTACAAGCGCGAGGAGCAGGAGCTTTTTCATCCATAAGTCCCCAATTCTTAGTTTTTCTTGAAAATACTATAACAAATCTATCGAATTTGGTCAAATAGTATTTGACAATTTTACCTGAAGATGCTATGATAGTTCAGCCGCATTGAAGAGGTCTAAGTTGAGCAAGCCTCACACCTCAAGGGCGAGACTACAAAAAAGGTAGGTGCAAACAAGTTATGCAGGCAGTAATCGTTACCGGTGGCAAGCAGTACAGCGTCAAAGAGGGCGATGTGATTTACATCGAAAAGCTCGGCGTCGAGGCTGAAGAAACCGTAACCTTCGATCAGGTGCTGGCAGTCGTTGATGGTGAGAACTCCAAGTTCGGCGCTCCCGTTGTGGCAGGTGCTTCCGTCGAAGCCAAGGTTCTGAAGAATGGCAAAGCAAAAAAGATTACCATTCTCAAGTACCGCCCGAAGAAGGACTCCAAGTCCACTCGCGGTCACAGACAGCCGTACACCAAGGTGCAGATTGAGAAAATCTCTGTGTAATGACAAAGATCGAGCTTTTCAATCGTGACGGCAGAATCAGCGGTTTTGCCGTATCGGGGCACAGCGGCTATGGCGAAGCGGGCAGCGACATTGTGTGCGCCGCCGTTTCAGCAGCCGTTCAATTCGCCGAATGCGTCATTAACGACGTTCTCGGCAACCACGCGCACACAAAAGTGAACGCGGACGAGCCTCGAATCACCCTAACGCTTCCCGCACGCTGCGACGACGAAGACGCCGTGCAGCATGTGCTGACGGGCTTTATGCTTACCATGTGCACCCTGCGGGACAATTATCCGGATTATATCGAAGTTATGGAGGTGTAACAAATGCTGAACATCGGTTTTCAATTTTTTGCTCATAAAAAGGGCGGCGGTTCCACCAAGAACGGTCGTGATTCCGAGTCGAAGAGACTGGGCGCGAAGCGTGCAGACGGTCAATTCGTCCTCGCGGGCAACATCCTGGTGCGTCAGAGAGGCACACATATCCATCCCGGTAACAACGTCGGGATTGGCAGCGACGACACCCTGTTTGCTCTGATTGACGGTAAGGTCAAATTTGAGCGTAAGGACAAGAGCCGCAAGCAGTGCTCCGTCTACGCGGAACAGTAATTGACACACGGGCTGTTGCAAAATGCGCGTTCATTTTGCAGCAGCTTTTGTTTTTTCCAAGAGTTTATACAGCAGACGGCGCAGCCGTCGGAGAGGGCGGCTATGTTTGTAGATAAAGTAAGAATCAGCGTCAAGGCGGGAAACGGCGGCAACGGCGCAGTGGCGTTTCACCGCGAAAAATTCGTGGCTGCAGGCGGACCTGACGGCGGCGACGGCGGCAAGGGCGGCAATATTGTCCTGCGCGTCAACGACCATATGTCCACGCTGATGGATTTTCGCTATCAGCGCAAATACACCGCCGAAAACGGAGCGGACGGACAGGGTTCGCGCTGTTCCGGCAAGCGCGGTGCGGATTTGGTAATCCAAGTTCCGCGCGGCACGGTGGTGCGCGACGCGCAGAGCAATGAGGTCATCAAGGATATGTCCGATTCTGCGGACTATATCCTCTGCCGCGGCGGCAGAGGCGGCTGGGGCAATCGCCACTTTGCCACGCCCACGCGGCAAGTGCCGCGCTTTGCAAAGTCCGGGCTTCCCGGCGACGAGCACGACGTAATTCTCGAGCTGAAGCTATTGGCGGACGTCGGGTTGGTGGGCTTCCCGAATGTCGGGAAATCGACGCTGCTGTCCGTTACGTCCAACGCTCGCCCGAAAATTGCGAATTATCATTTTACCACGCTTTATCCGAATTTGGGTGTGATCTACGTCGATGAGGGCGTTTCCTTCGTTATGGCGGATATTCCCGGTATTATCGAAGGTGCGGCGGAAGGTGCAGGGCTTGGGCATGACTTCCTGCGGCATATCGACCGCTGCCGCCTGATTGTGCACATCGTCGATGTCTCCGGCTGTGAAGACAGAGACCCGGTGGATGATTTTGAAAAAATCAACGCAGAGCTTGCGGGCTACAGCGCCGATTTGGCGTCGCGCCCGATGATTGTGGCTGCCAATAAGTGCGACCTGATCCCCGACGGCAGCGACAATTTGGAGCGACTGCGCAAACATGTCGAGGCGCTCGGCTGCCCCTTCTATGAGATTTCCGCAGCCACAACGCAGGGCACAAAGCAGCTGATGCGGGTGATTGCGGGGAAATTGCAGACCTTGCCGCCGGTAATTGTTTATGAACCGGAATATGTCAAGCCTTTGCCGCAGGCAGGGCAGGCGAACGATTTGCTGATTGAGCAGACGAATGACACTTGGATTATCTCCGGCAAGTGGATGCAGCGCTTGATGGCGGATATTAACTTTGCAGATTACGAATCGCGCATGTATTTCGATCGCGAGCTGCGAAGATGCGGGCTGTTTACGCGTTTGGAGGAAATGGGCATCGAAGACGGCGATACCGTCAGCATCTACGATTTTGAATTTGAATACGAGAGATAACACGCAAGGAGCTGCGCAAGACTGCGCAGCTCCTTGGTATTTGCAAATAAAAATGCAAATTCCCGCTTGTCCGAGGGGGCGAACAAACGGGAATCCGCTAAAGAAAAGAGAGGGGAAATATAAGAGAGGTAGTATGAAAAAGTCCTTCGCAAAGTCGATGTATTTGAACTGCATCTTCTTTACAATTTGAGTATAGCCCGCAGTTTTGACAAAACTATGAACGAAATTACAACAAATTGAAAATGCGGGAATTTTGCGGAAATCTCCGCATTTTCCCCTGAAAGCATAATCTGTAGGGGCGATCTTCAAGGTCGCCTCCATTTTTTTAAGAAAATTATGCGTCATAATAGCATCGCAATAGGCGAGTAGAGCCACGCGGCAAAGGGGTTTTCGTGCTGCGTAGCCATAGCGGAAACTGCCTATCAAATCGGGTGGTAGAGGCATCGCAGAAAGGATAGCCACAGGCATTCGTTCGCGGCATCGAAATTTCGCATACTATTTTCATATACTGTATTGACAAACATAAAATCCCATTGTATAATCAATCCAACAGTTGAGCAAATGTTCAACTATTCAAATATGGACGCAGGGGACTGTGTAATTGAGTGGGAGGGCGTTACATGGGCGAGCAAAAAGAAAACCTGCATGAGCCGAGTGAAGAGGCGCTGTTTGATATGGCGGAGCTGTTCAAGGTCTTTGGCGATTCTACGCGAATTCGCATTCTCTATGCCTTGTTTGGGCAGGAGCTGTGCGTTTCGGATATTTGCGAAAAGGTGGAGATGAGCATTTCCGCAGTTTCGCATCAACTGCGCCTACTCAAGCAGGCGAAATTGCTGCGCAGCCGTCGCGCGGGAAGAATGACCTATTATGCCCTTGCAGACGACCACGTGAAGGTCATCATCGGCATGGCAAAAGAACATATTGAGGAGGGATTGCAATGAAAAAAACCTATCGCCTGAAAAATTTAGACTGCGCAAATTGCGCAGCAAAGATGGAAGCGTCAATCGGCAAGCTCGCGCAGGTCGAGAGCGTATCTGTCAGCTTTATGACGCAGCGAATGAGCGTAACTTTTGCAGACGATGTAGACGCCGATTCTCTGCTGAAAGAGATGAAGAAACGCATCAAAAAAGTCGAGCCGGACTGCGAGGTGGCGGAGCAATGACCAAGCGGCAAAAGCGCACGCTTTTTCGGATTATCGCAAGCCTTGTACTCTTTGCGGCAGGTTGGTTTTTGGAAGATTGGTTCAGTGCAGGCGCTTTTCTTGCTGCGTGGCTGATTGCAGGCTATGACGTTCTTTGGCGTGCAATTCGCAATATCCTGCGTGGGCAGTTTTTCGACGAGAAATTTCTCATGAGTTTGGCAACCGGCTGCGCCCTTGCGATGCAGGATTGGTCTGAGGGCGCTGCGGTCATGATATTTTTCCAAATCGGCGAGCTATTCGAGCAGCTTGCGGTGGAGCGTTCGCGGGTTTCTATCGCGGGGTTAATGGATTTGCGCCCGGATTATGCAATGGTTCTCAGAGATGGCGCGGAGATTGAAACCGCGCCGGAAGATGTGCAAATCGGCGATATTTTGCTGGTGCGGGCAGGCGAGCGCATTGCGGTTGACGGCGTGGTGCTCGAAGGTGCGGGAACGCTCGACACCTCGAAAATCACAGGCGAGTCTCTGCCTGCCGAGGTTGGTGTAGGCAGCGCGGTGGTTTCGGGCAGCGTTAATATCAGCGGCGTTCTGAAAATCCGCGCAGAAAGCGCCTATGCGCACTCAACCGTTGCGCGTATTTTGACCTTGGTGGAAACCGCCTCGGAAAAGAAGGCGAGCGCCGAGCGCATGATTACAAAATTTGCGCGGCACTATACCCCCTGCGTCATTCTAGCAGCTGTTTTGCTTGCTGCAATCCCGCCGCTGTTCTTCGCGCAGCCTTTCCAGCCGTGGCTAACGCGCGCGCTGACCTTCCTGGTCATATCTTGCCCCTGCGCGCTGGTAATTTCCGTGCCGCTGAGCTTCTTCTCCGGCATGGGCGCCGCTGCCAAGCTCGGCATGATTGTCAAGGGCGGCGTCGCACTCGAGCAGTTGTCGCGCACGGATACGGTCGTCTTTGACAAAACCGGAACGCTCACGCAGGGAAGTTTTTCTGTTAAAGAAATTGCCCCAAATGGCATTGCAGAGGCGGAACTTCTGCGTGTGGCTGCCCTCTGCGAGGCATATTCCAACCATCCGATTGCCAATGCGCTGCGCAGTGCTTGCCCAAGCCCCGCAGGAACGGTTGCGGACGTGCAGGAGCAACCCGGCTTTGGTATCACCGCTACCGTTGACGGCAAGAAGGCAGCTGCCGGAAACAGCAAGCTGATGCAATCTCTCGGTATTTCTGTGCGGGAGACGGAAGCGGTCGGAACAAGCATTTACATCGCTTACGATGGGGCTTATCTCGGTTCGCTGACTGTCGGAGATACCCTGCGCGAAAACGCCGCGCAGGCAATCACCGCCCTGCGTGCAGACGGCGTAAAGAAAACCGTGATGCTGACAGGCGATAATTTCCGCAGTGCACAGCTCTATGCAACCGCCTGCGGTATCGATGAATTTCATGCGCAGCTCTTGCCGCAGGATAAGGTTCATGCCATTGAATCTCTGACGAAAAATGCGCAGGGCGCGGTTGTGTTCGTCGGCGACGGCGTGAATGATGCGCCCGTGCTGACGCTTGCGGATGTCGGCATTGCCATGGGCGGCGTCGGAAGCGACGCAGCAGTTGAGGCTGCGGACGTAGTAATTCTCAACGACGATATCGGAAAACTGCCGAAACTGATTTCTTTGGCAAAGCGCACCGTCACCATCGCAAGGCAAAACATTGTCTTCGCGCTGGCGGTAAAAGGAATTTGCCTGCTTCTCGGCGCTTTGGGCATTGCCTCAATGTGGCTTGCCGTGTTTGCAGACGTCGGCGTTGCGGTGCTGGCAATCCTGAATTCTCTGCGGGCACTGCACAGCAAAACGAAATAGTTCTTAGCCATGCGCACCCTTGGTGCGCATGGCTGCTTTGTATATACTGCATAAAAGCGGGAAAGACAATTATTGTTCTTTTCCGTAATTTTCATGGAAAGCGGCAGAAAATATTCGGATTATTTATAAATACTTGCTGTGTGCACAATATTTTATTGCAAAATCTTTCGCAAACGCCGCTTACGCGCACTTGTATATTTTTCTTCATTATGGTATCATATGCACGGTGGCGCTGTATCCTAGTCAGAGTGCGCCGGTATCGAAGAAGGGCCTAAAAATCCTTTAAAGGGCATATCGATGAAGTCCCTGGTGCTTGCTTTTTTCGCCCAGATTAGGGTGGGTGCTGGGGGTTAAGGTTTTCGGGCGAGGTGTAACGGCATATACCGCACGACCCGACTACCGTGGAGACCTGCTATTGTGCGACAGCCGCAAAGTATCCATGTACCCGGACTGCGTACGAAACAGGATAGAACCTGCATTGCGGTGCACAGAATCGTGTGCTGTGTGCAGTGTAGCCTGCCTTGCGTGGCTATGCGGGGATAGGGGAGCGAAGCGTTAGCGTCCGTGGCCGCGGGCGACTGCGATATTGCCCCTTGAAACCATATCTGCAAAAGAGGATAGAACCGGCGCATGATGTTGTGGAAAACACCTAGGCTGTCTCAAAAAGGGCAGATAAGGGATTGCAGTGCGGACTAAGTGGCAATCGGGTCTCGGCGGCGGCAACGCACCGACGTCGGCTTTCAATGGAAACAGCTGTTCGGCGACGAACAGTAGCCGATGTGGAAATCAAACCCGACCTAAGCCGTAAGATTTACTTTATCTGTTGCCACCGCCTATTGAACATTTTTGGAGGAATCAATTTTGCATAGTAACGGCGAAGAACCGCGAAGTAAGAAGAAAAAGGGGCACAGCGGCAAGAACGCCGCAAACACGCGTTGGATTATCTCCGCGTTTATCATCACTGTCCTCATATCCTCGGCATTTTCTTTCCTGTCCTCGGAAGCGATGGCGGGCGCGGGGCTTGTTGAGGCATTCGTTGTCCTGCTGGTGATTGTTCTGATTGGCATTCTTTTCGACGTAATCGGCATTGCGGTCACTGCTGCGAGCGAGAAACCCTTTCATTCCATGGCTGCAAAAAAGGTTACGGGCGCTGCAGAAGCGCTGGCTTTACTGCGTAACGCCGACAAGGTCTCAAGCATCTGTAACGACGTCGTCGGCGACGTCTGCGGCGTTATTTCCGGCTCTGCCTCGGCTGCAATTGCGGTGCGCGCGCTGTCTGCCGGCGGCTCAAACGCCGTGGCGCAGCTGCTGATGTCCGCCTTTGTCGCGGGTCTGACCGTTGCGGGAAAGGCGAGCTGCAAACATTTTGCCATGCGGCAGAGCACCGGTATTTTGCATGTGGTTTCCAAGTGTATTTATTATATAAAATCCCTGTTTCGACGAAAGAAGAAGCAATGATTTGACGGGTTGTGGTGTATTGGAACTATTAAGCCGAATCAATTCGAGAGACGATTTGTGCGCGCTGGATTTTGAGCAGCAGCGTAGACTTTGTGACGAAATCCGGCAGTTTTTGGTCTTAAATGTTGCGAAAAGAGGCGGGCACTTGGCGTCCAATTTGGGCGTTGTGGAGCTGACAGTGGCGCTTGAGCGCGTTTTTGACTCCTCGAAAGATCGCATTTTGTTTGACGTGGGGCATCAGTCCTATGTGCATAAAATTCTCACAGGCAGACGCGACAGCTTCAGCACCCTGCGCACCTTCGGCGGCTTGGCGGGATTCCCGAAGCCGTCTGAAAGCGTATGTGACGCCTTTGTCGCGGGACATGCCTCAAGCGCGGTGTCTACGGCGCTGGGCATGGCGCGCGCAAGAACCTTGCAAAAGGAATCCTACAATGTTGTTGCCTTGATGGGCGACGGCGCGATGACGGGCGGGCTTGCCTACGAAGGTATGAACGACGCGGGGGAGAGCAATGAGCCTCTTTTAGTAATTTTAAACGATAACGGCATGTCCATCACCTCGAATGTGGGCGGCATTGCCAAGCATCTTTCCATTCTGCGCACAAGACCGGGCTACTACCGCATTAAAAAGGCGTATCGCTCGCTTACGCATGCGATTCCCGGCGGCAAGGCAATCTACCGCTTTTCTCACCGCATCAAGGAGCGCATGAAGCGGATGCTCTTAGGCTCGACCATCTTTGAGGAGATGGGCTTTGCCTATTACGGGCCTGTCGATGGGCACGACCTGAGGCGCTTGGAATATATGTTGCGGCTTGTGAAGGATCACAACAAGCCGGTGCTTCTGCATGTCATCACGCAGAAGGGTAAAGGCTTCACCCCCGCAGAGCAAAGCCCGGACGTCTTCCACGGCATCGGCTGCTTCGACCCCATCGACGGACACACAAAGCGCAAGGGTAAGCTCTCTTTCTCCGAAACCTTTGGGCAGACAATGTGCGAACTCGGTGCGCAAGACGCCCGCGTTTGCGCGATTACCGCAGCCATGCAGCGCGGGACGGGGCTTGATGCCTTCGCGGCGCAATTCCCGAATCGCTGCTTTGACGTCGGCATAGCGGAGGGGCATGCGGTTTCTATGGCAGGCGGGCTTGCAAAACAGGGGATGATTCCCGTGGTTGCTGTGTATTCCACCTTTTTGCAGCGTGCCTATGACATGCTTTTGCAGGATGTTTCGCTTTTGAATCTGCATGTGGTCTTTGCCATTGACCGCGCGGGGCTGGTCGGCGACGATGGCGAAACGCACCACGGCACATTCGATATTAACTTCCTTCGCTCGATTCCCGGCATGCAGATTCTTTGCCCGTCGAATCAGGCGGAGCTTTCCGCCATGCTCTCTAAAGCGGTGCTTACGATGGATGGACCTGTTGCCGTGCGCTATCCGCGCGGCTGCGATGGCGGATTCTGTGAAGAAGCCACTTCTCCCTGCATTCGTCAGGGCAGTGATATTACGCTGGTCTCCTACGGTACGCTGATTAACAATGTGCTGGAAGCCGCAAAACTTCTGGAGAAGCGGGGTATTTCGGCAGAAATTATCAAGCTGCCGAGCGTAAAGCCGGTGGATATTGCATCAATTGCAGCCTCTGTTCGCAAAACCGGGCATCTGCTTGTTGCGGAAGAAGCCATCTGCATCGGCTGCGCAGGCAAGGAAATTGCAGCATCCTTGCGGATGCAGGGCGTGATTATCCCCACAAAGCTCTGCAATCTCGGCGACCGCTTCATCACGCACGGTTCGGTGACGGAACTGCTGGCATTGGCAAAACTTGACGCGCCCTCGCTCGCTGCAGCTGCGCAGGAGGTGCTTGCGCGTGAAGCATAGAGAGCGGCTCGATACCCTTTTGGTCTCGCGCGGCTTGTGCGACACGCGTTCAAAGGCGCAGGCGCTGATTATGAGCGGCGAGGTCTATGTCAACGGGCAAAAGGCGGAAAAATCCGGCACACCGACCGACGAGGACGCAAATATCGAGGTACGCGCAAACGCCTGCCCCTATGTCAGCCGCGGCGGCTTGAAGCTGGAAAAGGCGCTGCGGGATTTTGGCGTTGACCCGACGGGCTTTGTGTGCAGCGACAGCGGCGCTTCCACGGGCGGCTTTACCGATTGCCTGCTGCAAAAGGGCGCAAAGAAGGTATTTGCCATTGATGTGGGCTACGGGCAGCTTGCTTGGAGCATCCGCACCGACCCGCGCGTGGTGTGCATGGAGCGCACCAATATCCGCTATGTAACCCCCACGCAAATCGGTGAACCGCTGGATTTGTCCGTGGTTGATGTTTCCTTCATCTCGCTGCGCATTGTGCTTCCTGCCATCAAGGCGCTTCTCAAGCCCACGGGGCAGATTCTCTGCCTGATTAAGCCGCAGTTTGAGGCTGGCAAGGAGCATGTGGGCAAAAAGGGCGTCGTCCGCGATGCAAACGTGCACGAGATGGTGCTGAATTCCTTTGTAAATCTTGCCCGGGAGCTGGGCTTGACGATCAAAAACCTGACCTTCTCTCCAGTCAAAGGGCCGGAGGGGAATATCGAGTTTCTGGGGCATTTGAGCCTCTTGCCGGACGGCTGCATCCGACCGAATATTCCTGCGCTGGTTGCACTGGCGCACGAAACGCTGAAGGGATAAGGAAATGAAGAAAATTGTATTAACCCCGAATCCCTATCGGGACAAGAATTTCAAGTATGTCACCCTTGCAGAAAAAATTCTGCGCGAGGCGGGCATGGATACGCGCATTTGCCTGGCATTCGATGTGGATAAGAACTTTGCATTGCCGCAAAATGTGCCCTGCTATGACATGGAAGAGGAACTGGAGGATGCCGATCTTTTGGTCTGCTTCGGCGGCGACGGCACGATTCTGCACGCCTCGAAAGCAGCCACCCGCGCCGGGATTCCTGTTCTGGGCGTGAATATCGGCACAGTCGGGTTTATGGCGGAACTCGAGGGCGGCGAGCTGAAGCAGCTGCGGCGGCTTGCCGAGAATGATTACAGCATTGAAGAACGCATTATGCTGCAGGTTGCGGCGGAGCATGAGGGCAAGCAGATTTTTGATGCGGTTGCGCTCAACGACGCGGTGATTGCAAAGGGCGCAGTTGCCCGCACGGTGCAAATGGAAGTTTTCTGCGACGATGCGCAGATGATGGATTTCAGCGGCGACGGGCTTGTCGTCTGCACGCCGACCGGCTCGACCGCGTATTCGATGTCCGCAGGCGGTCCGATTGTTGAGCCTTGCGCGGATACAATTATCGTCACGCCGATTTGTGCGCACGATATGCGAACCAAAGCAATAATCACCTCGTCCGCGCGGACGATTACTGTCAATATCGGACGCATCGGCAGGAAAAATGCCTTCCTCTGCGTGGACGGCGGACGCGGTCTGCGCTTGTCTGCAGGCGACAGAATCACGGTGCGAAAATCAGCGCACACAACCAAACTTGTGCGCTTGGCAAATCGCAGCTTCTTTGAAGTTGTCAATAATAAACTAAAGTAGGTGAAGGGATGAAAACGAACCGCCAGAAGCAAATTGTCGAACTGATTACGAAAAAGAGCATCGAAACACAGGAGCAATTGCTGCAAGAGCTTTTAGACTGCGGCTACAAATGCACGCAGGCTACCGTTTCACGCGACATTAAGGAGCTGCAGGTTGTCAAGGCGCTTGACGGCATCGGCGGCTACCGCTATTACATCCCGCGAAAAAGCGAAGCCGATAAATTCGACGCTCGCTTCCGCATTATTTTCCGCGAATGCGTGACAAGCCTCGACTACGCGCAAAATCTGGTCGTTATCAAAACCATGCCGGGTCTTGCGGCTGCCGCGGGCGCAAATCTCGACGCGCTGCGCATTCCCGCGGTGCTCGGCACAATTTCCGGCGACGACACCACGCTTGTGATCATGCACGACGCCGACAGCGCAGCCGCTTTCTGCGCAGAAATCCGAAAAATGCTCGAATAAGAGGGGAGTCGCCCATGCTTCGTCTGCTGCACATTGAAAATATCGCCGTCATTGAGCAGGCGGATATTCTGTTTGAGCCGGGTTTCAATGTTTTAACAGGCGAAACCGGCGCGGGCAAATCCATTGTCATTGACGCGATTTCCGCCATTTTGGGCGAACGCGCCTACCGCGACATGATTCGCACCGGCACGAACAAAGCCGTTGTGCGGGCAATCTTCGAGCAAGTGCCGAAGCTGCCGTGGTTTGAGGAGAACGCCGTGCCTTACGAGGAGGATTTTTCGATTTTGCGGGAGATTCACCTCGACGGCAAGAATATTTGCCATGTAAACGGCGTGGCGGTCACGGTCGGCGTTTTGAAGCGGCTGGGTATCCAGCTGATCAACATCCACGGGCAGCACGACTCCGCAGCCCTCTTCGACGAGAACTATCACATTACTTTTTTGGACAATTTCGCCTGCAACGAGGCGCTTCTTGCGCAGTATGCGGAAAAGTACCGCGCCATGCAGCAGATCAAGCGCGAGATTGCGGGCGCTGCGATGGACGAGGGCGAAAAACTGCGGCGCATGGAGACGCTCAAATACCAAATTGACGAAATTACTGCCGCAAACTTGCGCGCAGGTGAGGACGAAAATTTGGAATCTCGCCGCAAGCTGCTGCAAAACGCCGAAAAGCTCTCCGACGGTCTGCACGACGCAGTGCAGAGCATGGACGGCGACGACGAGCAGGCAGGCGCTGCCGCCCTCTTAACGCAGGCGCAGCGTGCGATTGCCCGACTGCTGCGCTTTGACGAAACGCTTGCGCCGCTCAGCGAAAGCGTTTCCGACCTTATGTACCGCGCGCAGGATGTGAGCGAGCAGCTGCGCGATCGCATTTATCAAATGTCTTACAGCGCGGATGAGCTAGAGCAAATCGAGGAGCGGCTGCACACAATCCAAAAACTCCGCCGAAAATACGGCGCAACCTGCGCGGATATTCTTGCCTATTTGGATTCCGCGCAGAAGGAACTCGACGCTATCACTTTCGCAGAAGAGCACATGGCGCAGCTGGAGGAATCCCTGCGCAAAGCGGAAAACGATGCCCGCAATGATGCAGCGCGTCTTCACGAATCGCGCAAACAGGCAGCAGAACAGCTGACAAAGCGTGTGCTTGCGGAATTGTCGCAGTTGGATATGGCGCGGGTGCACTTTTCCTGTGAATTCAGTGAGACAGAGCTGACGCCGATTGGCGCAGATTCCGTTGCCTTCTATATGTCTGCGAACTTGGGCGAGGCGTTAAAACCGCTGAACAAAGTCGCATCAGGCGGCGAGCTGGCACGCATTATGCTTGCGCTGAAAAACGTTTTGGCGCAGCGCGATCATGTGCCGACGCTGGTTTTCGACGAGGTCGACAGCGGCGTTTCCGGCAGAGCAGCCCTTCGTGTTGCGCAGAAGCTGCGCAGCGTGTCGGAAAACAAGCAGGTTCTTTGCGTAACACATCTGCCGCAGATTGCCGCGCTGGCGCACTCCCATTTTTTAATTGCGAAGTCCGAGCGGGGCGGGCGCACGTTCACCACCGTAAGCCCCTTAGACCACGAAGGGCGCAAGCAGGAGCTTGCGCGTATTATCGGCGGGGCAAATATCACCCAAACCACGCTGCAAAGCGCGGCTGAAATGATGCAAAATACTTGACATTGTCGGCGCAATCTGCTACGATGATGCCAATAAACGCATGGATGGGAAGAAGTACCCGAAGAAAACCTCTCAAAGAGAGCCGCCGGTGCTGGAAGGCGGCAGAGGAGCTTGGGGAAATACATCCCGGAGCGGTTTTCCCGAACGCCGTATGGCTGCGTAGGGAAAAACGGCAGCGCCCGTTACAGCGCGTGAGTGCTAGGCACTCCACGAGGCGGCTGACCGCGAGGTCGCCGCAATCAGAGGTGGAACCGCGTAATTTTACGCCCTCTGTCCCAAATGGGGCAGAGGGCGAATGCTTTTGGAGGAACGAAAATGAATGTTTATGAAGAACTGGTTGCCCGCGGGCTTATCGCGCAGGTAACCAACGAAGAAGAGATCCGCAAAATGGTGAACAACGGCAAGGCTACCTTCTATATCGGCTTTGACCCGACTGCCGACTCCCTGCACGTGGGGCATTTTATGGCGCTGTGCCTGATGAAGCGCCTGCAAATGGCGGGCAATCGTCCCATCGCCCTCATCGGCGGCGGCACTGCGATGATCGGCGACCCTTCCGGGCGCTCGGATATGCGCTCGATGATGACTGCAGAGACCATTTCTCACAACTGTGCCTGCTTCAAGAAGCAGATGGAGCGCTTTATCGAGTTCGGCGAGGGAAAAGCGCAGATGCTGAATAATGCCGCGTGGCTGCTTGATTTGAACTATGTAGAGCTTCTGCGCGAGGTGGGATGCTGCTTCTCTGTCAACAATATGCTCCGCGCGGAGTGCTACAAGCAGCGGATGGAAAAAGGGCTGAGCTTCATGGAGTTTAACTACATGATTATGCAGTCTTACGATTTCTACTACCTGTTCAAAGAATACGGCTGCAACATGCAGTTCGGCGGCAACGACCAGTGGAGTAATATGCTCGGCGGCACGGAGCTGATTCGCCGCAAGCTCGGCAAGGATGCACATGCGATGACCATCACGCTGCTGCTAAACGCCGAAGGCAACAAGATGGGCAAAACTGCCAAGGGCGCAGTCTGGCTCGACCCGGAGAAAACCTCACCCTTTGACTTCTTCCAGTATTGGAGAAATATCGCCGATGCCGATGTGCTCAAATGCATCCGCATGCTGACCTTCCTGCCGCTAGAGCAGATTGACCAAATGGACAGCTGGGAGGGAAGCCGCCTTAATGAAGCGAAGGAAATCCTGGCGCTTGAGCTGACAACGCTCATTCACGGGCAGGAGGAAGCAGACAAGGCGCGCGCCGCAGCGCGGGCGCTGTTTGCCGGCGGCGGTTCGGACGAAAATATGCCCACCACGCACTTGCTTGCAGAGCAGCTCACAGACGGGAAGATAAGCATTTTGGATTTGATGCTCGCCTGCAAGCTCGCGCCCAGCAAATCTGAGGCAAGACGCCTTGTGCAGCAGGGCGGCGTGTTCGCCAACGACGAGAAGGTGGAGGCTGTCGATGCAGTCTTCACGCAGGCGCAGTTGCAAGACGGCGTGAAAATCCGCAAGGGCAAGAAAGTCTTCCACAAGGCGCTTCTTGATGGATAAAACTGCGGAGCGAATCGCGCGGCAGAGAATGCACGGCCTATATTTGTCGCGAAAATGCGAGAATATCGAGCAGCTTTCCCATGAACTTTTGGGTCTGCACTGCTGGTTTCACCGCAACGTAGCCTTCTCCGCGCTGATTCGCGGTGCGGATTTGCGCGGCTGGAAAACCGCGCTGACGAAAACGTGGCTCTATCGCGGCACGCTTCACGGCGTTGTTTACGAGGATTTGCCGCTGCTTCTTTCCCTGCACCCCGGGAAGGTCGGCGAGGCGTATACGGAAATTGCAGAAAAAGTTCTTCTTTTGATGGAAGACGGCGTCTATTCCCGCGCGGAAATGCGCAAAATCTTCGCCTTCGAGTACGACGAGCGCGTCATTGCAGAGGCGTTTTCTCCATGGGGCGGCGTGTTTTACCCCTTGGCAAAGCAGGGGAGAGTGGCATTTCGCAATATGACCAGCCGCGATTTTGATTTAATCGCGGCAGAGCCGACGCAAAGCGCGGACGAAACCTTGCCGCTGCTTCTTCGCAAATTCTTTGCAGTTTACGGACCTGCGACGCTTTCGGATGCCGCGTGGTTTTTCGGGCTGTGGAATGCGCGCAAGAGGGAACTGCTTGCGCGGAATATGGACGAGTATTCTCGCCTCGAATACAACGGAGAAACGTACTATTTCGTTGGGGAATCGGCGCAAATGGGAGAAATTCCGGAGTTAACGCTACTTTCCGGCTTTGATCCGCTGATCGTTTCCTATGTGGATCGCAGCATCCTCCTGCCTGCGCAATACAAAAAGGCGGTCATTTTGAAATCGGGCATCTGCCTGCCGACCATTGCCGTAAACGGGCAAATTGCGGGCATCTGGAATATCAAAAAGAACGAGCCTGTTTTGGAATTCTTCGAAGACCAGCCAAAGCGCATCCAAGATGCGGCGTATAGCAAGGTTAGCGAGATCCTCATACGAACGATGGGTCAACTGTAAAAATGCGGGGCGCAGCAGCTGCTGCGCCCCACGCTATTATCGCCCGGTCATCGCCTCAAGAACCGTCCATTCTTCTTTGTCGATTCCTTTTGTCAGTTTTAAGCCCTCTTCAATATCAATATCGGTCATCACGCCGTCACACAGGCAGACAACGCGGTTCGTTCGCCCATTCGCGAGAATATCTACGGCGCGATAGCCCATGCGGGTCGCGGTTACGCGATCGCGGGCGGAGGGCGTGCCGCCGCGCTGGATATGCCCAAGCACCGTCACGCGCGGGTCGAGCGCAATTTCATCCTTGATGCGTTTTGCAACGTCGAGTGCGCTGCCCGCACCCTCCGCCACTACGACCATATAATGCGTAATGCCGTTCACACGCGCATTGCGGATTTTGTCAATAATTTCGATGTCGAATGTGTCCTTACATTCCGGCACAAGCACCGCCGTTGCGCCGGTTGCAAGCCCGACATAGAGCGCCAAGTGCCCGGCATTTCTGCCCATGACCTCCACAACCGAGCAGCGCTCATGCGACTGCATGGTATCGCGCAGCTTATCGATGCAGGAAATGGCGGTATTCGCTGCGGTGTCAAAGCCGATGCAATAGTTCGTGCAGGCGATGTCGTTATCAATCGTACCCGGAATGCCGACGACGGAGATGCCGAACTTCGAAAGCTCCAGCGCACCGCGGAACGTGCCGTCGCCGCCGATTGCCACAATGCCTTCCAGACCAAGGAGCTTGCAGGTGTTCACAGCCTTTTGCTGCCCCTCTTTGGTCATAAACTCTTCGCTTCTGGCGGTATAGAGGATTGTGCCGCCGCGGTCGATGATATGCGCAACGCTCTTTTCTGTGAGCTTGAGAATATCTCCGTTGATCAGCCCGTTCCAACCTCTGCGAATGCCGACCACTTCTATGCCGCGGTATACCGCAGCGCGTACCACAGATCGCACTGCGGCATTCATACCCGGCGCATCGCCCCCGCTGGTGAGAACGCCGATTCTTCTAACTGCATTTTCCATAATCATACCTCGCGTTTCAATTCTTTCGCTATATTGTAGCTCGTTTGCCAAGAAAAGTAAATACGAATCGTAGAAAAAGCAAACAGCCTGTGGTATACTATGCGCAAAGAGGGGAGAGGGCGAAAAATGAGTTTTCCTGTCACACATGTAACAGAGGCACTGATTGCTTGGATTCGCGATTGGTTTGAGAAAAACGGGAAGGACTGCAATGCTATTGTCGGCATTTCCGGCGGGAAAGACAGCTCCACGGTCGCTGCGCTGTGCGTCGCAGCGCTGGGGCGCGAGCGCGTTATCGGCGTTTTGATGCCCAACGGCGTGCAGAGCGATATCGATATGTCGGAGCTTTTGGTTTCTCACCTGCATATTGCGCATTACACCGTCAATATTGCGCAGGCATACAGCGGGGCGCTGGGCGCTGTGGCGTCCGCAATCGGCGAATTGAGCGAAGCGACCACGATCAATCTTGCCCCGCGCATTCGTATGGCAACGCTGTATGCCGTTGCGCAAAGCAGAAACGGACGCGTCGCCAATACCTGTAATTTGTCCGAAGATTGGGTGGGCTATTCCACCCGTTACGGCGATAACGCCGGAGATTTCAGCCCGCTGTCCATGCTCACAGTGCAGGAGACGAAGGCAATCGGCAGACACTTGGGACTGCCGGAGGTGTTGATTGAAAAAGTGCCGATTGACGGGCTCTGCGGGCAGACGGATGAGGAAAAACTGGGCTTTAGTTATGACGTGTTAGACCGCTATATCCGCGAAGGCGTCTGCGAAAATAACGCAATCCGCGCAAGAATCGACCACCTTCACGAAATGAACCTGTTTAAGTGCAGATATATGGATGTTTTTCCGTACGTGCCGGAATAGAAGCGGGTGTTCATACCGACTGTTCGGGCATGGGGAAAATAGTCTGACACAGATAGGCACAAATTCCAACCAATTGGAAAACAGGTTAGATGGATTTCTCAGCCATTTATCTGCAAGTCGAAGCAGGGGATGCAACTGACGCAGCAAGTCCGCGAGCGCAGCGAGGCGCGATTGGGTGGAATGTTTCCAAGCCACCGCAGAACCGATTCCGACAGACGCGCCGAAAGAATTCGTGCAATCACTGGCTAGTCGTTGGAAGAGGCACTAATGCGGGCGAACTGACGCCGACAACCGAGGACTATAACGCCACCCAAAGAGTGCAAGACGAACGGCAAAGCGCGATTGTTCAGCGGAAAAGTTGCGTTCTTGTAGACGCGCAGACGCCCGCTAGGGACGACAACTGCTACTCAAAGAGAGCGAGATTGACGGCGCAGCTCGTCGGTGAGTTATACGAAAGCACCTATCCAGCCCAAAAATCACTTAGTCTTTGGTCTCGCACTCTTTGGGCGGCGCTTGTTGTTCCCGGTAGGTATCAGCCCGTCTGCACTAGCACCAACTAAGAATGGCGTGAAAAGCACCCCATGGATTATCCGTTATTCAGGCGCGAGTGAATTGACAGATTGGATAGCAAAGTCGTTGCGTCATGTTGGATAGGGAAGTCGTTGTGTCATGAAATCTCGATAGTCCCGTTAACAGAGTGCGCTTCTTGTGCCGCCCCATGTGAGGCGCGCGGATTGAAATGGCACAGTGCGGATAAAATGCTTGCAGGTATTAAAGTCGCGCCCCGCACGGGGCGCGTGGATTGAAATTTAAACCATGCGCCCGTCCCCGAAAAATACGTTTTGTCGCGCCTCGCTTGGGGCGGGAGGATAGTCCATCGACGCTATCTCCTCCGCGCGTTTGCATAGCTTAAAAACGCGGCAAAATAAAAATTTTGTTGCGTTTTTCTGTTTATCGTGGTAGTATGATTCTATAGTTCGCCGAATAGTAGGCAAAATGTAGAAAATATAGGCTGTACCATATGAACACCTAGACTATAACAAATGAAATCTCCTTCAGGTGTAGCTTCTTGCGTTGCGAATTTGCTGAGAGCATCAGTTCCTACGGACTCTACTTGTGCGCGTCGGTCACGACGCAATTGAGATTTGCACTGCGCTCAAGTCTCACTGATGATTAGCGCAGCTCATCGTCGACTAGAGCACGGATGACTTTATATAGAAGACCGTAAGAATTGAATTTTGCTAGCAGAATGATTTGAGTAACGGTTGTGTTAATGCGCTGCGCTCTCGGCATTCATCGCAACACGAATCCCGAGCTCACCTAAGCAAATACTTAGAAACTGCAACAAAGTTGTAAGTGCAAATACATTGAAACGACTATTATGCCATTGCGTATTTTCTATTCAATGTATTGACTATTCACATATGGAGGAAATGATATGGATCGATATTCTGATTGTCCGCTGGTTTTGCGGGAATTTCTTTCCTACCACGAGACGATTAAGGGTCAATCGCAGAAAACCATCAGTGAATACTACCTCGACCTGCGGATGTTTTTGCGATTCATCACCTTAATCAAAAAAGAAATGCCCTATAATACGCCTTTGGATGATATTCCGATACGCAGCGTTGATTTGGAATTGTTAAAAACGATAACCATTACTGATATTTTTGATTTTCTCTCCTATTTAGCCAACGACCGCCCGAATTTTGACGGTGCGCCTGTCGGAATCGGCTCTGCAGCGCGTGCGCGCAAGCTTTCTGCCATAAAATCGTTCTATAAATACCTAACCGTTCGCACCAAACAGCTCACGGATAACCCCGTGAAAGAAATTGAGTACCCGAAGATTCGCAAGTCGCTTCCGAAATATCTCACCCTCGAGGAATCTAAGCGACTCCTCTCCTCCGTAAGTGGCGTACACGCAAAGCGGGATTACGCCATTTTGATGCTCTTTTTGAACTGCGGTATCCGTCGCTCCGAGTTGGTTGGGCTCAATCTTTCCGACGTGTATGAGGATCGGATTCGCGTGACCGGCAAGGGCAACAAGGAGCGCATTGTCTATTTCGGCGGGTCTTGCCGCGCCGCAATCGACGCCTATCTCCCGCAACGCAGGAAACAGACCCTAACGGACAACCGTGCGCTGTTCGGTTCGCAGAAAAACAACAGGATTGGCATCAGCGCGGTGCATCGTTTGGTAAAAAAGCATGTTCTGGTTGCGGGGCTTGACGCAGAACACCTCTCTGCGCACAAGCTGCGCCACACGGCTGCTACTTTGATGGTTTCCAACGGTGTTGATATTAAAACCGTGCAGGAGGTTTTGGGGCACGAGCACCTGAATACTACCGAAATCTATACGCACATCGAGAGTACGGAATTGAAAATCGCGGCAGAAGCCAATCCCCTCTCCCGCCTGCGGATAGAGGATGAAAATTCGTAAAGTGCATCTGAAACAGCTTATTAAATTACAATTCGCCTATTCCCTCTTTATGCATCGCTTTTTTCTCGACATATTTGCCAATCGACGCTGCAATGCCGGCAAGCGCAACACCCACCATATCAACAAGCAGCGAAGCGATAAGAATCCACGGGTGCGTCAAGTTCATGCATAGAAACAACAGATTGCCGATAAAGAAAATCCCCACAGAAACGAAAATGAGCATTGCGGCTGTTTTCATCCATTTTGCAACTCTCAGTGTGAACGTTTCATTACGGGAAATCGCACCAGCAACCTTCCATTCTAAGGCAAGAACGCCCAAGCAAGGCAAGGCAGTTGTCCATACTAAGAGCAACCATGCACGAAATAGGAACGCAATTTTTCTATGTTCAGAAAAAATCTCATGTCGAAATCCATACAGTATCCATACGGATAGCACAATTCCGCAAAGCGCCATACAGATTACAGCAATTCGAACACACACTCCATAAAATTTTGCAGACATAGCACATCCCTCTCGCGTCTTATAATCATTTTTACAACAAATATTGGGGTAGGGATGCACTTCCCTACCCCAATCCATATTAAACTCTGCGGATGATGCCCATCGGGGTCTGCTGGTCGTCCTGCCCAAGCGGGTTATCCTTGAGAACGCGCGCGTAGAGCTGCTTATCAATGCTCTTCGAGGAGACGCCGAGAATCTGCCCTTCCAGATCGTTAATATCTACAATCATGGCGTCGTAGCCGATGCGCTCCTTAATCTGCTTTGCAACAAGATCTGGTTTGCGCGGTCCGAGTACAACATAGTGGTTATACGGCGGGATGGTATTGTGGCACGGCCCATCGATGGAACGCGCCTTATACCCTGCAACCGCATAAAACCAGCCCTTTTTGCGGAAGATTTTCTTTCCAATCACAGAAATCACCGCCGCAAAGAGGATGCGCAGAACGCCGCATTCTTTCAAGGCGCATTCCATCGTCTCGGGCATGCCCAAGCCGATGCCGTGCGGCGTTTTCATAACGTGTTTGCTGAGCATGACTGCCAACTTACGCGGCTTAATCTCGCTCATGGGAATTGCCCGCTTTTGTGTGCAGGCAACGCACTTTTCCGAAATGAAAAGAATATCCCCCGCTTCGCTGAGAACCGGGCTGCCGTAGGTTTCGGCAACGTATACAATATTGTCCTGATCCGTAATCAGATGCGTGCGAATGGGCAGGCGCTGATAGCTTACGCCGTCCACTTCGATAATCCCTGACTTGCCCTCGTTGGGTTTCAGATCCGATTCCTCCTGCGTGGGCGTTTCCTGCAAAATCTCTTCTTTCATCTTTCTCTTGCTCCTATTTAAGCTCAAAATTCTTTTGTAATACGGCCACAAGCCCTGCTTTTCGGGGTAATGCGGCGCAAGCTGGCAAAGGTCTGTGCCGGGATAATCGTTGCCCTCGATGAGCACGACACCATCGGGCGTAATGGCGACGTCCCAGCCGACGTGACCGGTCTGCGGAACGACTGCGGACGCTTCCTTCGCAAGGGCAATTGCCTCCTGCACCATGGGAAGCGCGTAACCGTTAAACACGATGCCGGTGTCCGGGTGTTTGTTGTATATATGGAAATAATCGTCCGTCGCGACAGAGCAAATCTTGCCCGTCTTTTCATCCACGCGGCAAATCACGCCGCCCTGCCCGGAATTATCGCAAAATCCGCCGCCCGTACCGATTTTCACCACAACATAGGCAATGTGCGTGACGCTGCCGACCCGGTCTGTAACAATGCGCAGGGTGTTGACAGAGGCGGGATGAAGCCGCGCCATATCCTCGTGCTGCACAATCACTTCCTCCAGAACAGGAAGATTCTTGCCACGCACGTAGTCTAAAACGCGCTGCGCGTCCGCAAAATCGGAAGTGCGCAGTTTCTCAATGCCGTTGCCGCAAGTGCCGCGGTTCGGCTTTGCAAAGAAGCTCTCGTTATCTGATAAAAACGCCGCGAGCTTGTCCGCCTCGACGGTCTCGGCGCTCAAAACCTGCCGCCCCAGCAAATGCGCAAAACGCTCGTTGAAAAGCAGCTTGTTGTCGAATATTTCTCCGAAGGCGGGGTCGTTCATTAGCTCGCAGACCTTCTTATTGCGCACGCGCGTCAGGTAGGTGTCGCGCTGCGCGGCTGTCAGGTCGTAAAAGCCGAACATGACATAGTCATAATACCCCGAACCGTAGCGAAAGAAACAGACAAGGAGGTCAAAAAAGGTCTTCACCTTGCTCTGCCCGCACTTTTCTTTGACTACCGTCATGAGGGAATTGAGTTTTTTGAATCGCATTCCGCTGAAAACGCGGGCGATATATCGTATCTTTGGCATGCGCACCTCCTTGACCTCGTACATAATACTATACAAAGCCCAATAAATCTACTACTTTTTACAGCACAACAGCCATTGCCTCGCGAAGATTGCGGACTTTCAAAATCGTTAGCCCCTCCGGCGCGCGCAAATTGTCCGTGCCGCTGCGGGGGACGACGCAGTGCGTAAACCCAAGGCGGCGCACCTCTGCAAGGCGATTGGACAGCTGCGTAACCGCACGAACCTCCCCCGTCAGCCCAATTTCGCCGATTGCAGCGAGGGTGTCGGAGATGGGCTTGTCCTGCGCCGCGGAGGCAAGGGCAAGGCAGACCGCCAAATCCGCGGCAGGCTCGTCCAACCGCAGACCGCCGATAACATTCAAATAGGCATCCGCCGCGGAAAAGCGCAGCCCGGCGCGCTTTTCGAGCACCGCTAAGAGCATGGCTGCGCGGTTATAGTCAAAGCCATTGCTTGTCCTGCGCGGAAGATTAAAGGTCGTGGGCGAAACCAAAGCCTGAATTTCCGCCAAAATCGGGCGCGAACCCTCCATCACACTGACAACACAAGTGCCCGGGGTATTGAGCGGTCGCCCGGACAGGAGCATTTCCGAGGGGTTCGGCACTTCGCGCAAGCCGCTGTCGTCCATTTCAAACACGCCAATCTCGTTGGTCGAGCCAAAACGGTTTTTTGCGGCGCGCAAAAGCCGATAGGCGGTGTGCATATCGCCTTCAAAATAGAGTACGCAGTCAACCATGTGCTCAAGCACCTTCGGCCCTGCGATTGCGCCCTCTTTGTTAATGTGCCCGACAACAAAGCAGGTTACACCCGTGGACTTCGAGTATTGCATCAGGCGCATGGTGCAGTCCTTTACCTGCGAAATGCTCCCGGGAGATGCAGCCTTATCGCCCACGTAGAGCGTTTGCACAGAGTCGATAATCATCATATCGGGCTTCAGGCGGTCTGCCGCAGCCAAAATGCTGTCAAGCCCTGTTTCGCAGAGCAGGTACAGCGAATCATTCTCTACGCCGAGGCGCTGCGCGCGCAGCTTGAGCTGCCGCGCGCTTTCTTCGCCCGATACGTAGAGAATTTTCTGCGTGTCGCTGATTTTTGCACAGATTTGCAGGAGCAACGTGGATTTCCCGATGCCCGGCGCACCGCTGACGAGAACGAGCGAACCGTGCACCGCGCCGCCGCCAAGCACGCGGTCTAACTCCCCCGTCCCGGTGGAAAAGCGAAGCTCATCGCCGCCGGGCACATCCCGCAAGCGTGCAGGCACTGCCTCGACTGTTGCAGCGCGGGCACTGCTTGTTGCTGCATGCGGCGTGTACTCCTCCAAAGAATTCCACGCACCGCAGGAGGGGCAGCGCCCCTGCCACTTTGGGGTTTCGTTTCCGCATGCGGTGCATAAGAACACGGTCTTAGCCTTCATTGCTTGCCTCCAAATACTGCTGCACACTGCAGCAGATTGCAGCAGTCAGCTTCTTCTGGTATTCCGGTGTGCGCAAAAGCGCCTCCTCCGCCTCATTAGAGAGGAATCCGCACTCAATCAGTATTGCCGTGCACTGCACGTGCTTAAATAAGTATACATCCGGCGTTTTCTTGATTTCCCGATTGTTCTTCGGGTCAACTTGCGCTTTCAGATTGTCTTGCGTCAACTGCGCGAGCGCGTCGCTGCCGTGTGTTGCCGCGTAAAACACCTGTGCGCCGCGATATTTCGACTGCGGGAATCGATTTTGATGAATGCTTACCAGCAGCGCGTTGGGCGTGTCGTTCACAATTTCCACGCGGTTGTGCAGATCCGACACCTTCTTTTCCGATAAGGTGCTTGCGCCTTCGGTATAAATGGAAATATCGGTTGTACGAATCATTTTCGTTTGTATTCCCATAAAGTGCAGTAAATCATGCATACGCAGGGAAATATCCAAATTGACGTCGCTCTCGCGCACGCCCGTGCAGGAAAGCGCGCCGCCGTCTTCCCCGCCGTGCCCGGCGTCGATAACTACAATCGGCGCGGTATCCACCTGCGTGCTGAGCGCAACCACCGCGCTTCCTGCACGCGAGAGGAAAAGCGCAACTGCAATGATAATCCCGCAGACCGTGAGATAAAGCCCGAAATATTTCTTAAAATATGCCATGCAAACACCCCCATGGACTATTTATGTGGGGGAATTCACTTTATGACAGGCGGGACTTAAAATCCTCGTAGCCGAATTGGCGGACAAGTTCGCAGTCGCCGCCCGCATGTTCGACCGCAATAGCGGGCAGGGGCATGCCGTTGAATGTGTTGTTCTTGACCATCGTGTAAATCGCCATATCTTCAAAAACGAGGGTATCGCCTCTATTTAAGGGCGTATCGAAGGAATAATCCCCAATGGTATCACCCGCCAAGCAAGTCGGCCCTGCAAGGCGATAGGTATACGCCCGCTCCCCTGCTGCGCCCGCACCGCGCAGCGGCGGACGGTAGGGCATTTCCAGCACATCGGGCATATGGCAGGCTGCGGAAGCATCCAAAATCGCGATGCTTCCCTTGTTTTCTACAATATCCAGCACCCTCGTGCGCAGAACGCCCGCATTGAGCGCCACTGCCTCGCCGGGCTCGATATACACCGTAACGCCGTAGCGCTCCTGCAGATGGGCAATAGCGCGCTCTAAACGCGCAAGGTCATAGTCTTCCCTTGTGATATGGTGCCCGCCGCCAAAATTAAGCCATGCAAGCTGCGGCAGAAACTCGCCGAATTTCTCTTCCACTGCGCGAAGCGTCGTTTCTAAGGCGTCTGCATTTTGCTCGCAGAGCGTGTGAAAATGAAGCCCGGAAATCAGCTGCAGCACAGCGGGGTCAAACTCTTCGCGCGTCACGCCGAGGCGGGAGAGCTTGCCGCAAGGGTCGTAGATTTCATGCCCCTCCTGCGTGGAGCACTCCGGATTGATGCGCAAACCGACGCGCTTGCCCTGCGCAAGAACCTGCGGCGCAAACTGCTTGCATTGATAGACCGAATTAAAGATGATATGGTCGCACAGCGCGGTGAGTTCCGGCATATCCTCTGCGCGGTAAGCAGCGCAAAAGACGTGGTTCTCCCCGCCCATCTCCTGCGCCGCCAAGCGTGCCTCGAAAAGCCCGCTGGCGGTTGCCCCGTCGAGGTAGCGCGCAATCAGCGGATAGAGGGAAAACATGGAAAACGCCTTTTGCGCAAGCAAAATCTTCGCGCCGCTGCGCTTGCGCAGTTGCTGCAAAATTTCCAAATTTTGAATAAGTTTCGCCTCGTTTACGACATAACAGGGGCTTGGAAGCGCGTCAAACCGCATGGCGAATCTCCCTTATTCGACAGTTGTCGGATTTTCTTCAACGACCCACGGCAGCCCGTATTCATTCAGCATCTGCATATAGGGATCGGGGTCGAATTCCTCCACGGTAAAGACGCCCTTTTTGTTCCACAGCCCCGAAAGAACCATTGCAGTGCCGATCATGGCGGGCACGCCCGTGGTGTAGGACACTGCCTGCGAGCCAAGCTCGCGGTAGCATTCCTGATGGTCGCAGACATTATAAATATAGATGGATTTCTCCGCGCCGTCCTTCACGCCCGTGAAGATGCAGCCGATATTCGTCTTGCCGACGGTTCGCGGTCCGAGGGATGCAGGGTCGGGAAGCAGCGCCTTGAGGAACTGAATCGGCACGATTTTCTGCCCGTTAAAGTCCATCGGCACGGTGGAGAGCATGCCGATATTCTCCAGACATTGCATATGCGTGAGGTAACTCTGCCCGAAGGTCATAAAGAAGCGGATTCGCTTCACGCCCGGAATATTCTTGGCAAGCGATTCGATTTCCTCATGGTGCAGGAGATACATATCCTTCTTGCCGACTTGCGGGAAGTCGTATTCCCGCTTGATGGACATTGCGGGAATCTCTATCCACTTGCCGCTTTCCCAGTAAGAACCGGGGGCGGAGACTTCGCGCAGGTTGATTTCCGGGTTAAAGTTTGTGGCGAAGGGGTAGCCGTGGTCGCCGCCGTTGCAGTCGAGAATATCGATTGTATAAATTTCGTCGAAATAGTGTTTCAAGGCATAGGCGGTAAATACGGAGGTAACGCCGGGGTCGAAACCCGTGCCGAGCAGCGCCGTAATGCCCGCCTCACGGAAGCGCTCGTGATACGCCCACTGCGGCGCGTAATCGAAATATGCCGAAAAGCCCAGCTCCTTGCAGCGCTTCTCATAGCGCTCGCGCCAAACGGGGTCTTCGGTATCCTCCGGCTCGTAATTCGCGGTATCGATATAGTCCACCTTGCACTGCAGGCAGGCTTCCATAATCGTCAAATCCTGATACGGCAGGGCGACATTCAAAACCGCGTCCGGGCGCACATCCTTGATAAGCACAATCAGGCTTGCCAAATTGTCAGCATCGACCTGCGCGGTCGAAATCGTTGTGGAGGTCTTCCCTTCCAGCTTTGCTTTCAGCTCGTCGCATCTGGATTTTGTGCGGCTGGCAATCACAAGCTCTGTGAAAAGCGCACTGTTTTGGCAGCATTTTGTGATAGCCACAGCGGCGACGCCGCCGCAGCCGATAACGAGTAATCTAGCCATAATTCTCTCTCCTTATTGCTCTACGTCGCGCAGCAGCTCCTCGACATAGGTCGGAAGAGAAAATGCGCTGGCGTGCAGTTTTGCGTTATAGTAGCGGGTGGAAAGCCCTAAAAGCGTCCACGCAGTTGCATCGAAATCCGTAACCGGGTGGTACTTCTTTGAGGCGAAGCCGAAGAGCCAATGCCCCGAGGGATAGGTCGGAATATGCGCCTGATAAACGCGGCTGATCGGGAAACACTCCACAATCCGCTTGTGCGCGCGTTGCATGGCAGCAGCGTCGGCTGCGTAAAATGGGCTTTCGTGCTGATTGACCATAATGCCGTCCGCCTTCAGCGCCTTATAGCAGCTGCCGTAGAACTCTTT
The DNA here is from genome assembly GCA_031262065.1 of Oscillospiraceae bacterium. Lineage (GTDB taxonomy): Bacteria > Bacillota > Clostridia > Oscillospirales > Oscillospiraceae > JAZOXB01. The sequence goes on along the minus strand of JAISIK010000044.1, from coordinate 6,745 downwards.
GGTAAACAGCCCCTCCCCCGGCCCAAAAGGATCGGTGGAGTCCACAATAATCATATCGTATTTATCCTCGCAGGAGCGGATATATTTCAGCCCGTCTGCAATGTGAATATTTACGCGCGGATCGTCCAGCCGACAGGCTGTCTTCGGCAGATATTTGCGGCAGACCTCAATAACCAGCTCGTCAATCTCCACAAGGTCGATGACCTCAGGCGTATTATAGCGGGTCAGTTCGCGCACCACGCCGCCGTCGCCCGCGCCGATTACCAGAATGCTCTTCGGATTCGGATGCACCGCCATGGGCACATGCGTAATCATCTCGTGATAGATGAACTCGTCCTTTTCCGTGAGCATCATGTAGCCGTCGAGCGTCAGAAAGCGCCCGAACTCCTTGGACTCAAATACATCCACGCGCTGAAATTCACTCTGCCCGGTGAATATCTGGCGGTCAACTTTGATGGAAAAATTCACGCTGGGGGTATGCTTTTCGGTAAACCACAGTTCCATATCGCGCCTCCTTTCAGTCTGCAAGTACGTTCAAATACGCAGTTTCCAAATCCTCAGCACCGGTTAGTGTGCAACCGCGCGCCTTGGCGTATTCAATGTAATACACGATTTCCCGGGTAATCCGCTCACCGGGCGCAAGAATCGGGATGCCCGGCGGATAGCACATGACAAATTCCGCGCACACATGCCCCACGGACTGCGCCAGCGGCAAGCGCAGCTTCGGCCCGTAAAATGCGTCCTGCGGCGACATAACCACCTCCGGGGCGATATACTCCTGCGTGAGCATTCCCGCGCGGTCTTTCTTAAAGCGCCGCCTGACCTCGCTGAGGGCACTGACAAGGCGCTCTATCTCCCGCTCGCGGTCGCCGACGGAAACGTATGCCAAAATATTGCCGATGTCGCCAAATTCTATCTGAATGCCGTATTCATCGCGCAAAAGGTCGTACACCTCGATGCCCGCAAGCCCGATATCGAGGGTGTGCACCGAGAGTTTTGTAATATCAAAATCAAAAATGCTGTCGCCGTTAATCAGTTCGCGGGAATAGGCGTAGTAGTCGCCGATGGCGTTGATCTCCTCGCGGGCGTAGCGGGCAAGCCCTGCCACGCGGGAAAGAATCTCCTTGCCGTGCAGCGCAAGGCGGCGGCGGGAAATGTCCAAACTCACCAGAAGCAGATACGATGCGCTGGTGGTCTGCGTGAGGTTAATCGTCGCGCGCACCTGCCCCTCGCTCATTGCATCGCCGATGAGCAATATCGAGCTTTGCGTCAGACTGCCGCCGGACTTGTGCATACTGACCGCAGCCATATCCGCGCCGGCTTCCATAGCGGACACGGGAAGCGCGTCGGAAAAGGAAAAATGCGTGCCGTGCGCCTCGTCTGCAAGGACGAGCATGCCGTGGCTGTGCGCGAGCTTCACAATTTCCCGCAAATCCGAACACACGCCGTAATACGTCGGGTTATTCACCAAAACCGCCTTGGCGTCGGGGTTTTCTGCAATCGCTTTGGCGACATCGCCCGGCGACATGCCCAAGGCGATGCCCAAGCGGCGATCCACATCGGGATTCACATAGATGGGAATTGCGCCGCAGAGAACCAGCGCGTTAATGGCGCTTCTGTGGACATTGCGCGGCATGATAATCTTATCGCCCTTTTTGCAGGCACTGAGAATCATCGCCTGCACCGCGCCGGTCGTGCCGCTGACCATAAAAAACGCATGCGCAGCCCCGAACGCCTGCGCAGCCAAAATCTCGGCATCGCGAATCACCGAAACGGGATGGCAGAGATTGTCCAGCGGCTTCATGGAGTTTACATCGACCTCCAGACATGCCTGTCCCAAAAAATCGGTAAGCTCGGGGTTTCCCTTTCCGTGCTTATGACCCGGCACGTCAAAGGGCACAACACGCTCTTTGGAAAAGGCACGCAAAGCCTCGAAAATCGGGGCGCGTGCCTGCGTCAACTCCTTGTTCATTTAGTAGACGTTCCTTCCGCTGAAAATTTCAATCATTTCGCGGCGCAAATTCGAGTTAATCGCAAGGCGATCCTTCGGCGGCAATTCCTTTGCGTCGATATTAAACAGATAATCCTGCAAATCGCGCTCTTTAATCAGCATATTCGTGTGGAAGAGGTTTGCCTGATAGACATTGACGTCTATCGCGTCGTAGCGATCGAGAATCTCGGCGTTGATGTAGTCCTGAATGGAGGCAATTTCGTGATCCATGTAGAGCTTTTTGCCCTCGACGTCGCGGGTAAAGCCGCGCACGCGGTAGTCGAGCGTAATAATATCGGAGTCAAAACTGCCGATTAAATAGTCCAGCGTGGACAAGGGCGTAATTTCCCCGCAGGTTGCGACGTCAATATCCACGCGGAAGGTTGCAATGCTGTTGTCCGGGTGGAATTCGGGATAAGTATGCGCGGTGACATGGCTCTTATCCAAATGCCCCAACACAAGACGGTCGCCCCGGGGGTTGACCGCGCGATCCACCGCGGAATCCTCCGCCAGAAGCAAGGTGACCGACGCGCCCTGCGGGTCATAGTCTTGCTTGGAAATATTCAGCACGTTTGCGCCGATCATGCTTGCAACATTCGTCAGAATCTTCACAAGACGGTCGGAGTTGTACTGTTCGTCGATATAGGCGATATATTTTTGCTGCTCACTTGCGGTTTTCGCATAGCAGACGTCGTAAATATTGAAGCTTAAAGCCTTTGTCAGGTTGTTGAAGCCATAGAGCTTGAGCTTGTTGAGCATGGGAAAGCCTCCTTTGTAGAAAAAATCGCGCAAAAAAGCAAGCGATGCTTAAACACCACTTGCTGCAACCGATGCACAGGGTAACAAAAGACACGAACCGTGCCGCTTCTCCCCTGCGCGGGCGATATACAATGATAGGGTTTCAGAGTCTATATAGTAAAAAATACTTTTACTACTCTTATTGACCGTTTCACAAGTTGATGTGCATAAGCACTGGTTATAAAGTTACCAACTTATAAAATTTGAGTTTCTAACTCAATCAATAAGGCGGCACGCCGCCGACCGGAAAGACTGCTGAAACCACTTCCGCGCCCAAAACGGACGACAAAGTTTATCTCTTTCCACGCTGTTATACTATCATGATTTCCGCTTTCTGTCAATAAATGCATGGAAAAAATTCGACAATTTGTTCTTGCAATTTTAGGCATACGCGCACCGAACGCGCCTCGATTTTTGATGGCAAGTTCCCGCAAATAACAGGTAAGCAAGCATTGCTGCGCTTCTCTAAATTGACCAGATGCTGGAGATATTCATTTATAACAACCAAGGCACACCAACATCAATCGGTGTGCCTTGGTTTTCCATTATGTTGGTTGTTTAGTTATGGACTTGTCCAAATTGGTCTGCACGGAAGGTGGGCATTTGTTTTTGAGCAAATATTATATTTGATAAAAAGACACGTTCTCATCTTGAAAGTTTCTTTAATTTTACATATTTGTAACAAACTCATTAGTTATTGGAGCCGATTTATGCCAGGCATCATCAAATCGTTTTTTATAGGAAGCACCAATTTGATTTCCATTTGATAACTCAGCAACATTAAAAGAAGCATTTGTAAGACCATAGGGAATGCCATCATCGTCAAATCGAATATGAGAAAACAGCACAACATCATCAGCAATTATAATCTCATCTAATCTCAGATCTTTATAGGCATGGCAATATTGAGAGGGATTAGCCACTTTATAATTTTCTAAAATAAACATGGCATTTTTAATTGATGCTTTTAATCGTTCAATAAAATCTGGATGATTCTGCGCTTTAGATGCGTTTTCAGCAGACGGGTCTAAAAATAAACACTTAAATTCAAATTCAGGTGTTTTGTTAAATCTTTCTATTAGTGATTCAAAAAACCAACGATTGTCATTTGCAAAAAGCTTACTATTCTTTCGCCCAAATAGCAGCAGCCTTTTGCTGACATTATTCAATATAATACTGTATAATTCCTGTTTTTCAAATCCTCCAGTAAATTCAGTGGTTTCAACTTTAGCAATTTCACCTATCGTTGGTTCGGGAAAATTATTTTTTGCTAATTCTCGAAGTAAAGTATCTCTATTAAGCACACAGCTACCTCCAAAGCTATGGTCGTATAAAGCCTCTTTTACCTCTTTTTCAAGCTGAATCCAAAAGGGTTCAAAATATGTTAAAAGAGCTTCTTCATCCATGACCTTAGCAGTAGTATTAAGATCCTTTACAAGAATATTCATTGTCTCTCTGGAAAATGACTTTCTCTGCATAGAAATTGGATGTTCATTAAACGCTTGAGTTTCAATTTTTTCAAATAGGATGGGGAGAACGGGGCAATCATTGATTTGGTCTCCATCTATTGCGCACAGTTCATCGCAACCTTTATGCATTGACATTGCGCCAGCTTCATAAGCCATCCAAACAGAATTCACATTATTTCGTAAAAAGCAAAATATTCCCTTATCACTCCCTTTAAGTGCAGCATGTATTTTATCATAACCCGTTTGTCCAAGAGCAATATCGGCATTAGAGAAAAAAACGTCAATTTTATTACCAAAAACTGATTTTAAAAACTTCCGCAAAGCCTCAGCGATTTTGCCGCTGGGCTGTTTCGACCAACTAATAAATACCTTCATACGTCTTATCTCCTCGACTCGCTCTTTCTATCTTTTTCAACAAAGTATTCCATCTGCTTGAGAAAAGTATCATCATAATAATTGAAAATGCATCGGTCGAAAAGGTCTTTTTGTAAATACTCAATGTACAAATCGAAATTCGTTTTATTTCGGCGGATGTTTTCCTCGACATCTGTTGAATCTCGCCCTTGATCCAAGAGCTTTATCTTGAGCTTGCTGTCACTATAAATTCCTTGTATGTAAAATGCAAGGGATTGTTTAGGATAATCACTAATGAGTTTTGTAATTGTGGGATAATCACGAACGATTACTAAAGGGTATTTTCCTGCAATTAAAGCATCATCAATATGTGTTTTGCTGATGCCATACCATTCACCATTAAACTCATAGCTATATTCTAACGCTTTTATGTCTGATTCAACGCTTGCAAAATATAAATCTGGTGATGAACCAATACTTTCATAGCTACGCGGTTTACGCGTTGTTAACTTTTTAATTGGTGACATGGATGAATCCTTGTGAGATATTGTTTCAAGCAAATATGTTTTCCCAGCTCCGCTTGCACCATTAATGATAATCAGTTTAGGCATAACAGCTTGTCCTTTGTTTTCAAATTTCTCTGCTTGGAAGGTTATACATTGCCTTCCCTCGGCAGGATTTCACTTTTACCTGCTGTCTCTGGTACTCAAGCGTATATGAATGTTGTTTTGTTATCAGTGCATATACTACATAATAGTGTTTCATTGTTGTTGCCGTTTCAACTAACGCATGTATTGTATAACACCTCGACACAAAATGCAATACCTCTGCAACAAAGATTTTCACGCTCAGCGAATCCGCAATCACATCCAACCCCACAAAGAATTTGCACTGTAGTATTATGTCTAAGCTCTGTTGGAATAAGAAAAATAAAGCGGCTTTGTGGCAGAAAGCGTGTCCAAATGGAGAAACGGTTTTCATCCGATCTGTAAAAACACCCTCAGTGGGTGTTTTGGCGAATCGAGCCACATTAAAAGGCGGGACGGGCGGCGAAAGTGCCGTATAACCCAAAAACAGGATACAAAGCCTCGTCCAATAACCCGCAAACGTGAGGGTCAATGGACGAGGCTTATTCTTCTATATCGAAGTTTTGCTTCGCCGTGGTGGGCTTTGTTTTCACGACTGCATTGCTTCGCACCCCACAGGCAAACTAAGCGGCGCGCGCATGGGAAAATCCACGCGCGCGCCGTACAGCTCTTTTCGTCAGTTGATACCGCAATCAGCTGAGCTTCGTCAAACGCAGGTCTGCGTTGTTTGCAGTAACGGTCGCAGCCAAACCGGAGGAGATATAGAGGTCAATCACATCGCCTTCTGCGAGCGTCACAATGGTACAAGTTCCAAACGCCGTGTCGCCGGATAAGCTCAGCGACTTCGTTTGCGACGTTGCGTCAATCGGCGTGCCGTTTTGACGCGCAGCCACAGTAACGCTTGTGGCAAGGCTTGCGCTTGCATCCATGTTATAGCACAGTTGGTAATCGCCCGCCTCTTCCACCGTGATGGAGTTCGCGGGGTTATAGGTGGTTTCGCTATTGGGCATGGTGTTCGGCAGGGTGACGGTTTCGCCGCCGCCGAGCAGCAGGGTGTAGTTTTCTGCATCGGTGTTATAAAGCCCGCCATATGCAGGCACAGTGCCCGTGGGTCCTGTCGGACCTGTCGCGCCCGTATCGCCTGTTGCACCCGTTGCGCCCGTGTCACCCGTTGCACCTGTTGCGCCAGTGTCACCCGTTGCACCTGTTGCGCCTGTATCACCCGTAGCACCCGTAGCACCCGTCGCGCCTGTGTCGCCTGTTGCGCCCGTGTCACCTGTTGCGCCCGTCGCGCCCGTGTCGCCTGATGCACCCGTCGCGCCCGTGTCACCTGTTGCACCTGTTACTCCCGTACCGCCGGAGCCGCCGCCGTCACTGGTGATATTAAAGGGCGTAAACGCCGCATCCTGACCGGGCTGCCCCGTTTGCGGGGATGATGTCACAAGGTAAGGTTGCCCATTGTAGAGCACCACCGCGCCTGTCGGGTAGTCCGTTTTGCCGGGAGTATACGCCTGCGCATTTTCAAGCGCAGCTGGACCTGTCGCGCC
>JAISIK010000004.1 GCA_031262065.1 Oscillospiraceae bacterium | reverse complement strand
GCGTTTTCGTACCGCCTTGCCCCCGCGCACCCCTACCCTGCCGCCCTGCAAGATGGTATGTCTGCCTTTGAAAAACTGGTAGAACTGGGCTACCCGCCGAACCGCATAGTGATTTTAGGGATAAGCGCCGGCGGAAATTTGGCGTTGAGTATTGCCCGAGAATTACAAAAAGAGAAGCAGGTTCTGCCCTTGGCGGTGGTCTGCATGTCGCCTTGGAGCGACCTCACCCTTTCGGGGGAAAGTATTATCACCTTAAAAAAACGCGATAACAGCTTGCGCGCCTCCTATTTACGCAAGGCTGCCAAGGCGTACGCCGCAAACATGGCGCTCGATGACCCTGCCGTGTCGCCGCTGTTTGCCGACTATACAAATTTTTGCCCCGTGCTTATTCAGGCGGGCTCTGAAGAAATTTTGCTGAGCGATTCGGTAAGGCTTTATGATAGAATATCCGCTGCCGGCACTGCCGCCAAGTTGCACGTTTTTGAGCATCAGTCGCACGGCTTTCAAAGCTATTCATCTCCCGATTCTTATACCGCACTGGCAGAGGTAAACAAATTTATTCAGGATTTATTGTTGATTCAAAATGGGAAAGAAGTCGAGAAAAATGCGAACAGAAATTCATAAAAAGCGAATTCCATTAGATGGTTCGGGGCTTGTCTTTGCCTGCATAAACCGCTATGGCGTATCTAATGTTTTTCGTATTACGATAGCGCTCCACAGCCCGATTGATGCTGAAAAACTGGCGTCTGCATACGCCGAAACAATGGAACACTTCGCCCCATTTAAGGTGAAAATCAAACGCGGCTTTTTTGCCTATTACTTTTTGCCCAACGAGAATCCCGTGCCGAAGCCCATCCCCGACACCACGGTCTGCCGCAAGTTCGTTTTTAACCAAAACAACCGCTATTTGGTGCGTTGCCTATACACACAGAATTCCTTTTCGCTGGAATTTTTCCATTCCCTGTGCGACGCCAACTCTGCTGCGATTTTTGTAAAACACCTTACGGCAAAATATTTTGGTCAGGCTATGAACGGCGATCTGCCGATTTCAAACGACGCCAAGGTGAACGAAGACGCCTATTTGCGTTATGCAAACAACGCCTCTGCCGGGGCTTTGGATATTCCTAAGGTTTATCGCTTTCAGGGCGAGATCGCGGACGATAAACAGCTGCGGGTCGTTCGCCGCAGCTATAAAACCGAAGATTTACTGACCGTAGCCAGAAAGAACGGCACTACCCTATCGGGCTATTTAGCAGCCGTTTGGGCATGGGCGCATTATTGTGCACAAAAAGATGCAAAAACAGATTCCTCGGCGATTAGAATTGCGCTGCCCGCGAACCTGCACAAATACTTTGCAACCGATTCTCTGCGCAATTTTTCGCTGGATATCAGCGTGACTATTCCACATAAAAACGAGGATTACACCTTCGAGCAGATTCTGGACATAGCGGCAAACACGCTGAAAAATAATAAAAATAAAGACTATTTGCAGAAAAGAATTACGTCGGTGAATCGCCTTTATCGGAACTTTCTTTACCGTTTTACCCCTCTTTTTGTCAAAAATGTTGTTGCAGGCGTGTTTTTTTCCTATTTAAGCGACCGCACAATAAGCTCTGTACTCTCTAACCTGGGCAGCATAAATTTTGCACCGGATATAGCGGAAAATGTTGACCATGCCGAATTCATTTTAGGTCCGACATTGTCAAAAAACCCAAGATGCGCATTGGTTTCTCACGGCAACAATATCTTTATCGCTGTATCCTCCGGCAAAAAAGAAAATATCATTGAAAAGACGTTTTTTGCGTTCTTGTCGGACTATGAAACAAGCGATTAAAGACTTGACTTTTTCTACAGGCTGAATCCTCAGCAAAAAAAGACCCTCGGCTGCGTATTACAACGCAACCGAGGGTCTTTCCTTCGATATTTCATTTCACCACGCCACATCTGTCCAAGATGACCAGCGTACGCAGCAAATCGTTGCTGATATTCAGCCCGTCGCCCGTGCCTTGCAGTGCGCCGGAGTCGACCAGCTTTTTCACGGTTTCTTTCCCCCATTCGGGGACGTCCTCTAAGGTTTTGTAGCTCGCGCCGCCGACCCGCTCGTCAATCAGGGCAGCCAGCTCCGCCTTTGTCATTGTCATAACGATGACCTCCTCTCCGTCTAACACCTTCCGCACGTCGGCGCGGAAAGTATCCATGCTTTTCCCGTACTTCGGGAACCAGTGCCCCACGTCCGCATGCCCGCTGGCAATGCCGCGCTTGTAGCCCTCCGCGTGGTCAATCACTACGCCGTCCTTCAGCGGGTCGAGATTGTACTCTTTGCAAAGATACGCCGTCAGCTCCACCGCCTCTGCATAAACCTGTGCGAAATACGTTTCACTTGACAAATCATCCTCGCAAATCTCGAAGCTGATGTGCGTGTTGTTGCCGTCCGCGCCGCAGTGCCATGCGCGATGATCCCACGGCAGCGTCTGGTAGGTCGAAACTTCGCCATTTGCGCACTTGCCGATAAAGGAGTGCACGCATACGCTCAAACCAGAGCGATTCCAGTCGTTGCCATAGGAATTCGTGCCAAGCGCCCCGTCGTCGGGCTGCACATAACGCTTAATATTTGGATTGTTTGCGCCGGTGGAGTGCACCATCACGCCCTTCGGCGTGATTTTTGCGCCCCGTGCGTAGCAATCGTTGCGGGTCAAAATACACTGTTTCAGATTCATTTTGCATTCCCCTTTCCGTCTTGTATATTCTTACCGTGTAAAATCGGCGGTATCGCCGTAGATGTCATGCTTGGACGCAGAAGCGCCTCTTTCCCAGTATAATCAGCACATCGACAAAATGTTCCTTTTTCAGCGATTTCCGGCGGAATACCGATGAAACGGATTACACACTCAGGGAAATCTGCCCGGGAAATTGCATGCAAACGTACCAACCCGCCGAAAAACCCGCCTTCGGCGCGCTTTTCGACGGGTTGATACCCCCATATTACACGGATTTCTACTTTTTGGGTCGTTTGTATATGGGGATTCTCTTATCCCCACATCGAAGCCAATGGTAATATCTCCAACGTATATTGGATGCAATTACATTTGAAAGGAAGCAAGGTGCGCCGAATACCATAAACAGAATTCTGAAGGTCTCCAAGCCAAAAGCAACATAGCACAGGATGAACAGCGACGAAAGCGGATAGGTAATCAGAAATACCACGAAAAGCGCGTAATGCCAACCGATAACATCCCTTCTGAAATCCAGAAACAATAGCTTCTTCCAAAAGCCTTTATATTTCCTTCTTCGATTTCTGAGAGACTTTTTGCCGACAGCTACCTCAACATCGTCTCTTAGCACAATATCATATATTACATAGATAATAAAAAAATTTGCAACTAATAAAACTGCAAGAAAAAGTACGGATAATAGTTTTGTCATAATATGCATATGTGTGCGCCCGCAGTCGCCGTTAAATCCCCGCCAACGGCGGAAAACCGCTCTGCAACTGCCCTTTCTGTAAATCTACTCGACCGCCTTGCGTCTAGTATACCGCATTTTTGCAAGTATGTGAATAGGCGTACATATTCAAAATAAGTGTAAAAGCACGGCAACTTTGCGCCCGCAATTTTTCTAAAATATTTTTCGCAAGATACCTTGACAGGCGATGTATCTCGTGCTATATTAGTGATGCAGTTAAATTTGGAAAGGGAGGTGCGTGAATTTTGATTGATGCAGATCTCATCCGCGGTCATACGGACACAATCATTCTTGCGCAGTTACTGCTTGAAGACAGCTACGGCTATGAAATCAACAAAACCATCCGCTTTATCACAGACGAACGCTATGAACTCAAGGAGGCAACGCTCTACACCGCGTTCAAGCGGCTCGAAGACAGCGGTTTCGTGCACTCTTACTGGGGCAGCGAGGAGTCCGGCGCACGGCGGAAGTACTATCGCATCACGCCGAACGGGCGCGCTGCCTATGCAGAGCAGGTCGCCTCGTGGAAAGAAGCGAAGGACGTAATCGATAAATTGTTAACGATGGGAGAGAACGCTCATGCGTGATAAATTAAAGAAGTATGTAGAAAGTCTGTTTGCAGACGCAAGCGATTCGCCGCGCCTGCGCGAATTGCGCGATGAGATTATGGGCAATACCCTCTCGCGCTACGACGACCAGCTTGCAGCGGGAAAGACGGAGCTTGAGGCGTACAACACCGCGATTCTGAGCATCGGCGACGTGGATTCCCTGCTGGAAACCTACAGTGAGAGAAAGCCCGAAAGCGCCGCAAAGCAGAGCGCAAATCCCCTGTCCCGCTTCATCCAGAGCGGAAATACCCTCTCCCGCCGCATAACAAACGCAATCGCAGTTGCGCTGTACATCACCTGTGTTGTCCCCGTCATTATTCTTTCCTCCACCTCATGGGGCGAGATTCTCGGGATTTGCCTGATGTTCGGCATGATTGCGGCGGCAACGGCGCTCTTAATCACGGGCGGCAAGAGCCTCCCGCTGCAGAAAATCGAGAAAATCGCCGTAATGCCCCGCAACAAGGCAGTCGGGATTGCCGTTCCCCTGTACATTCTGTGCGTGCTGCCGCCTATCTTCTTTGACATGCTCTCATGGTGTGAAAATATCGGACCGGGGCTGATGTTCATCATGATTGCAATAGCCACGGCGCTTCTCATCATCAACAGCGGCAGCGCGCAGTACGCTGCGCCGGAGAGCCAAACTCTCTACGCAGATGAAACGCCCGCAATACCCGCGATGCCCGAAAAACCAAAAAAAGAGCAGCGCTATCCAAACAGCACGGGCTGGAAGATTTTTATGGCGGTCTATTGGATGGTGACGTCCCTTCTCTTTTTGCAACTGTGCAATTGGGGCTTTGTTTTGGTTTCATGGGTCGTCTTCCCGCTTGCCGGAAGCGCAGTTACGATGATTCGCGGGGTTATGCGTTTGCTGGACGGGCGCAGCGGGGCGCACGAGATTTTCTCAGGTCTTCTGTGGATTGCAGTATGCAGCATATATTTGGTCGCTTCCTATGTTACAAGCGCATGGGCTGTAACTTGGCTGATTTTCTTAATCGGCGCTGCGCTCAGCGGCGTGCTTAGCGGCATATTCACACTGGCGAAAGGAGAAAAGGTATGAAAACCAGAGCAATCGTAAAAATTGTCCTGTGCTGTCTTGTGGCGCTTCTGCTTTGTGCCATGCTCTCCGGCGGCATTTCGATGATTACCTATTATAACGACACGGGAAGTCTTCTGTACGAAAAGGCGGACTACCCGCACTACCCCGAGCGCGTTCTATACGATGTGAATCGCACGCTGACGTCCGGCAACGACGTGATGAGAAATCTCGGGCAGTGGACGCTTGGCGACTACAGCGACTACGAGGTCGGCAATGTAGAGTTTTCCCATTCTGATTTGCGCGGAATTCAGACCATCGATATCGAGTGGGATGCGGGCACGGTTACGGTAAAAAGCTATGATGGCTATACCTTGCAAGTCCTCGAAGCCGGGTCAAAGGACGAAGACGACGCCCTGCGCTACAAATTGGAAGACGGCGTCTTGCGGATTCGCTCGCGCAGACAATGGCAATTTTTCTCCTTTGGGTCTTCGGCAAAGGCGCTCACGGTTTTAGTTCCATCTAACATGGAGCTTGCAAATCTTGAACTATCTACCGCCAGTGCGAAGACAGAAGTGAATGCAATGCAGGTCGGCAAATTGGAAATCAGCACGGCGTCCGGCGATATTCGCCTGCTCTCCAGCCGCGCAGACAGCCTCACGGTTGATACTGCCTCCGGTTCGGTCAATGCAAGCGACTGCAAAATCGATTTCGCCGATATTGATTCTGCAAGCGGCGATTTTATCGCGGAGAACTCCCGCGTGAGCGAACTGCACTTCTCCAGCGCTTCTGGAAAGGTTTCTCTGTCGGGAAGAACCAATGTGGTGGATTTTGACAGCGCTTCCGGCGATATGATTCTGCATTTGGCAAACTGCCCCTCGAAGATAGAGGTCGAAACGGTTTCGGGAGATTGCAAAATCAGCATCCCCTCCGACTCGGGTTTCCGGGCAGAGCTCGACAGCGTGAGCGGTGATCTTTCGGTTCGCGGCTTCCCGTGGACAGACGGAGGCGGAAATTTCGTCATCTGCGGGGACGGTATCGCAGAATATGACTTTGAATCCGTCAGCGGCGACGTAGAAATCCAATCCGGAACACCCTAACATAATACGAAACGCACACCGGGAATATCTCGGTGTGCGTTTTATTGTTCGTATAACCCTATAATTTCAAAACTGCATCGTAGAGGGCATTTTTGGGGTAGTTCGTTTCCGCGCAGACCTGCTTGACAGCGTCCTTTTTCGTTACGCCCTGCGCCAGGAGGGCTTTCACAAGCTCCAGCGCGGCGTCCGGCGTGCAGGCGGCGTCCTCCTGCGCCTGCGCCCCTTCGATTACGAGCACGAACTCGCCGCGCGGCGCATTTCCCGTGTAATGGGCAAGCGCCTGCCCCAGCGTCGTGCGAAAAATCTCCTCGTGCAGCTTCGTAAGCTCGCGGCACAGCGAAATGCGCCGATTTTCGCCGAAGCACGCGTGCAAATCGCGCAGGGTCGCGAGCAGTTTGTGCGGCGCTTCGTAGAAAATCATGGTGCGCGTTTCCTTCTCCAGCGCGGCAAGGTGCGCGGCGCGGCTCTTCTTTGCAGTGGACAAGAAGCCCTCGAAGGTGAAGCGTCCCGTCGGAAGCGCCGAGACGCTCAGGGCGGTAACAAGCGCGCAAGGTCCGGGGATTGCCGTGACTGCAACGCCGTTTGCTGCGCACAGGCGCACCAAGTCCTCCCCGGGGTCGGAGATGGCGGGAGAGCCTGCGTCCGTGACCAGTGCGCAGCTTTCCCCCGCAAGCAGGCGGGCAAGGATGCGCGCGCCGCTGTCCGATTTATTGTGCTCGTAGTAGCTTACGAGCGGCTTTTTTATCTGCAAATGATTCAGCAGCTTAATCGATACGCGCGTATCCTCCGCCGCAATAAAATCAACGCCTAAGAGCACCTCGCGGCAGCGGGCGGAGATGTCCGAGAGGTTCCCGATCGGCGTGGGGACAAGAAACAGCGTTCCGCTCATGTTGTGTTTTCTCCTTTATAGACCGCACGGTATTCGTCTGTTGGCGAACCGTCGGGGTGAAATTCGACAAAATCCGGCTCGTATTTCAGCCCCGCAGCGCCGCCCTTGCGCCCTTCAATCAGCACCAGACACACCGCGCTTTGCGCCGTATGCCGCACAAAGCGAATGCGCTTCGGCTCAACACCGCTGCGGCGCATTTCGCAGAAAATGTCGCACAGCCGCTCCGGGCGGTGCACCAGCGCAAAGCGCCCGCCGTGAGGCAGCAGCCACGCAGCGGCTGCGCAAAGCTGCTGCAAATTCAGCCCCGCCTCCGTCCGCTCGATTTCGCGATTGCCCGCAGCGCCGCTTCCCACGGCAAAATAGGGCGGATTGGAAATGACGCAGTCGAAACTGCTTGCGGGAAGCAGCGTCTTGATTTCGCGCACATCTCCCTGCAGCACGCGCAGGCGCTCTTCCAGCGAGTTTCGCGCAATATTCTCCTGCGCCAGACGCCATGCATCGCTGCGCAGTTCAACCCCCGTGACTTGCACCAAGGCTGCGCGCGCGCACAAAAGCAGCCCCAGCGTGCCGCAGCCCGCACCCAAATCGGCAACCCGCGCCGCTCTCGGCAGCTCTAGGAAGTGGGCTAGCAGCATGGAGTCCGTGCCCAGCCGAAAGCCGCCCTCCGGCTGCAGCATACGTATACCGTTATATAACGATTCTTCCATGAAACTCTCCTGTGACGAATAAACCGGTCTGCGTTTTGCAGACCGGTTTCGGCTGTCGATCCGATTATTCCCCTTCGACGATTGCTTCCAGCGGGCAGGCAGCCGCGCAAGAACCGCAATCGACACACTGCTCAGCATCGATTACATATGTATCTTCGCCTTCGGTGATGATGCCCAGCGGGCAGGAGTCCGCGCATGCGCCACATTTTGCGCAAGCGTCGGTGATAAAATAAGCCATAATGCAAGCCTCCTACATTTATTTTCATAACCATTCTACCATGATTTTTTCAAAATGCAATTGCTAATTCTTTGAATTTTATCATAAGGTTAACAGAGCCGATTTGCCCCTGTATAGAATCGGGCGGAAGCGGCAAGAATTTCCAAGCGGAGGTGAGGCAATGGGCAGGAAACCATTTTCTGCGCTTGCAGAGCAGGTCATTCGTCGCGCATGGGCGTTGGCGGGGGCTCTGGGGCATAGCTATGTGGGAACGGAGCATTTGCTCTTGGCGATATTGCGCACACCGGGCACGCTTTCCTATCGGCTTCTGATTTGGGACGGCGTCACTTTTGAAGAGATGATGAGCGAGCTGGTTTCGTGGAAAGGGCGCGGGTCGAGCGCGTTGCTGCTCCCACAGGGCTTTTCGGCGGCAGCCAGACGCGCAGTCGCCCGCGCGGGCGAGGACAGTACGCCAGAGCGCTTGCAGCCGGAGCATCTGCTTTTGGCGATGCTGCGCGATGAAAGCTGCAGCGCGGCGCGACTTCTCAAGCACAGCGGCATTTGTCTTGACCGCTTGTTTACCAATATATATGAGGGACGCAATGTCCGAGAGGAGCAGGGAATGCAAAACACTAGACTGCTGGATCAGTTCGCCGTGGACATGGTGCAGCGTGCGGAGAAATCGCAGATGATTATCGGGCGGCAGGAAGAAATTGAAACCGTGCTGCAAATATTGTCGCGGAAACATAAGAATAACCCCGCACTCATCGGCGAGCCGGGCGTGGGAAAGACTGCCATCGTCGAGGGCGTGGCGCAGTATATCCTTGCCGGGCGCATTCCCGAGCCGCTGCGCGGCAAGCGGCTGTATTCGCTGGATATGGCGAGCGTAATTGCGGGCACGAAATACCGCGGCGAGTTTGAAGAGCGCGTGCGCGATATACTTGCGGAGATTCGCCGGGCGGGAAATATCATCCTCTTTGTAGACGAGATGCACACGCTTGTCGGCGCGGGCGCAGCGGAGGGCGCAATTGACGCAGCAAATCTCCTCAAGCCCGCTCTGGGGCGCGGGGAGCTGCAAATGATCGGCGCGACAACGCTGGGCGAATATCGCAAGCACATCGAAAAGGACGCTGCGCTCGAGCGGCGCTTTCGCACCGTGCAGGTACGCCAGCCGACGGAGCAGGAGACGCTCGATATTCTCGTAGGGCTGCGCCCGGGGCTGGAGGAGCACCATCATATCCGCATCACCGACGAGGCGGTGCATGCCGCCGTGGAGATGTCCTGTCGCTACCTGCCCGAGAAGTTTTTGCCCGATAAGGCGGTGGACCTTCTCGACGAGGGCGCTGCCTGCGCAAAAATGCAGCTTGCGGGCGGCAAGACTTCGCAGGCGGTTAAGGAACTGGAGCAGGATCTCAGCCGCGCCGTACAGGGTGGGGAGTTTGAGCGGGCCGCTTCCCTGCGCGACCGCTTACAGCAGCTGCGCAGAAGGCCTCTCAGCCAGCGCAGCGTCAGCGTGCAGGATATTGCAGCCGCCGTGTCAAGCCGCACGGGCATCCCCGTGGGCACGGTATCGCAATCCGAATTGCGGCAGCTGCACGTGCTTGAGCAAACGCTCTGCGCGCGCGTTGTCGGACAAGACGCCGCCATTTCTGCAGTTTCGCAGGCTGTGCGGCGAGGGCGTTCGGGGCTGGCGGAGCAGAAGCGCCCCGTGGCAGCCATGCTGTTCACAGGGCCGACCGGCGTGGGGAAAACCGAGCTTTGCAAGGCGCTGGCGGTTGCGGTTTACGGCAGCGAAAGCGCCATGATTCGCATCGATATGTCGGAATTTATGGAAAAACATGCAGTTTCCCGCCTGATTGGCGCGCCCCCGGGCTACGTGGGGCACGAGGAGGGCGGCGAGCTGTCGGAAAAAGTGCGCAGAAGACCCTATAGTCTGGTGCTGCTCGACGAGCTGGAAAAGGCGCACGCCGATGTCTGCGGGCTTCTCTTGCAGGTGATGGAGGACGGCATTCTGACCGACTCCACCGGGCGGCAGGTGGATTTCAAGAACACGCTGATTGTTATGACCTCGAATCTGGGGGGCAGTTCTATGTCCCGCGGGAGTCTCGGCTTTGGCGAGCGGGAGGAAGAGCCGTCGCTTGCCTGCCTGCGCGAGCATTTCCCGCCGGAATTTTTGGGCAGAATCGACTGCATCGCGAGCTTCCTGCCGCTGGGCGAGCGGGAGCTTGCCCGTATTGCCGAAAATCAGCTGCTGCAATTGCAGCAGCGGGCAAAAAAAGTGCAGGTTTCCCTGCATTTTACACCGCAGCTTGCAGCGAGCATTGCCCGCCGCAGCGTCGGCAAGCGCAGCGGCGCGCGCGAGGTGCGCAGACTCATCCAGACAGATGTGGAAAACCCCTTGGCGTCCCTGCTTCTTTCCAACGAGCGTGTGCCGCCGTGCGTCAGCGTGAGCGTTGACGGGGATCGGGTCAGCCTGATTCCGCAGCGCAAATCCCTGCTCGCGCCGTAGCAAAGCAGTCTGCGCCGTTTTTCTGTGCACTATCAATATGCAAGGAATACGCAAATGCCTTCCCCGGCGGCAAATCGCGCATTGCGTGAAGCAGTAGTTTTACAGGGGCAACCGTGACGGTCGCCCCTGTAAAAACGCTCCAAGCCTTCCCTTGCACATTATTTCACTCAACGATGATTCCCGCACACAGCGCGGGTGAGAAATTTTGTCTTTTCCCCTTGACAAACTCCCGCTGCATCGTTATAATGACTCATGCAACTGCGGGTGTAGCTCATCCGGTAGAGCGCCACCTTGCCAAGGTGGAGGTAGCGAGTTCGAGCCTCGTCACCCGCTCCAGCGTCGTCGCGGACTTATGTCGTTCGCGACGACGTTTTTACGTCATCGCTCATTCATTGCGTCGCGCCTCCTTGCAAACGCAAACCCACTTCGTTGGGCTTTGCGTTTTTGAGAATGAAAATAACTAAAATTGAGCAACAATGCCAAAGCGCCAAGCCTCCCAGAAGCTCGGCGCTTTTCGTTTGAGCGACAAATGCCCCCGCCTGCAGC
The DNA here is from genome assembly GCA_031262065.1 of Oscillospiraceae bacterium. GTDB lineage: Bacteria > Bacillota > Clostridia > Oscillospirales > Oscillospiraceae > JAZOXB01. The sequence goes on along the minus strand of JAISIK010000004.1, from coordinate 15,687 downwards.
GCAGGCGGGGGTTCGGGGTTTATCGCTGTAAGAGGTTTTGCATGATACCGTGGAAGATTTCCGCATGCCGCTGCTCATCTCTTGCAAGGGAGTGGAAAAGCGGCTCTTGCTCCTGCCAGCGCTCGGCAGCTTGGCGATAGCTTTGCCCGCTGCGCAGCTTCTCGTTGTATCGCAGGCGCAGTTCCTCGCGGAAGCTGCGGCGCATTTTCATCTCTCGTGCGCGAGTAAGATATTCCCTGCCTGTGAGCAGGTAGTACAGCGCTGCAAGCCGCCGCGCATGCCCGGACTCTTCCACAGCCATCGCGCGCAGCGCAGAGGCGTGCCTGCCGGCTTTGCGAGCCAAAGCGATATATGTACTGCTGTTCACCCGCTCGTCGTCGATGAACGATTGCAGCGCCTCTTCAAGCGGCAGTTCTAAGGTCGTCGGTTCTGTATTGTGTACCCGGTTCCACACCGCTTGCACGGCGACCGGATCATAGGGATTCATAAGGATTCCTCCAATCGTCTTTCCGCCCCGCGTTTTGCGCAGAGCGGTTCTTGCCAGTCTATGATTTTCCGGGCTTCTTTGTCACCACAATGCACAAAACAGGCGCGTCTTCAAGGCAAAGACGCGCCTGTTTCTTTTCGCTCATATTCAATCACTTTCGCTCAAAATCATTTTGTACTGCGTCGCCTTGCCTGCGTCGTCGAGCAGGAGATCGGCATAATACTGCGCGCCGCCGCGATAGATATAGACGCGCACGCAATCACCCGCCCGATAGGCATTGAGCGCAATGTTGCAGCTGTCTACATCCGTAATCGCCGTATCCCCAATGGCGACGAGCACATCGCCCGAGCGAAGTCCCGCCACATGGGCGCAGCTGCCGTCGTATACTTCGGAGAGAATCACGCCCTCCGGCAGATTCCAGTAGAGCCTCTGGGTTTGGCTCAGCTCTTCAATGGCAGCGCCGATCCACGCCCGCCCGGAAACGTAGCCGTAGGTTGCAAGCGCATCAACAATGCTCTGCACCTCGTGCGTCGGCACGCAAAAGCCGATGCCGGGAACGCTCTCGTAGGAAGTATACGCACCGATGCTTTGGGCATTCATCCCGATAACCTGCCCGTACATATTCACCAGCGGCCCGCCTGCGTTTTCCGCGTCGAGGGCGGCGTTCGTTTGGAAAATGCACATCTCCCCGCCCGACACTTGCACATTTCTCGTAATTGCAGAGAGAATGCCCTCGCTCATCGTTGCGTCATATTGCACACCGAAGGGCTTGCTGATTGCCACAACGCTGTCGCCCACGCCCATCTCGGCAGATTCGCCGAACTGCGCGGGCGTCAACTCCTCGCGGGCGTCAATTTTCATCAAAGCCAAATCGCTGGACGAGTCAACGCCAATCAGCGCTGCCGTATATTCGCGCGAATTGCCCAGCGTAACGGTGGGAAGTTCGTCCCCCTCCACGACATAGGCATTGACAAGAATATAGCCGTCCGCCGAGAAAATCACGCCCGTTGCCCAAGCCTCTCCTGCGTGCACGCCGACAAGGCTCGGCGAAACCTTGGCATAGACCTCTTGCAAGGACAGTGCCTCCCCGGCGGCGGGGCTAAGCCGCACATTCGCACCAACCGAAGGCGCGATAGTCACGCTCGGCTGCGGCTCTTGCGTCGCGTCCTCTACGCCGACAATCGGCGAAATCTCATCGGGATTCTGCGTAGGGGCGACTTCCTGCGTCGCCTCCCTGTTGCGCAAACCGAGGAATGCAAGAACGGTAATGAGATTCGCCGCAACCAGCAGCGCAAGCAGCGTGACGACCAGCGTCATATGCGAGCGCGGCGGCTTCGGCAAGCGTCCCGTGCCATAGTGGCAGGGCGTTCCCTCTTCTTGCGGAAGCGGATTCTGCTCGGTAAACTCCGGGTCTAAGGGATTCAGCTCATCCATTTTTGTGCACCTCCTTTTATCGGTCATTATCGCTTATAATCGCCCAATTTCGCTCATTCGCTCAGCGGCATGGTGAACGTGAACGCAGTTTTGCCGTTTTGGCTGGTCACGTGAATGTCCTCGCCGTGAGCCAGAACGATGGTTTTAACGATATACAGGCCCAGCCCGACGCCGTCGCGGTCGCCGGAACGACTCTTATCCGTCTTATGGAAGCGGTCGAAGATCATCGGCAGCTCCTCCGGCGCAATCGTGGGGCCGGAATTCTCTATGGTGGTCAGCACCTTCCCGCCCTGTGCGCTGATGCGAATTGCCAGCGTGCCGTCCGCATCGACGAATTTCACAGCATTATCCAGCAGGTTATAGAGCACCTGCGTGACATAGTCCTGATGCGCCGCAACCGTCAAACCCAGTTCCGGCATTTCGATGATTACCTGCAGATTCTTGCGATTGATGCGCTGCTCGAAACTCAAAAGCGCCTGCCCGGCAAGCTCGCAGATATTAAAGCGCTTGATTTGACTGTCCGGGATGCCCTGATCCTTGAGGCGGGAGATGTCGAGCATGCTGCGCACAATGCGCGAGAGGCGTCTGGTCTCCGCGCTCGCCAAATCCAAATACGCGCGGTGCTTTTCCGGCGGAATCGTACCGTCGAGAATGCCGTCAATATAGCCCGCAATCGTCGTCATGGGCGTTCGCAGCTCGTGGCTGATGTTCGCAACGAATTCGTGGCGCGTGTTTTCCGCGCGCTGCATGCTTGCAGCCATATTGTTAAAGGCGATGGCAAGCTCCTCAACTTCTTCAATGCGATAGCCGGTCGGCACGCGGGCGTCATAATTGCCGCGCGCCAGCTGCCGCGCAGCCTGCGACATGCTCAAAATGGGCTCTGTTTCCCGGCGGGTCAGCCGCGGAATCAGCAGGGTCGCAAGCAGGCAGACGACCAGCGCAGTGAGCGTAAAAATGCGCAGTGTGCCGCGTGTGAGCGACACGATTTCATTCTTCTCCATCGAAGCCACGACGATGCAAATCGGCTCGCCGACGAAGTTTTTAACCGGCACGGCTACCGCCAAGCGCTCGCTTCCGTAAATCGCGCTCGCGCGCTCGCCGACATCCGCACTTGCACTCTCGCATACCATGGCGGCAGTCGCAGCGCCGAGGCTTTTGCCGATATGGGCGCAACCTTGTATGTCCTGCGCGCAGATGAGTACCGTGCCGTCCGTTGCGCAGAGCAAAATGTCGTTACCGGCAGCGCGTGATGCCAGCGACAGGCTGGTGCGAAAATCCCAACCGATATAGAGATTCCCCTCCGCTTGGTATGCGCCGGAGAAATCGGATACGGACTGCGCGGCGGTGCGCAGGGAATCCTCCTGCTCACTCGTCACATAACGATTAAACAGGGCATAGAAGGAAATGCCCACCACAACCGTCACGGTTAAAAGCAGACCGATAATCAGCGTCACCTGCCGCCGAAAGGTCGTTTTCATCCCCTAATTCACCTCGAATTTATAGCCGACGCTCCAAACCGTCTTCAGCTCCCACTGCTCGGAAACGCCCTCGAGCTTCTCGCGCAGGCGCTTCACGTGCACATCCACGGTGCGCGTGTCGCCAAAGTAGTCAAAGCCCCAGACCTCGTCGAGCAACTGGTTGCGCGTGAAGACGCGGTTCGGCGACGAGGCTAGGTGATACAGCAGTTCCATCTCCTTCGGCGGCGTGGCAACCTTCTTGCCGTCTACGGTCAGCTCGAAAGCGTCCATATCGATAACCAGACGGTCGAAGGTCAGCTTGCGTCGGGTCTTCTCCGGCTCGATGCCGCTGCGGCGAAGCACCGCCTCGATGCGGGCAAGCACCTCCTTCATCTCGAAGGGCTTGGTGATGTAGTCATCCGCCCCCTGCTTGAGCCCGGAGACCTTGTCCTCTGTCTCGCCCTTGGCGGTGAGCATAATAACGGGCGTTTTCGATTCGCTGCGAATCGTGCGGCAAACCGCCCAACCGTCCATGCCGGGCAGCATGATGTCCAGCAGAACTAAACTGGGTTTGACCTCGCGGAACTTCTCCACGCCGTGAATACCATTAAACGCAATTGCCACCTCGTATCCTTCCTTCTCCAGATACAGACGCAGCAAGTCTGCGATATTGCGGTCGTCCTCGACAATCAGAATGGTCTTTGCCATAGTCTGCGCACCCTCTCTCGTATAGCTGCCTATACGAACCTCAAATTAAAATATAGTATCTTTTCGGTCTATTTTCCGCCTAACTGCGTCACGCTCCATTGCAATCCACAAAGGATTGCGGCAGTCGCTTTCCTTGTTAGACAAAAAATATTCTCGAAAATCTTGTCTATATTTTAACATGAGATTCATATTATCACGGTTATTATACTGCGAAAATCTCTTTTTGGGTGAACAAATTGTAAAAATCCGCAAAAGACCCGCCGCGCGCGCCGTTTTGGGCTGCAAAACTGCGTACTTTTTTCGCACAAGGATAGGCTGTGCGTATTTTTCTTGCAGTTTGCTCGAAAATGTGCTATATTTATAAATTGTGAGTGTTTCGCAGCGAAGACGCCGAAACAGAAGGGATTGTCCGCAATGACTGAACAGAAAAATATTCGTAATATAGCAATTATTGCCCACGTTGACCACGGCAAGACGACCTTGGTCGACGAAATGCTGAAACAAGGCGGTATCTACCGCGAAAATCAGGCGACGGTCGAGCGTGTGATGGACTCGGGCGACCTCGAGCGCGAGCGCGGTATCACCATTCTTGCGAAAAACACCGCCGTGCATTACAAGGGCACAAAAATAAACATCGTCGACACCCCGGGGCACGCCGATTTCGGCGGCGAGGTGGAGCGCACATTGGAGATGGTCAACGGCGTTTTGCTGCTCGTTGACGCGGCGGAAGGTCCTATGCCGCAGACGCGCTTTGTCCTGCAAAAGGCGCTGGAATTGGGGCATAAGGTGATTGTCGTTATCAACAAGGTCGACAGGCTCGATGCGCGCATTGAAGCGGTAATCGACGAGGTTCTTGAACTCCTGCTCGACCTGAACGCAACGCAGGAGCAGTTCGATTCGCCGACGCTTTTCTGCTCCGCGCGCTACGGCATCGCCTCCTACGGCCCGACCGAAGTCGGCGCAGACCTTGCCCCGCTGTTTGAAACCATTGTCAATTATATCCCCGCCCCGCAGGGCGACGCCGAGGCGCCCTTGCAGGTGCGCATTTCCTCCATCGACTACAACGAGTATGTCGGCAGAATCGGCATCGGTCGTATCGAGCGCGGCACTGTGCGCCAAAATCAGGAAGTCGCCATCTGCGATTACCACGACCCTGCGCACACCGAAAAGGGAAAAATCGTCACTCTATATGTCTTCGACGGGCTGGGAAAAACCGCCGTATCGGAGGCTTCCGCAGGCGAAATCGTCGCCTTTTCCGGCATGGCGGATATTACCATCGGCAGAACCATCTGCGCGCCGGGCTTCCCCGCCCCGCTACCCTTCGCGAAAATTTCCGACCCCACGATTGAGATGACCTTCTCGGTCAACGACTCCCCCTTTGCGGGAAAAGAGGGCAAATATGTCACCTCCCGCAACCTGCGCGATCGGCTGGAGAAAGAGCTTCTGAAAGATGTATCCCTGCACGTGACAGAGCAAGGCACGGACGCCTTCAACGTCGCGGGGCGCGGCGAGATGCACCTGTCGATTCTCATCGAAACCATGCGCCGCGAGGGCTACGAATTCCAAGTGAGCACCCCACGCGTTCTGATGAAGGACATCGACGGCAAGCGCTGCGAACCCTGCGAGCGCATGGTGGCGGACGTCCCCGAAACTGCAATGGGAAGCGTCATTGAAAAGATGGGCAAGCGCAGGGGCGATTTGCTCTCGATGACCCCGGTGGGCAGTCGCTACCGTCTGGAATTTCTGGTGCCGTCGCGCGGTCTGTTCGGCTACCGCAATGAATTCTTAACCGACACCCGCGGCGAGGGCATTATGTCCAGCGTGCTCGACTCCTACAAACCGCTCAAGGGCGAGATTGACCGCCGCAATTCCGGCTCTCTGATTGCCTTTGAAAGCGGCGAATCCTCCGCCTACGGGCTGTTTAACGCGCAGGAGCGCGGCGTGCTCTTCATCGGCGCGGGCACGCCCGTGTACGCGGGCATGGTCATCGGCGTGTGCGCGAGAAACGAGGATATGACAGTCAACGTCTGCAAGAAAAAGCAGCTGACCAATATGCGCGCCTCCGGGTCTGACGAGGCGCTGCGCCTGAATGCGCCTCGTACGATGTCGCTTGAGCAGTGCTTGGAATATCTGGCAGACGATGAGCTTTTGGAAGTAACACCTTCGAGCCTGCGCATTCGTAAGCGGCAGCTTGACCACGCCGTGCGTATGCGCCAAACAATGAAATCCCGCCAATAGAATATAACGAGGGAGCAGCAAATTTGCTGCTCCCTCGTGTTTGAATTGAACGTGCCTGCTTTCACAGGCGCGCCGTTTTGCTGTTAGGAGAGTTTCAGGAAAGAAGAGGGGTCTACAGGTACGTTATCCACATACACTGCAAAATGCAGGTGCGGTTCGGCTGCGGTTTCAACCACCGCCGTCTGTCCGACAGTGCCGATTTTTGTTCCTGCGTCAACACTGTCTCCGACCTCGACACTGAGCGCCTGCGCCAAGTTGGAATAGTGTGTGGTGTAGCCGTTTTCATGGCGAATAACAACCGTTGTTCCCAGGTAGTCGTCTTCGTAAATGGTGTAAACCGTGCCGGCAGCCGCGCTGACAACCTCATCCCCAACCGCCGCACTGAAGTCGATGCCTTCGTGCGTTCTCCAGTCGCGTGTTGTGACATTGTAGGCGAGGTAGTCCGCAGCATAGGCGTTGATGGGTTCGCCGTCCACCGGGGCGATGACCTGCATTTCCTTTACCGCAGGTTCTGTCGCTTGGGTGGGTTTCTCGCCTTGCGTTGCGATTACGTCTTGTGTCGAATTGCGTGCAGGCTCGCTCGGCGCGGCAGTCGAAGGCGGCTGCGTTGCTGCAAGCGAAACATCCTGCGTTTTTGAATTGCCGTTACTTAAGAGCAAATAGCCCGATACTCCCACGACTGCCGCGCATAGGAGCAGGACTATGTAATAGCCCTTGTCCTTTACGAAGTCGCGAAAGCTCTTTGATTTTTCTTCCTTGTTCATAATAATCAATCCTTTCGTGAGTTTTTTGCGCTCTACGCAGAAGTATCGACCGCAAAAAATTTTTTTATACACAAAAAGCTCGACCTTTTTTTCATTCTCTCGCGGTTCTCTCCCGCTATACTGGAAAGCGGGAGGAGGAATACATATGAAAAAAACTGTACTGCGCGTTTGCTGCGCGTTTCTTTTGATGGCAATCGCAGTGGCGTCTTCCGTGGGGGTGATCGGCTCTGTTTTTGCCGAAAACAGCACACCGCAACAAGCTAGCGCAAAGGAGACCGTCCTTGCCGACCCGCTTGCCCACGAAACGGACAAGCAGGACGCCGATTTGGTTCTTGTGCGGGTGGCAATGATTGCTGACGGCGATATCCGGGAAATTCAGCTGTATCGCAGCAACGGCGTCTTCGTCGAAACCCTCACGCCGGACGCAGAGGGCATGGTTGCAAGCAGTGCGCTCACGCCGGGAGAGTATCAGGCGGCAACAGAAAAGGGCAGCGTGCTTTTTACCGTACACGAAAATGCGTCCATTGATGTAAGCAGCGGCTGCGGCTGGTCGGACGGCGAGCAACTGCATCTGACTGAGAAGAGTGTCGGCACGCTCACGATTTACCGCAATGTAGAAAGCGGCGAGCTTCAAAATTCCGACGGTTGGCTTAATTATACCCTCAGCGACGGCGACTATTACGCGCGCATTGTCCTGCGCGAAAACGGCACTGCGCAGCTTGTAGGCGTGTTTCACGGCGTACCCTACGGGGCGTATATGCTGCGCGAAAACGGCGAGGAATGCCAAGCGGTGTATATCACCGCGCAGTCACCGAATATCGAAGTCTATCTGCCATAGTAAACAACGCGCCCCCAAATGCAAGCACATTTGGGGGCGGTTAGTTAGGGATTATTATAAAGAAGCCCGTGAATGCCGATTTTCTCGGTACTCACGAGCTTCTACGTTTTTTCAAAACTTCAAAACCTATCTACAGCGCCTAAGCGTTTACCGCATTACCCAACCACAATATAAAACGATAGGAATTGTATGTTCAAATAATCACATTACATAATAGGGGTTTGGCTTAAACAGTAAGGTTATAAAATCTACAAGACAGCCGATGCCGAAAAGCCCTGCGGTTAAAATATACAACACGCCCATGCCGGCTTTGTTTTCATAAAACTTGTGTGCGCCAAAAAAGCCAAGGAAAAAGCACAACAACAATGACACCCATTTATTTTTGGGACGAAGCCCAGGAACAACGCCTACGTTAGCATTTGTATTGGTATTGGTGTTGGTGTTGTTAATAACCACTTGCGGCGCGGCTGTTGCTTGTTTGAATTCCTCGACCTGTTTGCCGCATTTGGGGCAGATAATAACTTCATAATCAATCTTTTCACCGCAGTGTTTACAGAACTTTTGTTTAACAGCTGTTTCTTCCATATTGAAAACTCCTCTCTATTTTTCCTGTGCGAAAGCAATAAGGGATTCCTATGTGCGCAACAATTATAAATAGTGATAATATCATTACGAAGCTAAATTTGAATCAAGAACAAACAAGCTTTCAAATATTACCTACACAGATAATACAACATTTTCTGATGCAAGTCAACACAAAATAACAAAATTAGACGCATTTTAGGAAGATTAAATAGAAATTGTAAAGAGAACACCACCCTTTGGGCATAATAATGCACCCCTTACATTAGTTTCAGTATATCATACTGTCTAACATTTGGGGTGCATTTCAATCTAACTCCGCAGGCGGTTGTTTTACTATTTTGCGCCCGGTTTGCGGCGGCGGTGGTAGCGGCGATTGGGCTTCTTGCTTTTTCCCGCCTCCGACGCCACGCCCTGCTCCTGCACGGGGGGCTTCGGCGTATGCGCGGGCGCATTTTGCGGGAGCTTCATTTCCGGCGTCGTCTGCTCTGCTGCCTGTATTTTCTCTGCAACCTTGCCCAGCTTTTTGCCGCCGCGGCGGTTTCGCCGCTTCTGCTCCTGCGCAGCTTCCGCGCCGTTTGTCCGCGCTTCCTCCAAAACCTCTGCGCTGCGGCGCATCACCACAGGCTCGAGATAGGTGGTAAACTCTTCCTTCTTCTTACGGCGGTTCAAATTGCCGGAAATCGGCGCCAAATCATCGGGAATAGGCGCGTCCGTTTTCTTCGCCTTGCCGTTTCGCAGCACGCAAATATCGCAGTTCTTGTGGCACACGCAGGTGTCCGGCTGCTTCTCCAGACGCACCTTGACGCTCTGCCGCAGCAAATTGATGTCGGTAACCGTGCCGCGCCCGTCCGGCGTATCGACGAGGGAGTCCTGCTTGGGGCTGTTCTTAATCAAGTCCTCATAGGCAGCCTGCTCGTAATTCAGGCAGCACATGAGCCTGCCGCAAGTGCCGGAAATCTTCGTCGGATTCAGGCTGAGATTCTGCGTTTTTGCCATCTTAATGGAAACCGGCTGGAAGTCGTCGAGAAATTCCTTGCAGCAGAAGGGTCTGCCGCAGATGCCCAGACCGCCGACCATCCGCGCCTTATCGCGCACGCCGATTTGGCGCAGCTCGATGCGGGTACGCAGGGTTGCTGCGAGACTCTTCACCAGCTCTCTGAAATCCACGCGCCCGTCGGCGGTAAAGAAAAACAGAATCTTGCTGCCGTCAAAGGCATACTCCGCCGATACAAGCTGCATCTGCAAGCCCTGCTCCTCAATTTTACGCAGGCAAACATCAAAGGCGTGCTTTTCGCGCTTGCGGTTCTCCGCCTCGATGCGCTTGTCATTCTCCGTAGCAAGGCGCAGCACCGGGCGCAGGGGCGCAACCACCTCGTGCGGCTGCACCAAGTGATTTCCCGCTGTGCACAGCCCGAATTCAGGGCCGCGCGCCGTGTCGATAATCACCTCGTCGCCTTCCCGAACTTCTAACTTGCCGGGGTCGAAAAAATACACCTTGCTTCCGACACGAAACTGAATATCGCAGACCGTTACAGGTTCTTTCACGGTCGCCGCCTGCTGCGGGTTCTCGTGCGGTGCGGGGGTTGGGTTCATATGATCCATAGTATCTCCTATTCTTCGGGTCGCCCAAGCGACCGTTTATCGCAGTTTGATTGTCAGTGCGCCGCAGATGTGCCCCGCGCTGACGTTGGCGCTGAGCAATTCCAAAGCCTCGCGCAAGGCGTCGGATGCTGCCAGCATTGCCCCGACACTGCGCGTTTGCGCAACTTCCCTGCAAAGCGGGTGTACCTGCAAACCGCCGCTTCGGCATTCGAGCGCGTTCGTCAAAAGCTCTCTCCACTGCTCGAAAATCGGACGCAGTTGCTCGCGGGTCATGCGTTCCATCGGCGTGAGCACGCGCAAAAGCGCAGTCGGCGCATTTTCGGCATAGGCACGCAAAAAGGCTTCGCTTTGCGGAAAAATCGCCGCATTGTCCGCAAGAAGTTGCATCGCCTGCCCCAAATACCCGCCGCTTCGCGCATAGGCAGCTTCCAGCGCGCTGTCGTCTAAATGCGCAAAGCGCTCGCGCAGCGCGGGCAGCATCGTCTGCTTCTGCAGCGGCGCAAGGCGCAGGAGCACGCAGCGGCTGAGAATGGTCGAAAGCATCGCGTCTGCATTGGTCGTCAGCAGGATGAACACACCATAGGAAGGCGGCTCTTCCATACATTTGAGCAGGGCATTTTGCCCCTGCGGGTTCAGGTCTTGTGCGCGGGGAATCAAGTAAATTTTCTTCGCACCCTCGTTCGGGCGAATATACAAATCCGCGCAGGCGTCGCGCACCAGCTTGACGGGAATGGTCTTCTTTTCCGGCTCATCGATTACGCAAATATCCGGGTGCACATCGCCGAGCACCTTGCGGCACCCGCTGCAGCGAAGGCAGGGCTTGTCCTTCTGCACGCACTGCATGGCGGCGCAAAGCAGTTTTGCCAGCGTATGCTTTCCCGAACCATGCGGACCTGCGATGAGGTAACAGTGCGAAAGCTGCCCCTGCGCAAGCGACGAAGTTAAGCGCTGCTTGAGCATCTCGTTGCCGAGAAACGTGCCGAAACCCATCCGCAGCCCTCCTGTCGCAAGAAAATCATCTTTTCACCTATAGCATTATACCGCGAATGCGCGGCATTTTCCATATCTATTTGTTGGAATTGCGAAAAAAATGCACAAAGGGAAGTCGGCGGTTCGCCGACTTCCCTTTGTGCGTTGCGGGTAAAAGCGGTTTTGCGGATTTTGCGGCAGGCAGTTGCCGCAGTTTACGGTTCCATTTGCCGACCGAGGAAACTTGCCACGGTTTGCGCGAGCTGCTGCTCGGACTGCGTCGGCAGCGCGTCATTTTCGCCGTACAAAAGCATCACGCAGCCCATTAAATCGCCCTCGGCGGTGATGGGCGCCGCAACGCCGAGATAGTGCTTCTCCACACCTTCCACGGCGTAGAGTTTTGTATCGCCGTTATGATAACAATAGCTCTTGCGCTGCTCCATCAGCTGCTCAAGCTCTGCAGAGTTGCGCTTGTCCAGAAGCTCGCGCTTCGGTGCGCCGGCAACTGCAATCACCGAATCGCGGTCGGAAACCGCCGCAATGTGCCCGGTGTTTTTCCCAATCGCCTCGCAAATCTGCGAGGCAAAGTCCTGCATATCGCCCATGGGTGAGTACTTCTTAAAAATGACTTCTCCATCACGTTCGGTATAAATTTCCAAAGGGTCGCCCTCTCGAATGTGCAGGGTGCGGCGAATCTCCTTCGGAATGACGATTCTACCCAAATCGTCGATGCGTCTAACAATGCCGGTTGCTTTCATATTTGTATTGTCCTCCACTCTTGCGAATCTCTCCGAATAATCACGTTGCTATTGTCTGCAAAGAGTGGGGAATTATGCAAATCTTTCGCAGGAAGAAATTTGCAAAACCGCGCTATTTTTGGTTCATTATGCAGTATTGCCTATCCGTTGACGGCAAAAAACAGATATTTCCTTATATTTCGACAAAACCCTTGAAATTTATTCCATTTTATCGGATAATGTAGATATTCTAAGCATGGATTGCTTCGGCAAAGACACAGGCTTTCCATTGTGAGCCATAAAACGACTATACATTGAGGTGCGCAAATGAACAGCAACGCCTATCTGGCACATATCGCAGAAGACGGCAGGCAGCAAAGCCTGCTTGCACATCTGCGCGGCACAGCTGCACTGGCGGCAGACTTTGCCTCCGCCTTCGGACAGGAGGCGCTGGGCGAATTGTGCGGGTTGGCACACGATTTGGGCAAATACAGCGAGGCGTTTCAGGCGCGTCTGCGCGGCGCGTCGCAGCGCGTTGACCACTCCACAGCAGGCTGCAAAGAACTGCTCCGTGCCGAGCAGGTACATTGTGCCTTCTGCGTTGCAGGGCATCATGCGGGGCTTCCGAACGGCGGCAACCGCAAAGACAGCGGCGACGAGAGCAGCCTGTTGGGAAGAATGCACAAGCCCATCGAAGTATACGAGCGTTGGAAAGAAGAATTGTCTCTTCCCGCACCCGCTGCGCCGACGCAGACCGATCCGCTTCGCAACGCCATGCTGACGCGAATGTTCTATTCCTGCCTTGTTGACGCAGATTTTCTGGACACGGAAGCCTTTATGCAAGGCGGCTGCTTTTCAAGACCTGCCGCGCAAACGCCCGCCGCCCTTTTGGAAATGCTGAACGCACACATTGAAAAAGAAGGCTTGCTTCGCCCGCAAAATACAATCAACACCCTGCGCGCGCAGGTGCTGCGCACTTGCATCTCCAAGGCTGCAGACCAGCCGGGTCTCTTCTCTCTTACCGTTCCGACCGGCGGAGGAAAAACGCTGTCTTCCTTGGCTTTTGCGCTGAATCACGCAGTGATTCACAAGATGGCGCGCATCATTTACGTAATTCCCTATTGTTCGATCATTGAGCAAACCGCCGCTGTTTTCCGCAAAATCTTCGGCGAGGAAGCTGTATTAGAGCATCACAGCGGCGCAGCATACGACGGCGACGACGATTGCCTTACCGAGCGCGAGCGAAAGCGTCGTCTGGCGGCGGAGAACTGGGACGCACCGATTGTCGTTACCACCTCCGTGCAGTTTTACGAATCCCTCTATGCCAATCGAAGCTCGAAGTGCCGCAAACTTCACAACATTGCCAACAGCGTAATCATCTTCGACGAGGCGCAGATGCTGCCGATTCCCTGCCTGAAGCCCTGTGTTTCGGCAATCGCTTTGCTGGCGGAGCAGTATCGCAGCACGGCGCTGCTGTGCACCGCCACACAGCCTGCGCTTGACGATCTGTTTCAGAAGCTCTGCCCGGGACTGACGCGCCGCGAGATTTGCCCGGACACGGCGCAACTTTATGAGGCTAATCGGCGCGTGCAGTTCTACCAAGCGGGAAAATTGGAAAATGCAGACCTTGCGCAGCAGCTGCAATCGCACAAGCAGGTGCTTTGCATTGTAAACAGCCGCAAGCAGGCGCAGGCGGTGTTCGCGCTCTTACGCGACGAGGGCAATATCCATTTGTCCACGCTGATGATTCCGGCGCACCGCGCACAGTGGATTGCGGAAATCCGCCGCCGACTGCAAGCCGGGCAGACCTGCCGCGTGGTATCCACCTCGCTCATTGAGGCAGGCGTAGATGTGGACTTCCCGGCGGTCTATCGGGAGGAAGCCGGGCTGGACTCTATCTTACAAGCAGCGGGGCGCTGCAACCGCGAAGGGCGCAGACGCGCGTCTGACAGCATCGTGACCATCTTTCGCTCGGAAACTGCCGCGCCGCCGATTTTTGCACCGAATATCGGCGCTACGCGGGAGATTATGCCGTTTTTCCCCGATATCGCCTCTTCGGAGGCGGTACACGCCTATTTCCAAGCACTGCTGAGCCTGAAAGGCGACGCCGCTTTGGACAAGTTCGGCGTTTTAGAGGCATTTGCACGCGAAACCTACCCCTTTCGGGACGTCGCAGAGCGCTTTTCCCTCATCGACAGCGGCACAAAAACCGTGTATATCCCTGTGGAAGAAGGACAAGCCCTGTGCGAGCAGCTTCAGAGCGGTGCGCTCAGCCGCAATCTTTTCCGCAAGCTGGGGCAATACGGCGTAACTGTGTATCCCAATCACTTCGCAGCGCTCCTGCGCGCAGGCGATATTACGCCTTTCGGGGAGGATGCTGCAATCCTTACGAACAGCGAATTGTACAACAAGCATAGCGGTCTCTTCCTCACAGCTGATGAGGGAAAAGCAATCATGGTATAACTATATAAAGAAGGAGTTGAACGAAATGTCCATATGTGTTGAAGTTTGGGGCGAGTATGCCTGCTTTTCGCGCCCGGAGCTGAAGGTGGAGCGCGTGAGTTACGATGTCATCACGCCCTCCGCAGCGCGCGGGCTGATTGAAAGCATTTACTTTCACCCGGGCTTGCGGTGGTTTGTGGATAAAATCTACGTCCGCGCCCCCATCCAATTCTTCAATGTGCGCAGAAACGAGGTTTCCGCCAAACTATCTGCAAGCAACGCCCTAAGCGCGATGAAGAGCAACAAACCATTCTATCTTGCAACCACGCAGAACATCCAGCAGCGCGCCACCATGGCGCTGCGCAATGTCCGCTACATCATTTGTGCCCATTTCGAGATGACGGACAAGGCAGCCCCCGGCGACAACCCCGGCAAATTTCAAGATATTGTGACCCGCCGTATTTCTAAGGGACAGTGCTACAGCCAGCCCTACTTCGGCAATCGGGAATTCGCAGCGCATTTCGCACCCTGCGAGGAAATCCCGCCCTGCCCGGAGTCTCTTTTGGGAGTGCGCGATTTGGGCTGGATGCTTTACGACAAGGATTACTCCGACCTCGAGGATATCACGCCCCGGTTCTTCCGCTGCTCCATGAAAGACGGATTGATCGACTTAACAAATGTGGAGGTGGCGCGATGATTCTTACCGCTTTGGCTGCGTATTACGATGCGCTGGTCTCTCAAGACAAAGTCCCGCTTCCCGGCTGGGGCTTGGGCAAAATATCCTTTGCCCTCTCGCTGTCACCCGAAGGCGAACCCTTGCAGATTATCAGCACCATGGTCGAAGTGCAAAACGGGAAGAAGTCGCAGCTTCGTCCGCAAGAAATGCAAGTGCCTGAGCCTGCAAATCGAACTGTCGGCGTCTTGCCGAATTTGCTCTTCGACAATCCGGCCTACATCCTCGGCTTTGATACAAAAGCGGGCACGGACAAAGCCAACCCCGTGCGAACGAGGCAGTGCTTCGACGCGGCAGCCGCCCTGCATATTTCGCTCCTCGAATCCGTAGACAGCCCCGCCGCAAAAGCAATCGTCTCCTATTTCAAAACATGGAACCCGGAGGCAATTGCAAGCAATCCGCTGATTGTAGAGCACGCAGACGCACTCAAGGGCGGCGGCAATCTGGTGTTTCGCATCGGCGGCGCGTACGCGCATAACGACCCCGCAATTCGGGCGGCTATACATAGCAGCGTGGAATCCGCGCAGGCAGACGCGCCCTCCCTGTGCTTAGTCACCGGCAAAAGAGCGCCGATTGCCCGCCTCCATCCGAAAATCAAAGGCGTTTTTGGGGCGCAAAGCTCCGGTGCATCCCTTGTATCCTTTAACGCGGAAGCGTACAACTCTTGGGGCAAAGAGCAGGGCGCAAATGCCC
>JAISIK010000041.1 GCA_031262065.1 Oscillospiraceae bacterium | reverse complement strand
CCGCGATTTTTACAGCTGAAAACCGGTCGCCCCATTCCCGTTCGGGAATGGGGCGACTGCCTTTGTTACAGAATGGCAAAGCCCGTCTGTAACAAACGGGATTGCGGCACGACCCGCGCCTCGCTGTCCGCCTATGGCGAACAGCTCGACACTCTCGTGCCGATCAGTATTTTCCGCGCCGTACACGCCGCCGCGGAAAATGAAATTCATGCTATTCGCCGCGTCCGCGCGGCGAACTCTACGAGGTTTTTCGGCTCTCGTATAACCTACAGGATCGCCCCATTCCCGTTCGGGAATGGGGCGATTGTTACGCCTGTATGGACTTCGCGTATTCCGAGGGCGTGATGCCGAATTTGTCCTTAAACTGCCTCGAGAAATGGTGGATGGTCGAGTATTTCAGCTCCGATGCAATCTGCGAGAAATTCATTGTGCCCTCACGAATGAGCGTTTTGCTCTCCTCAAGCTTCACGCGGCGGACATATTCGCCCGGAGAAATGTGCAGCTGCCGATGAAAGAGCGCGGTCAAATGCGAAGTGCTGATGCCAATCTCCGCAGCCACGATTTCCACCGACAGCTTCTCATAGACGTTCGCTGCAATGAATTGCAGTGCGCGGCTGACGACTGCATTCTCGTTGTGGATTGCCAGCGGCGTTTTCAGCCGCTTTTTTGCACCGTGTGCATCGCGCATAACGGCTAAGAGCAGGAGCTTCAAAAAGCTGCGGATAAAATCGCCGCTGTACAGGTCGCTGCGGTCGCACTCGCGCAGGATTTTGGTGAGAAGACCCGCCTCATCTGCAGAAAGGTCGAAGACGCGGTCGTGCAGCCGCTCCTGCAAGTCGCCCTCTAAGTCAAAGGCGATGGTTAAAAAACGCGCAGCAGTGTCCAAGTCCGTGTACTGCATATGCCACTGGTTCGGAGCGAAAATCATCAGCTGCCCCTGCTTGAGCGTCACGCCGTTGCCGTCAACCACGCAATTGAGCGCCCCGCGATCGACATAGGTCAGCTCGTACATGGAGTGCTGCTCCCCCTTAAAGAGGAAACCGCTCTCCTCCTCGTGATAGAAGAGGGTGTAAATTTCGCCCAGCCGCAGCCTGTCGCCGATTTTCAGGTTGTTCACCGCGCCGACCGATGCAAGCTGTTCCAATCGCGCGTGCTTCGGCAGCGCAACGCGCACGGAGCACTCCTTTTGATACGGTACAATCGCAAACTGCGCGCCGTCGGGCAGCAGCACCGGCTTGTCGAGGTAGAAGCAGCCGGTTTGCTCTTTGTCGCGCACCATCAAAACCGTCATGCCGATTTCAAAATCGAGATAACAGCTGCCGCCGACCAGACGGTGGAAGAACATATTTTCCGTCGTGAAGTATTTTGTGGACTCTGCCCACTCGTCGCCCTTCGGGAAGCCGCGATTCGGCAGGCTGTCACGCAATACGCGCCCGAAACGCGAAAATGTTAACTTGTTCAGATTTTCAATCAAGGCGCTTCACCTCCACTGCCGTTACAACTGCCTTACGGGAACAGAACCTGCGGATATTTGCCCGCTGCGCGCATGGCAGCCACTGCATCTTGCACTGACTGCAAATCCTCGCGATAGGTTACGCCGTACCACGTTTCATCCGTTTCGAGCACGCGCACCGTGCCCAGACCCTCATGAATCTGCGCATTGGCGACTGTGGGCAGGAAGAATTCGCAGCGCAGCGGGTTTTGCGGCACGTTTTCATCCAAGAATTTCGGGAAGCGTCGTGCAAGCTCTTCTAAAATCCGTGTGCTGAAACCCCATAGGTTCATGGAAACCACGGTATTTCCACGCAGCGGATAATACACGCCGTCTTCCAGATAGAGGGCGTCGTCACCGTGCTTTTCAATATGTGTGCGCTCCGTAATGCCCACAAGATAGCCGTCTTGCTGCTCGCACACGCCGCGCGCCACATAGCCGTTATCTGTCATAGCATTGCGCAGGAGGTAGCCCGCCATGGCATATTCGTTATCCGCATGCGCAGAAAGCAGGAACTGCGCAATGGCAGCGAAGGCGCCGCGCCCGTAAAAATCGTCGGCATTGATAACCGCAAAGGGTCCGTCAATCTCGTCTTTTGCGCACAAAACCGCGTGCCCCGTGCCCCATGGACGGGTGCGCCCCTCCGGCACCGTATAGCCGGCAGGCAGCTTGTCTATCTCCTGATAGACAATGGATACCCGGATATATTTGTCCAAATTCTTGCAGATTTTCTCCTTGAAATCCGCCTCAATCTCTCTCTTAATAATGAATACAACCTTGCCGAATCCGGCTGCGATCGCGTCATAGATAGAATAGTGCAAAATGCTGTTGCCCTGCGGGTCGATAGCCTCCATTTGCTTCAGCCCGCCGAAGCGGCTGCCCATCCCGGCTGCCATAACGACCAATGTCGGTTTCTTCATTCTCTGCCTTCCCTTCGGAATTATTTATGGTAGTATAGCAGAAAGTGAACAAAATCTCAACTGCATTTGCATATTTCTATGCAAAATCATAGAATTCTTCCGTCAATGCGTTGACAGGGACGGAAAAAGAAGTTAAGCTATATAACGAGAAGACAAAATAGGAGGCGCTTGCATGCCGATTGATTTCAAGAAGACGGAGAGGGAACTCTACGCACCCGGTACAAAACCCGGCATTGTAGACGTTCCCGAAATGATCTACATCGCTGCAGACGGGCGCGGCGATCCGAACACAACGAAAGAATACCCGGCGGCAGTGGAGGCGTTGTACAGCTTATCTTACGCTATCAAAATGAGCTACAAGAGCGGCAACGCGCCGCAAGGCTATTATGAACATGTCGTGCCGCCGCTGGAGGGTTTTTGGACTGTGGACGGTGATGCGTTTTGCGGCGACGGTGCGATTGCGGACAAAAGCAAATTCGCATGGACGTCCTGCATACGCCAGCCTGCATTTGTGACGCAGCGCGTGTTGGAATGGGCGAGAGATGCAGTCGCCAAGAAAAAGCCCGCATTGGATTTGTCGGGAGTATATTTGTGGACGTTTACAGAAGGGTTGTGCGCCCAAATCATGCACATCGGCTCGTATGATGCAGAACCCGCTACGATTCAAACACTGACGGCGTTTATACAGGAATCCGGCTGCAAAACCGATATATGCGGCATTCGACGCCATCATGAAATCTATCTCGGCGACCCGCGCAAAACAGCGCCGGAAAAGCTGAAAACCGTAATACGGTATCCGATTGTGAGAAGTGAGGGGAAATGATGCGTAACGCAGAGAAGAAAATAGGCAAACTTATTGATAAGCAAGGCGTGGCGTTTATCGCCTCGGTGGACGCGGACGGCGTTCCGAATATGAAAGCCATGCTGCCGCCACGCAAGCGCGAGGGAATACATACCTTTTATTTCTCCACGAACACATCCTCAGAACGGGTGGCGCAATATCGCGCAAACCCCAAAGCGAGCATTTACTTTTACAAAAAATGCTTATGGTCGTATCACGGTGTCATGCTCAAAGGCACAATGGAAGTTCTCACGGACGCCGAGAGCAAACAGCGGATTTGGAAAAGAGGCGACACGATATACTATGCGGGCGGCGTAACCGACCCCGATTATTGCGTCCTGCGCTTTACGGCAACCGCAGGGCGGTACTACGCCAATTTTAAGTCGGAGGACTTTGAGATTTAGCTTAGTATAGTGAGGTTTTCCTATGACTGTGAAAAAACGATTGACCGATAAATTCACAGAACCCACAGAAGATAGAATTCGGCTTTTTATCGGTGAGAACGCATGGCAGCGGCTTATCCGCTTTGAAGATATGCTGCGGACGAGATACGATCTGAATCGGGAACTGAAATTCCCCTTTGGGAACGCCTATGGCTGGGGCTTTCGGTATGCACATAAAAAAACGCTCTTACTGTATGTGTTCTTTGAAGAAAACGGCTTCTGCTGCACCATTTCTATTAATGACAAAGACGCGCCCGCTGTCGAAGCTATGCTGGGCGAATTGTTGCCCGAAACACAGGCGCTTTGGGAAAACCGCTATCCCTGCGGGGATTTCGGCGGGTGGGTGCATTATTCGGTGGAATCAGAGGATGTGCTGCCCGATATTATTCGATTATTAAACGGCAAGAAAGGAAAGAAGACACCATGAAAACATTTATTGAACTGGCGAAAACCCGGTATTCCGTGAGAAAGTATAAGCCAACATCCATCCCGACGGAGCTTCTGGCGCAGGTTTTGGAGGCGGGGAGGATTGCTCCCACAGGCTGCAATAACCAACCGCAGCGCGTAAAAGTCATTACCGCCGCCGAGGATTTGGCGAAGGTGGATCAGTGTACGCCCTGCCGTTTCGGCGCGCCTGCCGTGCTGCTCGTCTGTTATGACAAAACCGTCTGCTGGCGGCGCGAGTTTGATGGCAAATCCTGCGGCGTAGCGGACGCATGTATAGTGGCAACACACATGATGTTGCAGGCGCACGACCTCGGGCTCGGCACGTGTTGGGTCATGTATTTTGACCCGGCGAAAGTGGCGGAGCAGTTCGCTCTGCCTGAACACATCGTGCCCGTCGCCATACTGCCCATCGGGTATCCCGTCGATGACGCCGCTCCCGCACCCACGAAAAGGTTCGGCGTAGAAAATATGCTGCTGTAAATTCCGACGCCCAAACCCGAAAAATGCGCGGCGACATAATTGTAAATGCAGAGCAAGCGGTTGGATGGTGGGCGCAGCGGTATTTGCATATTTCATGCAAAATCGCAGAATAATTCCGCCAATGCGTTGACAGCGGCGGGAAAAAAAGTTACCATATTCCTATTACCCCGCACCAGCATAGATTGTCTACTGTTCAGGTGCGGGGTAATACATAAGGATTAGGAGACAAGCCATGGATACGATTTATGTTATCGGGCACAGAAACCCGGACACCGACTCCATCGTCTCTGCGATGGCATACGCCGCGCTGCGCAATGCCCTCGGCGACCGCGAGTACCGCGCTGCGCGACTGGGTCACCTGAGCGATGAGACGCAGCTCGTGCTTGAGCGCTTCGGGTTTTCCGCCCCGGAACACATCAAAACGATGCGCACACAGGTGCGGGACTTGGATTACGACACCCCGCCAGCCCTCTCGTCCGCCGTGACGGTCAGCCGCGGCTGGTCGATCCTCTCGCAGGACAAATCCATCGCGGCAATCCCGGTAACCAACGAAGACGGCACGCTCTACGGCATGCTCTCCTCCGGGGATATTGCCTCGTACGACATGAATTCCATCGAAAACCCATGCATCGACGAGATTCCTGTCTTCAACCTCCTGAGCGTTCTGGAGGGCAGAATTCTGAACGAAGCGGGAAATCTGGTCGATACCATCACGGGGCGTATCTCCATCGCCCTGCCGCAGTCCTGCGACAATCTGCTGTTTTCGGGTAAGGACAGCATCGTCATCTGCGGCGACCAGCCCGACATGGTGCGCCGCGCCCTTACGCTGGGCGTGCGCTGCGTGATTATCTGTCAAGCAGAACTGCCGGAGGACCTATGCACCGCGCGCAGCGACACCTGCATCATCTCCACACCCTTCGACGCCTATCGCGCCATGCGCCTCTTGTATCAGTCGCTGCCCATCAGCCGCGTCTGTCCGACTGAGAATGTAGAGTGCTTCCATCTCGATGATTTTGTGGACGATGTGCGCGAGGGCATGCTCAAAAGCCGCTACCGCTGCTACCCGATTTTGGACGAGAATGAACGCGTCGTCGGCACGCTTTCGCGCTATCATCTGATTCGCCCGCGGCGCAAGCGCGTGGTGCTCGTGGATCATAACGAAACCTCGCAGTCCGTCCACGGGCTGGAGCAGGCGGAGATTCTGGAGATTATCGACCACCATCGGCTCGCGGATATTCAGACCGGCAATCCCATCTATTTCCGAAACGAGCCGGTCGGCAGTACGACGACGATTATCGCGGGCATGTATCAGGAAAAGGGGCTGATGCCCTCGGAGAAGCTCGCCGGGATGATGGCTGCAGCCATTGTTTCCGATACGGTCATGTTCAAATCGCCCACCTGCTCCGCTCGCGACCGCAGCATGGCAGAGCGCATGGCGCGCATTGCCAATGTCTCTTTGGAAACGCTGGGGCAAGAGATTTTCTCTGCCTCTTGGTCGGACGATAAGTCCGCGCAGGAGCTGCTCTTTGCGGACTATAAGGACTTCCATATTGCAGGGCACGCCCTCGGTGTGGGGCAGATTACCTGCGTCAATTCCGAACATATTCTTGCAAGAAAAGACGAATTCCTTGCAGTTATGCGCGAAAAGCTGAAGGAAAAGGACTATTCTCTGATCCTGCTGATGCTCACGGACGTGCTGCTCGAGGGCACGCAGCTCATTTACCTCGGCGACGAGGAGACCATTCGGCAGGCGTTCTCCGCAGAGGCAAAGCACAATGTCGTCTTCCTGCCGCAGGTCATGTCCCGAAAGAAGCAGATTATCCCCACGCTCTCGGCAATGTGGGGATAAAGAACAAAATTTTTCCGTTTTGTGCGCTTGTTTTTGCTTCCGCTATTTGCAAAATCGGCATTGCCATGCTAGAATAAACGCAACTAAGAAAAGAGGAGGTCCTTTATGAATGTAAAGAATGTGCTCACCGGCGGCGATAAGCCCGGCAGAGCCGTGACCCTTGGCATTCAGCACGTGTTCGCCATGTTTGGCTCAACCGTACTTGTCCCGGCGCTGACGGGGCTTGATCCTGCAGTCACCCTGCTTTGCATGGGCATCGGCACGCTCATCTTCCACCTGATTACCCGCGGCATCGTCCCCGCCTTTATGGGCTCGAGTTTTTCCTTTATCGCCTCAATTGGCGCGGTGAGCGCCTACTGCGCGGACAACGGCATCAGCGGCTTTGCATCCTACGTCGGTTGGGGTATTATCGCCTCGGGTGTGCTGTATCTGCTGTTGGCAGGGCTTGTAAAACTTGTCGGCGCAAAGCGCGTCACGAGCTTCTTCCCGCCGGTCGTCACGGGCTGCATGATTATTATCATCGGCATGATGCTCGCGCCCACCGCCATGAACAATATCGTTACCGTCCCCGGCGCTGTGCCGCAGGGCGCGATTGTGCAAGCAGAAGACTTTGACCGCGAAGGCGACTATGCGTACATAAACGCCGGGAGCGTCTCCGGCTGGGCGCTCAAGGCGAATCTTGCGCAAGCGCCCGACGTCGAAGCAGACGAGGCAAACGGCATCGAAGCATACAGCAACAGCGGGAAGGACTACACCGTGAAGACCGTCGGCGGCATCTCTCTGCTCGAAGAAGCCTCGGCGGACGCATCCACGATTTCCGGCACTGCCACATGGAAAAACTGGGTGGTTGCGATTTTCACCGTTCTTGTAATCATCGTTGTTATGTTCTTCGCGAAGGGCTTCCTGAAGCTCATCCCGATTCTTATCGGCATTGTGGCAGGCTATCTGCTCGCCATGGCGCTGGGCATGGTCAATACCGCCTCGGTCGTCGGGGCAAGCTGGTTTGCCGTTCCCAAAGTCAGCCTGCCCGCAGTGCGCAATTGGAGCGCAATCATTTATGCCATCACCATGATCGCACCGATTTCCGTTGTCACCTTCGTTGAACACGTCGGCGATATCACCGCCAACGGCGCGGTCACGGGGCATAACTACATCGAAGAGCCGGGTCTGCACCGCACCCTGCTCGGTTGCGGGCTTGCCTCCGTTTTCTCCGGCATGATGGGCGGCCCCGCCGCAACAACCTATTCCGAAAATACCGGCGTTTTGGCAGCGACCCGCAACTATAACCCCGCAACCTTGCGCATTGCGGCAGTCTTTGCCATTGCGCTCTCCCTGTTCGGCAAGGTTTCGGGCGTGCTGCAGAGCATCCCCGCGCCGGTTATGGGCGGCGTTTCCGTCGTCCTGTTCGGCATGATTGCCTCCGTGGGTCTTCGTATGCTGGTTGAATACAGCGTGGACTTCACCAAGAGCCGCAATTTGATTATCGCTGCGGTTATGCTTGTTATCGGTCTCGGACTTTCGAGCGGCATCTCCATCGGCAGCGTGTCCATCAGCGGCACGGCAATCGCGGCAGTCCTGGGCGTTGTGCTCAACAAGATTCTTCCGAAGAAGGAATCCGGCGAGGAAGCCTAACACATATGCAACAACGGCGGCAATCAGTCGATTGCCGCCTTTGCCTCTGCCCATGCACGCGCTTGCGCAAGCTTGATTTGCTTCTCCACGCAGCCGAAGGATGCCTTGAGAATCCACCCTTCCGCAGCGAAATAGCGCTCTTCGGGCAAGCGCATGCCGCGCGCGTACACACTGCCTGCAAAGCCCTCGAGCTGCGCCTGTGTCACTTCGACCTCGCATAGGTCTTTTAAGGCACTGCGGAGGCTTGCGCAATAGCGTTCAAGCATCCTATCACGTCCTTTCGTATTGCAGGCTGAACCAAAGTTGGTTCAGCCTGCGTTATGCTATTCAACTGAGTTTACAACGCCCAAGAAGACGAAGGTATTGCTCTGATTATCCAGCACCGCGCAGACGAAGGGACGGTCGAGGATAATCTCCTTCCACTCCTCTTCGATGATCATCCCGCGCCCGTACATAATCACGGCGGTAGCGGCGCCGGCTTTTGTGCCGACTTCGTCGAGGGCGAACCACGTTTTGTGAATGACGTTATCGATATACAGCGCTTTGTTCATGCGCGAAAAATCGGCGTCAGCATCGCTGAACGCGTCTTTTATGCCCATCGCCACAAGGACGTCTTTCAGCGCCAAGTCGCTGTCGGTGGTGAATTTCGGCATTTGCGTGGTCATGGTGGCGTGTTGCGCGGAGGCAATCAATGCCAGCAAATCCTCTCCGCGCAGGGAGGCGATATAGTCCTGCATGGAAATGTCTTCGTTCGGAAGCAGGGCGACAAAACTGTACTTCCCGCCCTCGTACTGCTTCATAAAGCCGATTGCCGACTCGTCTTCCAGATATAAGCCGTCGTCCGAGTGCATCATTTGCGCAGCTTGCGCGCCGTCGGGCGCGTGGAATGTGCCGTCTGTAATCTGCTCCAGCGTATAGGGCGTCTGCCACGTGGCGTCAAAGCTCAGGGCATTCAGAAGGCACATCGCAGCGTTTGGCGCGAAGGAATCGAGGATTTTGTCGATGCGACCCTTGGTGTTTTCGCTCACCCATGCGTTAATCGCAGCGATGGTTTCCTCGTTAAAGGGCGCAGAATATACGCCCGCGCCGAAATAATTCGCATTGGTCTGCAAGAAATCGGGCTGTACGGGAAATCCGTCGCGAATCCAAATGGAGTTCGCAGCGCAAAGCTCGTCCCCGGCGGTTTTTGACGCGGTGGTGAGATAAGCGTTGAGTTCCTGCATGGGAAGACCGAAGACAGCCTCCATCTGCGCAAGGGTTTGTCCGTCTGCGCCGTTGGCTGTCATGGCAAGCGCGGTCAGAACAGACAGGGGAGAGAGCATGATGTTCTCGCCGTCTGTGTAGGCGTTTTGCAGAAGCTTCACCGCAAACTGCGCGGAAGCCTC
Organism: Oscillospiraceae bacterium; assembly: GCA_031262065.1. Lineage (GTDB taxonomy): Bacteria > Bacillota > Clostridia > Oscillospirales > Oscillospiraceae > JAZOXB01. The sequence goes on along the minus strand of JAISIK010000041.1, from coordinate 5,663 downwards.
GGAGAAGGCGGCATCCGCCTCGCGTCCGCTGACCGCCTGCGCTTTGACGTCCTTTGTCAAATCCGTCGCTTGCGCCGCGTTTGTGTTCGGCGCAAATGCTGCGCAGCCGCTCATTTGCAGCGCAAAGGCAACAAGCAGCGCCGCACATACAAAAATCTTAGCAAATTGGATTCTCTTCATGAGTATCCCTCCTTTATGCTCTTTGGACGTTTCATCTCGAAAGAAGTTCCATACAAAAAAAGAGCTGAAAAACAGCTCTTTTTAGGTACGGCGCAGATAAATCTCGCCGCAGCGGCGGCAGACGACCTTTGTCTGCCCGTAGCCGACCGGCACGGATTGCACCGTGCGGCAGGCGGGGCACTTATAATACCGTTTCTTCGCCCGATAGCGATACGCGAAGGGCATGCTCCCCCTGCGACGCTGCAGGAACAGATAAAACCGCCGCCTCATGCCTTGTCATACGCGTCGTCGATACGCGCCTCCTTCAAAATGCCGACAAATCGGCGCACGTACATTACAAAGGACAGCAGAATCAGCGCCGCGCAGGCAATGGCGTCGAACAAAACGAAGCGCTCCGGCGGGGCTTGCCATAAAATCAGCACAAACATGGAGGCATAGATAAACGCCGTGCAGAGCTTGCCGTACCAGCCCGCGCCGTAGACGGTTTTCGTGCGGCGAATGGTGTACAGCGACAAACTGCCAATGGCGATTTCTTTCACAGCCAGAAGCCCGACAACCCACCAATGCTTCATCGGCAGTAAGCACAGAAGCACAGCAGCCTGCGTGAGCTTATCGGCCAGCGGGTCGAGCGCCTTGCCGAAATCGGAGACCAGATGAAAATGCCGCGCAATCCAGCCGTCGACAACGTCCGTCACGCCGGAGAGGAAGACCATACCCGCAGCCCACCAGTAATGATCGCGCTCGAAGAGCACAATAATCAGCGGAATCATGGCAATGCGCAAAATGCTCAGCACATTCGGCAGGGTAAGAATCCTGCGGGTGTCCGCGCTGCTTATGCGCTGCAAGCGTTCCTTATCGCTCATGAGCGTTCCTCCTCCACTTTCCGAATATGCTTAGGATACATCCCCAACATCAACTCAAGATGAACGCATTGTGAATATCTGTTAAAATTCCCGCATTTTGCTCCCCATTTTTTGCGTGCGTATGCTATAATGGCACTGTTGGAAAAAATCCGGCAACACGAGGAGGCGCAGCAATGTTCAAAATATTGGTTGCAGAGGACGACAGCGAGCTGCGGCAGCTCTTTTGCCGCGTGCTGACGCGCAGCGGCTTTACTGCGCTGGGCGTCTGCGACGGGCAGGAGGCGCTCGAAACCATGGAGCGCGAATATATCGACCTGATTGTTTCGGACATTATGATGCCCCGCGTGGACGGCTACGCCCTTATAAGATCCCTGCGCGAGGCAGGCAGCACCCTGCCCGTGCTGATGATTACCGCGAAAGACGGCTTTCAGGATATGCAGTCGGGCTTTCTTGCGGGCGCGGATGACTATATGGTAAAACCCGTGAATGTGAATGAGCTTGTGCTGCGCATTCACGCGCTCTTGCGCCGCGCGCAGATGGTTTCCGACCGCAGGCAAACCATCGGCAGCACCAGCTTTGCGATGGACTCGTTTAGCGTCGAGCACGGCACACAGCAGACGGTTTTGCCGCAGAAGGAGTTCCTGCTTCTGTATAAGCTGATTTCTTCGCCGAACCACATCTTCACGCGCCAGCAGCTCATGGACGACATCTGGGGCATCGACACGCACACCGACCCGCGCACCGTGGACGTGCACATCAATCGGCTGCGCGATCGTTTCCGCGAAAACCCCGATTTTGAGATTATGACCGTGCGCGGCATCGGGTATAAGGCGGTTAAAAAGCTATGAAAAAGAAACTGTCGCTGCGTCTTCGCGCCTACTATTTGCTGATTGTCTTTGCCATTTTGCTCTTCTCCTGCGGCTCTGCGACGGCGGTTTTCCTGCTGCTGGACTATTACGGCGTCAGCAGCACGGCTCTGAATTGGGTTGTTGCCCTGCTGGTTCTCTCCTTGCTGTGCGTGGGGCTTTTCAGCTTGTTTGTCGGCAGGCGCATTTCCGCGCCGATGATTACGCTCAGCGAAGCCTCCCGCGAGATTGCCAAAGGCAACTACAACATCACCGTGAGCGACCCGAGCAAGCTCGAGGAAGTCAAGACTACCTTCCGCAATTTTAACGCCATGGCGCAGACGCTCAACAGCATTGCGGCCATTGGTAACGACTTCGTCGCCAATGTGTCGCACGAGTTCAAAACGCCCCTGACCGCCATCGACGGCTATGCAACGCTCCTGCAAGAGGCAAGCCTTCCCGAAGAAGAACGGCTGGAATATTTGGATAAAATCCTGTATAATACACGGCGGCTCTCGGATTTGGTCGGCAATATCCTGATACTCTCGAAAATTGAAAACCAATCCATCGCCGACCAATGCTCGGAATTCCGGCTCGACGAGCAGATTCGCCAAGCGCTGGTCAATCTCGAGCCGCTTTGGAGCGCAAAGAACATCTCCTTCAATGTCCGGCTCGACAGCGTGAGCTATCGCGGCTGCGAGAGCCTGCTGCTGCACGCGTGGATGAACATTATCGGCAACGCCGTCAAGTTCAGCGAGGAGGGGCAGGAGATTGACATTCGGCTCCTGCGGCAGACCGAGTGCGTGGTCATTACCGTCAAAGACCGCGGCTGTGGCATGAGCCCCGCCGTGCAAGAACGGATATTTGAAAAGTTCTTTCAGGGCGATCCCTCTCGCAAATCCTTGGGCAACGGGTTGGGGCTGCCGCTTGCTAAGCGCATTGTCGAGATTGAAGACGGACTGATTGAAGTCGACAGCGCCCCGAATGCCGGTGCAACCTTCCGCATCATTCTTCCCACAAAATAGTAAGGAGTACACACATGGTCGAAATACTTGCCCGCGAGCTTGGGCAAAAGCCGCAATACATCCAAAATGTCATCGATCTTCTCGACGAGGGCAATACCATCCCCTTTATCGCACGCTACCGCAAGGAGCTGCACGGCGCTATGGACGACACCACGCTTCGCACGCTCTTTGACCGCCTGCAATATTTGCGCAATCTTGCGGCAAGGCGCGAGGAAATTCGCAAGTCCATCGCCGCGCAGGACAAGCTCACAGACGCGCTGTCTGCAGCCATCGACAATGCCAAAACGCTTGCGGAGCTTGAGGATTTATACAGACCCTACAAGCCCAAACGCCGCACCCGCGCAACGATTGCCAAGGAGAAGGGGCTTGAGCCGCTTGCTGCTCGGTTGTTTTCGCAGGCGAGCGATTTGCCCGACCCGCAGGAATTGGCAAAGGCGTATATCTGCCCCGAAAAGGGCGTGGAAACGGCGGAAGATGCGCTCGGCGGCGCATCGGATATTATCGCGGAATGGATTTCCGACGATGCTGCCGTGCGCAAAGCGCTGCGCGCGCTGATGCAGGCGCAGGCGTCGCTTTCTTCGCAGGTCGCCAAGGGCAAGGAGGAAGAGGGCGCGGTTTACCGCATGTATTTCGACTTTTCCCGCCCCCTTTCCAAAACGGCGGGGCATCAGATTCTTGCCATCAACCGCGCAGAGCGCGAGGGCATTTTGAAGGTCAGCGTGACGCTCGAACGCGAGCAGGCGCTCATTGTCGTGCGGCGGGGTATCCTGATGCCCGGCGGCGGTGCAAAGGACTTTTTATGGGCGGCAATCGCCGATTCTTACGACCGTCTGCTTGCGCCGAGCATGGAGCGCGAAATCCGCAGCGCACTGACTGACGCGGCGCACGAGGGCGCGATTCACAATTTCGCCTTGAACCTGCGCCCGCTTTTGATGCAGCCGCCGGTCAGCGGGCATGTAACGATGGGGCTTGATCCCGGCTACAGCCACGGCTGCAAGGTGGCGGTCGTCGATGCCACGGGCAAGGTGCTCGCAACCGCTGTCGTCTATCCCACCTTCTCGAAGGCAAAGCGGGAGGAGGCAATCGCCACCCTCGCGCAGATGATCGGCAAATACGGCGTGGAGCACATCGCCATCGGCAACGGCACAGCGTCTCGCGAAACGGAAGCTGCCGTGTGCGAACTTTTGGGGCGCGTGCAGGGCGTGTCGTATATGATTGTATCGGAAGCGGGCGCGTCGGTCTACTCCGCCTCGCCTATTGCGGCGGAGGAGTTTCCGCAGTTTGACGTGAATCTGCGAAGCGCCGTATCCATTGCTCGCCGCCTGCAAGACCCGCTTGCAGAACTGGTGAAAATTGACCCGAAGGCAATCGGCGTGGGGCAGTATCAGCACGATTTGCCCGAAAAACGGCTGGATGAAACCCTTATCGGCGTTGTGGAAGACTGCGTCAATGCAGTCGGCGTGGATTTGAACACCGCCTCAGCCTCGCTCCTGCGCCGCGTATCCGGGCTGAGCGCAGCAACCGCGAAGAATATTGTGCACTACCGCGAGGAAAACGGCGCGTTCACATCGCGCGCGCAGGTGAAGAAAGTGCCGAAGCTCGGCCCGAAGGCATACGAGCAGGCTGCGGGCTTCCTGCGTGTGCCGGGCGGCAAGCAGATTTTAGACAACACCGGGGTGCACCCGGAATCCTACGCAGCCGCGCAAACGCTTTTGGAATTGTGCGCGTATACCTTGCAGGATGTAAGTGCAAATGCCCTGCGCGATTTGCCGAAAAAGCTGGAGCAGTACGGCGCTGAAAAGGCTGCAAGTGCCTGCGCGGTGGGCATTCCGACGCTCCGCGATATTGTCAAAGAGCTTTGTAAGCCCGGACGCGACCCGCGCGCCGACTTGCCCGCGCCGATTCTTCGCACCGATGTTTTGGAGCTGAAAGACTTGAAGCCCGGCATGGTGCTCACAGGCACGGTGCGCAATGTGATTGACTTCGGCGTGTTCGTCGATATCGGCGTGCATCAGGACGGCTTGGTGCATATCTCGCGCGTTTGCAACCGCTTTATCAAGCATCCCTCGGAAGTTGTGCGCGTGGGCGACGTGGTCAAAGTCGCCGTGCTGGAGGTCGATGAAAAGCGCAAGCGCATCAGCCTGACCATGCGGGACTTGCCGTCATGCTAAGCGACTCCGGTTTTACACCACGGGGTCTATAAAACTGTCCCGAACAAAAATGTAAAAAACTATTGACATTTCCGAAGTGAGAGCTTATACTGGTAATGTCAAATAGATCTTACATTTTAGGGGGGAGCTATTCATGAGAAAAATGGACGAAATGGAGTTACACATCAGGGATAAGGCGATTAGGTGGAGTTCGCTTTTCACCACATCAGCGCTTTTTGCATGGGCGATATATTACATTATAAAATCACAGATATGGTCAATTCCACTTATTTTGCTTAACATGCAATCTGCGGTATATCACTTTGTCACATGGATTGCTAGTCGGAAAGCTGGTGTCGACAGTGGTAAAAGCTAGTTGCAGGGTATTTTGCCGAGTTGCTAAATTTTTTGATTGCATTTGGAGCAACCCTATGTTCGTGCTTTAGGCAGGTAATATGAAAAACAGAATTAGAGAATTGCGTAAGGCTAGAAACCTTCGTCAAGAGGATTTGTCAGAAATATTGCGTGTTACAAGACAGACGATTAACGCCATTGAGAATGATAAGTATGACCCCTCATTATCATTGGCGTTTGGGCTTG
>JAISIK010000074.1 GCA_031262065.1 Oscillospiraceae bacterium | reverse complement strand
ACTGACACCCCAAGAGCACGAACGGAACGCGAAGTGCGATTGGCTGGTGGAAGGGGTGCTTTAGCGTAAGGGAAAAAGCACCGAAAAGGGACGCCGACAGGCGGTGCAGGTTCAACTCTCGTATGCCTACCCCATTGTATGCCCTGTCGAACGATTGCGCCACGCGCGAACACCAATAAAAAGCGCCCTCCGGGAAACCCGGAGGGCTAAATGGTTGTGGGATTGACGCACCGTGCGTCGAGATATGAAGTGTGCTCGCATTGGATAAGCTGTAGCCGCAGTATAGCACGGACAAGCTGTGCATTGTGTCGAAAAGAGGCGGGCGCAGGAAAATATTTCCTGCGGATTCTTTCGCGCTTTCTCTCGCTAAACTCTCAGAACACAAAGAACCATTCCCCGCAGATGCACAAATGCAGCAAAGTGCACAAATGCCTATATATTGGATTAATCCCTATTGACACGCACTAGATATTGTGCCATAATGCAGGGGAGGCTATCTTCCTCGGAAAGGGATGCGCACATGGAAATCGGCGGATTGCAAAAGCTGACCTTACTCGATTATCCGGGGCATCTTGCCTGTATCGTCTTCACCGCGGGCTGTAATCTGCGCTGCCCCTTTTGCCACAATGCGGGGCTTTTGACGGCGCGCGGCGAGCCGCCCGATGCGCTTTTTGCCTTTCTCGATCAGCGCCGCAAAATGCTCGAAGGCGTTGTCATCACCGGCGGCGAGCCGCTGCTGCAGCCGGATTTGCCGCAGTTTCTGCAAACCCTGCGTGAAAAATACGCGCTGAAAATCAAGCTCGACACCAACGCAAGCAAGCCGCAGGCGCTGCGTGAACTGCTCGAGCGCAAGCTCCTCGACTACGTGGCGATGGACGTCAAAAACAGCCGCGAAAAGTATGCGCAAACCGCAGGCGTTCCCATAGACCTCAACGCTGTAGACGAGAGCATCGACCTCTTGCTTCACGGGGCTATCCCGTATGAGTTTCGCACAACCATCGTTCATGAACTGCACGAGCCGGAAGACGTCGCAGCCATCGCAAAGCGCCTTGCGGGCGCAAAGCGCTACTTTCTGCAGCGCTTCCGCAGCGGCGGAGACCTGCTCACAGCGGGTCTTCACCCGCCGTCAAACGAAAAACTGAACGCCTGTCTGCGCGCTGCGCGGCAATTCCTGCCGATCACGCAGCTGCGGGGCGAAGAAATCTAATGGGGGGAAAACTATGTACCGCGTAAAAAAACGCGACGGGAAGAGTGTGGATTTCGACCTGTCGAAAATCGTAAAGGCGCTGAAAAGAGCCTTTGAGGCAGTGGGCAGGGAGTATAACGACTCTGTCATTGACTTCCTCGCGCTGAAGGTCACGGCGGATTTCGAGCCGAAAATTCAAGAGCACTTGATCGGCGTCGAGGACATTCAGGACAGCGCGGAGGCTGTACTCGTGCAGGCAGGCTATGCCGATATTGCCAAGGCATACATTCTCTATCGCCGTCAGCATGAGAAAATGCGGCAGATGACCTCCACAATCCTTGATTACAAAGAGGTTGTGGACAATTACGTAAAAATTAACGACTGGCGCGTGAAGGAAAACTCCACCGTCACCTACTCCGTCGGCGGGCTGATTTTGTCGAACTCCGGCGCAATCACCGCCAACTACTGGCTCTCGGAAATCTACGACGACGAGATTTCCAACGCCCACAGAAACGCGGATATTCATCTGCACGATCTGTCGATGCTCACAGGCTACTGCGCGGGCTGGTCTTTGCGTCAGCTCATCGAGCAGGGGCTTGGCGGCATGCCGGGAAAAATCACCTCAGCGCCGGCAAAGCACCTTTCCACGCTGTGTAACCAGATGGTCAACTTCTTGGGTATCATGCAAAATGAGTGGGCGGGCGCGCAGGCGTTCTCCTCCTTTGATACCTACCTTGCGCCCTTTGTGAAGGTGGATGCGCTGAGCTACACGCAGGTGAAAAAGTGCATCGAGTCCTTCATCTACGGCGTGAATACCCCCTCGCGCTGGGGCACGCAAGCGCCGTTTTCCAACATCACGCTCGACTGGACCGTTCCGAACGACATGGCGGAGCAGTACGCGCTGGTCGGCGGCAAGGAAGCGGACTTTAAGTATAAAGACTGCAAGCCCGAAATGGATATGATCAATCGCGCCTTCATCGAAACGATGATTGAGGGCGACTCGAACGGTCGCGGCTTCCAGTACCCGATTCCCACCTACTCCATCACCCGCGATTTCGACTGGTCGGAGAAGGAGAACAACCGTCTGCTTTTCACCATGACTGCAAAATACGGCACGCCGTATTTCTCAAACTATATCAACAGCGATATGGAGCCCGGCGATGTGCGCAGCATGTGCTGCCGCCTGCGGCTGGACTTGCGCGAACTGCGCAAGAAAACCGGCGGCTTCTTCGGTAGCGGCGAGAGCACCGGCTCGGTCGGCGTTGTCACCATCAATATGCCGCGCATCGCCTATCTTGCTGAAGATGAGAAGGACTTCTACCGCCGCTTAGACCACATGATGGATATTTCCGCGCGCTCCCTGAAAATCAAGCGCGAAGTAATCAGCCGCCTGCTGGAAGAGGGGCTGTATCCCTACACGAAGCACTACCTCGGCACATTCAACAACCACTTCTCAACCATCGGGCTTGTGGGCATGAACGAGGCGGGCTTGAATGCCAAATGGCTGCGCAAGGATATGACCCACCCGGAAACGCAGAAGTTCACTACCGAGGTTCTGCAGCATATGCGCGAGCGTTTGTCTGATTATCAGGAGCAGTACGGCGACCTCTATAATCTCGAGGCGACCCCCGCAGAATCGACCTCCTACCGCCTTGCCAAGCACGATTTAGAGCGCTATCCCGGCATCATCAGCGCGGCGCAGAGCAACGGCACCGCCTACTACACCAACAGTTCGCACCTGCCCGTGGGCTACACGGACGATCTCTTCGAGGCGCTCGATAAGCAGGACGAGCTGCACACGCTCTACACCTCCGGCACAGTCTTCCACGCATTCTTGGGCGAGAAGCTGCCCGACTGGCAGTCCGCAGCAAAGCTCGTGCACGCCATTGCGGAGAACTATAAGCTGCCCTATTACACGCTATCTCCAACCTACTCCGTCTGCAAGGATCACGGCTACCTGCCCGGCGAGCAGTATGAATGCCCGCACTGCGGCGGCAAGGCGGAGGTCTACAGCCGCATCACCGGCTACTACCGCCCGGTGCAGAACTGGAACGACGGCAAGGCGCAGGAGTTCAAGCAGCGCAAAGTCTACAAGCCGACTCCCGCCCGCAAGCTGATTCTCTTCACCACAAAAACATGTCCGAACTGCCGCATTGCCAAGGAACTGCTGCACAAGGCGGGCGTTTCCTATGTGCTCGTCGATGCAGAAGAAGACCGCGCCCTTGCTAACAAATACGCGGTTTCCCAAGTTCCGACGCTTGTCAGCCCCGAGGGCGAAATTGCAGTCGGCATCGCGGCTGCAAAGCGCATGATCGAGGCGGAAAGGGTACCTGCCCATGCATGACATCATTATCGTCGGCGCAGGTCCTGCGGGACTGACCGCAGCGCTCTATGCCAAGCGCAGCGGGCGCAGCGTACTTCTTCTGGAGGGCGAGACCTTCGGCGGGCAGATTGCCACTTCGCCGCGCGTGGAAAACTATCCCGCCCTGCCGCAGGTTTCGGGGCTGGATTTGACCGATGCGCTGGTATCGCAGGTCACCGCGCTGGAAACGGATATTGACGTAGCGAAAGTCACTGCTCTGGAGAAAACGCAGGACGGCTTTCTCGTGCGCACGGAATACGAAAGCTATGCAGGCAGGGCAGTGATTCTCGCCTCCGGCGTGCAGCACCGCACGCTGGGCTTGCCCGAGGAGCGCGGCTTCTTCGGCAAGGGCATTTCCTTCTGCGCGGTCTGCGACGGCGCACTGTTCAAAAACCGCGAGGTCGCCATTGTCGGCGGCGGAAACGCAGCCCTGCAAGAGGCGATATACCTCAGCGCCATTTGTTCGCGCGTGCACCTGATTCATCGCCGCGACAGCTTCCGCGCAGAGCAGGAACTGGTTTTGCAGGTGGAGCAGGCGCAGAACATCACGCTGCACCGCAACTCGACAATAATCGCCCTTGCGGGAGAGCAGCGCCTCGAATCGCTGACGCTTCGCAACGGGCAAGGCGGCGAGGAGACGAGCGTGGCGGTCAGCGCCCTGTTTGAGTCCATCGGCAAAATTCCCGCAAACGAGCCTTTCGCCTCCTTGGTTTCGCTCGAGGGCGGCTATATCGCAGCCGGGGAGGACTGCAAAACCTCCTGCGCGGGCGTCTTTGCAGCCGGGGACTGCCGCACAAAGCAAATCCGCCAGCTCACCACCGCCGTCAGCGACGGCACAATCGCCGCTTTGGGCGCGAACGACTATCTCAAGTAGCAAACCTGTGCGCGGAATACTGCGTGCAGTATCATGGGGCTGTTGCAAATTGCAACAGCCCCAATTTTCAAACTGCTTACTGTTGCTTTTTTGCTGCGTTTCTGTCATAATAGACCAATCTAAAGAGGAAGGCGGTGGGGTGATGCGAACCGTCTATCACCGCGCGAGCGGCAAGCTATTGGAAGAGGCAGAGGTCGGGGCAGGCGCGATGCGCTTTGTGTATGAAACGTCCTTCGGGCGGCTGCTTGCCAAGGGCATTTTATGCCGCCGATTTGTTTCCAATCTCTATGCCGCGTGGCAGAAAAGCCCCTTTTCTCGCAGCAAAGTGCGAAAATTTATCCGGCGCTACGACATCGATTTGCGCGAATGCACCACGCAGGACTTTCGCAATTTTAACGACTTCTTTACGCGAAAGCGCGCGCGCTGCGAGGATTTCACCAAGGCGGCGCAACTTCCCGCGATTGCAGACTCCAAGCTCACGGCAGCTGAAATTGCGGCGGATACCACCTTGTCCGTCAAGGGCGTGCCCTACACCCTGGGCGAACTTTTGGACAATGCCGCGCTTGCGCAGGAATACGCAGGCGGGCTGTGCCTGATTTTTCGGCTCTCGCCGGACGACTACCACCGCTATGCCTACCCCGATTCGGGCGTGCAGGAAAAAACCCGCTATATCCCTGGGGTGCTGCACAGCGTGAATCCCGTGGCTGCAGCGCAACGTGTATACCGCCGAAATGCCCGCTGCTACACGGTTCTTCACACCGCGCACTTCGGCGACGTGCTGCAGATGGAAGTCGGCGCAATGCTCGTGGGGAAAATCCATAACCACCGCGAAGACGCCGGGGCATCCTTTGAAAAACTTGCCGAAAAGGGCTACTTTGCATACGGCGGCTCAACAGTCATTCTTCTTTTGAAGAAGAATGCAGTCGCGCTCGATGCGGATATTCTGCACTACAGCAAGCAGGACATTGAATGCAAGGTGCGCACGGGCGAGAAAATCGGAAGCGCAACAACGAAATAGCCGCACAGGAGTAGGTGCAGCGCGTTAGGCGAAAGCCTTATAGTATCGATGGATGGGAGGTTGCCATCGAGCGAAACGGATCGTTTCGATCCTGCGGTGCTGCACTGCAGCCGCCTGTGCGGCATGCACGGACTTCGTGCGCCATTTATAACCTCCTCCAAAAACTTTCGGAGGAATTTTTTATGACCAAAACATCCCGTGACACTTTACGTATCGCCACAAACGGCGTGCTCATTGCAGTATACGTCGTGCTGTCGTATCTGAGCTTTGAAACAGGCGGCGTTAAAATCACGCTCGTCAGCCTGCCGGTGATTCTCTGCGCCGTGCTGTTCGGACCGATAGACGCGCTGATTGTGGGGCTTCTGGGCGGTTTCGCAGAGCAGATGATTCGCTACGGCTTCACCGCGACGACCCTTTTGTGGATTCTGCCCGAGGCTGTGCGTGGGCTCTTCGTCGGGCTTTCCCTGCGCCTGCTGCGGCAGTCTGCGGACAGTATCGCCAAGAAATCCGCCGTTTTTTTCGCGGTTTGCCTTATCGCTGCGCCGATTACCTCCGTGCTCAACACGCTGGTTTTTGCCTTTGATGCAACCCTTTTCGGCTACTATGAATACCACATGATTTGGGGCGTATTCGGCGTGCGCGTAGCCCTCGGTTTTGCCACTGCGCTTATCACCGCAGCTGCGGTCACGCCCGTGATTGCAGCCCTGCGGTATTCTGCGAGGATGAAGCGATGAACTACGAGCAGGCGCTTTCCTATATCCACTCTACCACGTGGCGCGGCTCGATTCCCGGTCTGTCGCGCACAAGGGAACTTCTCTCCCGCATGGGCAATCCCCACGAAAAACTGAAATTCGTCCACGTAGCGGGCACAAACGGCAAAGGCTCGACCTGCGCGATGCTTTCCTCTGTTTTGCAAGCCGCAGGCTACCGCACGGGGCTTTACATCTCGCCATTTATCCACCGCTTTAACGAGCGCATGCAGATAAACGGCGAGGACATTGCAGACGACATACTGGCGGAAATTACCGCCTTTGTGCAAGTGCACGCCGAGCAGATGCAAGAACATCCGACGGAGTTTGAGCTGGTCACGGCGATTGCCATGGAGTTTTTCCTGCGGCAGGGCTGCGATATCGTGGTTTTAGAGGTGGGGCTTGGCGGGCGGCTGGACTCGACAAATGTCATCCCCGCGCCGGAACTTGCCGTGATTTGCAGCATCGACTTCGACCATATGCAGCAGCTCGGAAGCAGCTTAGAGGAGATTGCCGCCGAAAAGGCGGGCATTATCAAGCCCGGCTGCGAAGTTGCGCTCTATCCGCTTGCGGCGCACCTTGCGCAGGTCTTTGAGAAGAAGGCAGCAGCCTGCAATGCCCCTGTGCACCCCGCGCTCGATGCCATCGGTACCGGTCGCAGCCTTGACGGGCAATTCTTCGACTGCGGCGCGCGGAAAAAGCTCTTTCTGCCGCTTTTGGGCGCGTATCAGCTAAAAAATGCCGCCACGGTTCTTGCAGCAGTTGACGCGCTGCGCACAAAAGGTTGGCAGATTACAGAGCGGCATCTGCGGCAAGGGCTTGGCGCGGTGCGCTGGCAGGGGCGCTTTGAACTCCTGCGCCTCGATCCCCTCTTTTTCGTGGACGGCGGGCACAATCCGCAAGGCATTGCCGCCCTTTCGCAAAATCTGCGCGAATACTTAAGGGGAAAATCCATCACCGCCCTCACGGGCGTGATGGCGGACAAGGATTTTGATGCCATGTACCGCACAATCGCCCCGCAGATTGACCGCTTTGTTGCAGTTGCGCCGGATATTGCCCGCGCGCTTCCCGCGGCTGCGCTTGCGGGCATGCTTGCGCAGTTCGGAAAGCCCGTAACAGCCTGCGGGAGCGTCGCGCAGAGTGTAGAAGAAGCGCTTGCGCAGACCCCGCAAGACGGCGCGGTCGTCGCCTTCGGCAGTTTGTACATGGTCGGCGACATTCGGCAAGCCGTATTATCGGCTGACGAATAATATTTTATATTGCGTGTTTGCCCCGCATGTGCTATACTTGAAAAAACGCCTAACCGTGGCTGTCTACAGGAGAGTATCCCATGTATAAACGCCCGCTGCAATCTATTGCGCGATTCGACAAAAAAAGCGCGCGGAACAAGCGCATTGTCTACTACTGCGCGTACACCTTGGTTTTTATCCTTATGGCAAGCCTTGCCTTCAGTTTCTTCTTTTTGCGCAACAAAGGGTTTATTTGGAATCCTGACGGCATATCGCAGCACGCCAATTCCCTGCGCTATTACGGCACTTATTTGCGGCAAGTTGTCCGCACGTTTTTTCAAAGCGGCTCGCTTACCTTCCCGCTTTGGGATTTCGGTATCGGCTTCGGCGCAGATATTCTGACCACCTTGCACTACTACGTGATCGGCGACCCTCTGAATTTGCTTACTGCGCTTGTGCCCGCCGCGAAAACAGAAATTTTGTATAGCGCACTGGTTTTACTGCGGCTCTTCCTCGCGGGCTTTGCATTTTCAGCCTACTGCAAGAAGATGAATCGCGGGCGCTTTGCAACCCTCTGCGGTGCGCTGAGCTACACGTTTTGCGGCTATGTACTCTTCGCGACCGTCCGCCACCCGTACTTTGCAAACCCCATGATTTACCTGCCGCTGCTTCTCATCGGCGTGGAAAAAATCTTTGCCAAGGAAAAACCCTACGTATTTATCCTAACGGTGTTCGTTTCGGCGGTCAGCAATTTCTATTTCTTCTACGTGCTGTGCCTGCTGGTTGTGATTTATGCGTGCATCCGCTTTTTCTCCTTATACCGCAGTCACCGCGTTAAGAACGCCTTGATTTGGGCGGGGAAATTTTTCGCTTACGCCCTTGTGGGCGTGCTGATGTCGGGTGCAATTTTGCTGCCGGTTATCGCCCTGTTTACCTCCGCCGGGCGGGCTGCGACGGAGCACCACGTGGGGCTGTTTTACCCGCTTTTGTATTATGCGCGCTTCCTGTCGCGCTTTCTTACAGGCGCGCCCGGCTTTTGGACGCGGATGAACTACTGCGCGTGGCTTCTCTTGTCCATCTTCCTGCTGTTTTCCAAGAAGCGCCGCCTGCAGTACCACAAAATTGCCTTCGTCCTTCTGACGCTGTTTCTGCTCTTCCCCGTTTTCGGGCACATTTTCAACGGCTTTTCCTACGTATCGAACCGCTGGATTTTCGGCTACAGCTTCCTGCTCTCCCTGCTGTTTGTCTATCTGATCCCGGAGTTCTTGCAGATTGAGAAAAAGCAACTGCGTGCGCTTGCGATTGCCAGCCTGCTGTTTCTCGTGGTTCTTCTTTGCGTATGGGATGTGCACGAAGGCAGCTTTATCCCGGCATACGGATTTGTGCTCCTTAACCTTGCGGCGCTGTTCTTCCTTTATCGCCGCAGGAAGCGCGGCAAAAAGACGGGGCGCGTCCTTCCCTATACCCTCGTTACAGCTTTGCTAATTTGCAGCCTAACCTTGCATGCAGTCGGGCTGTATTCGCCGGATTTCTCGAACTATATTACGGAGTTCTTTTACAACGGCGAACTAACGAACTGGGTACAAACGAGCGCCGCCCATCATATTTCCGAATTTGATGACGATACCTTCTACCGCTTTGAAGAAAACCGCTGCGAGCAGGACATCTTCAAGAACGGCACGCTCAATAGTCGTGCATACAGCACGGGATACTATTTCAGCCTGAACAACGGCGCGGTTTCGCAGTTCATGGCGGAAATCCAGAATAACGCCCGCCTCACGGGCGAAGCGGAGTATATCGGCTTTGATAACCGCGCCATACCGGCAGCCTTGGCAAACGTAAAATACTATGTGGTGGAAGAATCCCTGCAGCAGTACCTGCCCTATGGCTACACAAATCTTGTAAAAACCTTTGCTTGGCGCGGCAATACCTTCTGCATCTACGAAAACGACTATGCCCTGCCCTTCGGCTACACCTACTCGAGCATACTCGACCGCACAGCCTATGAGGCGCTCTCGCCTGTGCAGAAGCAGGCTGCTCTGCTGCAAAGCGCGGTGGTCGATCTTCCCGAAGTGCCCGATTCCTTCGCCACAGGGCTGCGCCTGCAGGACAGGTCAGTACCCTATGAGATGATACCCGACGCCGCGATTTCCCTGCAAGCGGGAAAAATCATCGTGAAAGAGCCGGACGCAATCCTCACCCTGCGTTTTAACGGGTATTCGCAGTGCGAAACCTATCTGCGCGTTACGAATCTGCAGTATACCTCCGTATCTGCGCGGCAATACAAAACCGATGCGCAGTGGGAAACGCTAAGCGGAAAGGAACAGCGGGCGCTTTTGGGCGGCAAGGTCTGGGAGCCCGCCAAGGCGACGACGCTTTTTATACAAAGCGGCGAGGTGCGTAAGCGGCTCTCCTTCGCGACGCCGGACTTCCAGTTCTACATCGGGAAGCATGATTTTTTAATCAACCTCGGCTACAGCGAAGGAAACCCCAACGAGCTTACCATCAAATTCCCCGAAACCGGCGAATTCACCTTCGACAGCTTGGAGCTTATCAGCCAGCCGATGGACGAGATGGCAGGCAGAATCGCAGCCCTCAAGGAAGATGTGCTGGAAAATGTCCGCATGGAGGAAAACCGCGTCAGCGGGACAATCGCGCTCGATTCGCAGAAGCTGCTGTGCCTGAGCATTCCCTATTCTGACGGCTGGAGCGCCACGGTTGACGGGAAAAGCGCCGGCGTTTTGCAGACGAACACGATGTACTGCGGGCTGCTGCTGGAACCGGGTACGCACGAAATTGTCCTTCTCTACCGCACACCGTATCTGACGGCAGGCATTCTTTGTTCGCTGGCAGGCTTAGCGCTTTTTACCCTGCTTGTCGTTTACCGGGTACGCAAAAAACGGAGAATATAAGATTTGCGGGGTGCGTAAGCACCCCGCAAATCTTACACCCCGCGCATGCCGATGCATACGCGGGGTGTTGTATATCCTTTATACTGCCTTCTTGACGGTGTCAACGAGCGCGCCGAACGCTGCGGGGTCGTTGATTGCCATCTCGGAGAGGGTCTTGCGGTTCATCTCGAGCCCGGACTTCTTCAGACCGTTCATGAAGCGGGAGTAGTTCATATCGTAGGGCTTCACAGCCGCGGAAATACGGGTGATCCAGAGGCGGCGGAAGTTTCTCTTCTTCTGCTTACGTCCGATATAGGCGTAAACGCTCGACTTCTTGACCGCCTGCTTCGCCATCTTAAAATGGGTTGACTTCGAGCCCCAGTAGGACTTCGCAAGTTTTAATACTTTATTTCTTCTTTTGCGCGTGGTGACCGCGCCTTTAATTCTTGCCATTTCTTAATCCTCCTATCCGATTATTTGTACGGGATCATCTTTTTGATGGTCTCGACGTTGGTGACATCCGCGTAGGTACCGCTTCTCAGGCGACGGCCACGCTTGGTGTCCTTCTTGGTGAGGATATGGCTCTTGAAAGCGTGTGCTCTTTTGACCTTACCGCTCTTGGTGAGTTTGAATCTCTTTTTTGCACCGCTGTGGGTTTTGAGTTTCGGCATGGTAGTTCTCCTTTAGTAATTATTTTGCGTTCTTCGGAGACAGGAAAATTGACATAAACCTGCCTTCGAGCTTCGGTTTCTTATCCATGTTTGCCAATTCAGCGCATCCTTCGCTAAATCGGATCAGCAGCTGCTCTCCAATATCCGTATGCGCCATCTCGCGGCCGCGGAAGCGCACGGAGACCTTCACGCGGTTGCCGTCAGCCAAGAAGCGCAACGCGTTTCGCATTTTGACATTCAGGTCGTTCGTGTCGATGCCGGGGGACATACGAATCTCCTTCACTTCCACGATATGCTGATTCTTACGGGCTTCCTTTTCCTTTTTGAGCTGGTCAAAACGGAACTTGCCGTAGTCCATAATCTTGCAGACCGGGGGATCGGCATTGGGCGAAATCTTGACCAAGTCCAGATCCTGCGAAATTGCGAGCTCCATAGCTTCCCGCGACGACACGATGCCGCGCATAGAGCCGTCGGAATCGATCAGGCGGATTTCTTTGTCACGAATTGCCTCGTTAAGCTGATGATCTAATTTGCTGATAATAAAGCACCTCCAAAGCACATAGAAAAAGCGGATGCCCACAGCACCCGCAACCGAAGAAACTGCGCCCGAAAGCGCAAAAACTCGATATCAGACCTCTTTGCAATCGCTTGAGGTGAGGACGGGGCTGCCGACCTTCTTTATTTTGCTTGCATAGCATATCATCCAAAGTGCGGCTTGTCAAGCACTTTTTGCCTGAAAACGAGCTAATAATTTTTAATCTGCGCGGACAGATGCTTTGAAAGCACCGCCAAGGATGTTGCCATGTTCTCGTTCTGCACCAGAATATGCGGCGGCACATCCAAATGTGTGGGCGCGTAGTTCCAAATCGCCTTAATGCCGTTGGCAATCAGACGGTCGCAAACCGCCTGCGCACTGGCAGCCGGGACGGTGATAATCCCAATGAGCACTTTGCGGGTTTTGCACAGTTCGTCGAGCCTCGACATCGGCAAAATGGGCTTGCCGTTTTCGTTCTCGTCGGTGTATTCCTCGCGGGTGTCAAAGGCTGCGAGAATATTCAGCCCATACTCCGAAAAGCCGCTGTAGCCCAAAAGGGCGCGACCGAGCTTGCCCGCGCCGATTAACACGGCGTCGTTGGTGTTGTCGTAACCCAAAAACTGCTCAATGTCTCCGATGAGTCCGGCGCGATTGTAGCCGACCTTCGGGCGACCGCCGTTGGAAACCATTGCCAAATCCTTGCGAACCTGCACGTCGCCCATATTCAGGGCGTTTGCAATTGTCGTCGCAGAGATATTCTCCGAGCCGTCCATAGGCAGTGCCTTCAGGTAGGAAAGATAAACAGGCAGGCGCTTGAGCACGGAATTGGAAATTTTCTGCGTCATCCTTCTTCACCTCTACTGTAAATTATTCTCATAGTAACAGATGGGAAGAGAATTTGCAAATATTTTTCGTTGCCGCGCGCCTAGGCATGCGAGTGCCTAAGATACCTGACGTAAAAGGTCGCGGCGCAGCCGCTGCATAATGCGCTTCTCCAGCCGCGAGATGTATGACTGCGAGATGCCCATCATATCGGCGACTTCTTTTTGCGTTTTCTCGGTTTTTCCGCCCAGCCCAAAGCGCAGCGAAATAATATAACGATCGCGGTCAGGCAGGCGCGACAGGGCTTCATGCAGCAGTTGCTGCTCCACGCTCTCCTCCATGGGGCGGATAACGCTGTCGCCGTCCGTGCCCAAAACGTCCGCCAGAAGCAGTTCGTTGCCGTCCCAATCGGTGTTGATCGGCTCGTCGAGCGATATTTCCGTCTTTTGCCCCGAAATTTTGCGAATGTGCATCAAAATCTCGTTTTCAATGCAGCGGGAGGAATAGGTTGCGAGCTTGATATTGCGATCGGTTTTGAACGTGGCGACTGCCTTAATCAGCCCAATCGTGCCGATGGAAATCAAGTCCTCAATGTTGATGCCGGTGCTCTCAAAGCGGCGGGCAATATAGACGACCAGCCGCAAATTTCGCTCAATGAGCCGCTGTTTTGCCTCTTCGTCGCCCTCCGCCGCCTTGAGGAGAAGCTCGCGTTCTTCCGTAGCATTCAGCGGGGGCGGCAGGACGTCGCTGCCGCCGATGTATAGGATTTTGCTCGGCTGGGAAAAAATCGCAGCAAGCAGTTGCGCCAAGGTTTTAAGCATATTGTGTTCCTCCTGTCAGTGCCTCGTAGCTGCCGCCGTCAGATACCTGCGTTGGGGAAAACGCAACGAGGCTGTTCTTTTTCACGTGTTTTCCGATTTTGACCTCCTCGCAGGGAAGCGCGAGGAGCATGCCCGACGCCGTGCCCACCGCGCGGTAGGGAATCAGCCGCGGGCGGTAGCTTGCAAGGCGAACCATTGTGTTTGCCGGCGCAGAAAAATCGCTCTGCGAAAGCCCTGCGCGCGGCAAAAGCCGTTTTGCAGTCTGCCAGTGCGCAACGAGCACCTGCTCACCGGTGATGGGGTCGCACAGGGTGTTGCCGCTGTCAATGAGTGCGCTCAAGTGCACCCGCGCACCTTGCAGGCGAAGCGTAACGGGCACAATGCTCTTTGCGCTGTGGTTGAGTTTCGGCAACAGCAGGTGGCAGGCGCAGTAAACCGCGCTCGCCGTAAGCACCAGCGAAGAGAAGGTGACGGGATACAGCAGGCTTTTCCCGTTGAAGTACACCCGCCCGCTTTTGATAAGCTCCACTCCGTACACCGCGCCGCAGAGAACCAAACTCACCGCAGCAAAAACCGCCGCCAACCGCAGCGTCCGCCGCCGAATTCCGTAGGCTGCAAGCAGCATCACCGCAGCGCACACGATTTTCATGCCGGCAGTTTGCAAAAAGCCCATGCCCGGCAGATACACGGCAACTGCATAGCCCGCACCCACAAGCGCTGCAAGGCAAAGGCGGCGTTTTCGCACGGCGCTTGCTCCAAGTTTTGCCGCGCCGCGCAGAAGCAGGTAATTCACCAAAAAATTCAGGATAAACACCAAATCTACATAAACCCGCACGGTTTTCCGCCTCCTATGTTTCGCGTGTGGACAAAGTATAGCGGCGCACGGCGTAAAAAACAGGTCGCAATTCCCAAGGGGATTGCAACCTGTTCTCGGCAGTAAGCGTTGTATTCAGCTGTGTTTTTCAGTTTAGAGCCATTTCCCGTGCGCAGTTGCACAGGGATTTTGAAAGGGAAGCCCGTGCCCTGTCGAACGATTTATTCCGCGCGTTGCACGGATTTGATATTGCGCTCTGCTTTGCTGCGCGGGAGCATCACTTCGCGCCCGCAGCCTTCGCAGCGCAGGCGAAAATCCGCGCCCGTACGCAGCACGCGCCATGTTTTTGCGCCGCAGGGGTGCGCCTTTTTCATGAGCAAAATGTCGTTCAGACGAATATCCATGCTAAGCCTCTCCCTTGCGCTCGTCCCAGTAGCGTTTGGCGGTCTGCTCGGTCTTGTTCTCGCCGTACGCATAGTAGCGCGCATTTTTCAGAATGTCCGGCAGATACTGCTGCTTTACCCAGTGGTTGGGATAGTCGTGGGGATATAGGTAGCCCTGCTCGCGCTGTGCGCCTTCGCTGTCTGCGTGGACGTTTTGCAGCTCGCGCGGGATATTGCCGGTCTTCCCCGCCCGCACATCTGCAAGCGCCGCGTCAATTGCAAGATAGCCGCTGTTCGATTTCGGCGCGGTTGCCAGCAAAATCACCGCATCTGCAAGCGGAAGCCGCGCCTCGGGCATCCCCAACTGCAAGGCTGCGTCCACGCACGCCTTCACGATGGGAATCGCCTGCGGATAGGCAAGCCCGATATCCTCGCAGGCAGAACACAGAATGCGCCTGCAGCAGGCAGGCAGATCCCCAACCTCCAAAAACCGCGCCAGATAGTGAATTGCCGCATCCGGGTCCGACCCGCGGATGGACTTCATCAGCGCCGAGAGGCAGTCGAAGTGATTGTCCCCCTCGCGGTCGTAGCGCATCGCAGAGCGCTGGGTGACTGCGCGGGCGTCGTCTAAGCGGATTTCGAGCGTGGTATCGCCCGGACGCGCTGCAATAAACAGCGCCTCGACTGCATTGATTGCCTTGCGAATATCGCCGCCGCAGGAGGTGGCGATGTGCGCAAGCGCACCATCCTGCGCGCTGACGCTGAGTGCATAGCGCTTTGCCATGGTATCGATTGCCCGATCGATTGCCAGTTTCGCTGCCGCGGGCGTGATGGGCTTGAACTCAAAGACGGTGCAGCGGCTTAAAATGGCGTTGAAAATATAAAAATACGGGTTCTCCGTTGTAGAGGCAATCAAGGTAATCTTGCCGTTTTCGATGTGCTCGAGAAGCGACTGCTGCTGCCGCTTGTTAAATGACTGTATCTCGTCGAGATACAAGAGCACGCCGTTCGGCGCAAGCAGAGTATCCAGCTGCGCAACAATATCCCGAATATCGGCGGTAGAGGCGGTGGTTGCGTTGAGCTTAAAGAGGGTGCGCTTCGTGGCGTCTGCGATGATATTGGCGACGGTGGTCTTTCCCGTGCCGCTCGGACCGTAAAAGATGAGATTCGGCACTCGACCGGATTCAATCATACGGCGCAGAACCTTGCCCTCGCCCAAAATCTCCTCCTGCCCGTAGACTTCGTCAAGTGTTCGCGGACGAAGCTCGTCCGCCAGTGGCTGATACATCCCGCAATCCCTCCTATCTATTTGGAGTCTGTTCACACTATCCGAATGGTGCAGATTTTGTGTGGATTTTTCGCTGTACAAGGCGGAGAATCGCAGCTGTGGTTTGTCCACCGCAAGATTTGACAACGATGTACAGCGGAAAATACGCCAAAAGATGCGCTATGAGCGGTAGTGTCAACAGACTCTAGAACTATAGCCCGTTTAGAATTATAGCCCGTGAATTCTGAAATTGCAACGATTTCCCTACTGCAAAGTGCGCAAAAATGTGCTATACTTGTCGAAAAAGGGAGTGAGAAAATGCCCTACGTGCAGGAAGTCATCGATGCGCTGAAAAATCGGTATCCCGAAGCCGTTTGCGCCCTGAACTATGAAAAAGATTATGAGCTGCTCATTAGCGTGCGGCTGTCCGCGCAGTGCACGGACGCCCGCGTGAATTTGATTACCCCCGCCCTGTTCGCGCAGTATCCCTCCTTGGCGTCCTTCGCGCAGGCGGATGTATCGCATATTGAGAAAATTGTGCATTCGTGCGGCTTTTATCGCCAGAAGGCGAAAGATATTGTGCTTGCCTGCCAAATGCTCCTGCGCGATTACGGCGGAAAAGTGCCCGACCGCATGGACGCGCTTCTGCGCATCCCGGGTGTGGGCAGAAAAACCGCCAATCTCCTGCTGGGCGATTTGTACGGGCAGCCGGCGGTCGTGTGCGACACGCACTGCATTCGCATTTCCAACCGCTTGGGCTTTGCCGCGGGAAAAGAGCCGGAAAAGGTCGAGCGGCAACTCCGCGCGATTCTTCCGCCGCAGGAAAGCGCCGATTTTTGCCATCGCATCGTGCTCTTCGGCAGAGAAATTTGCAGCGCACGCGCCCCGAAATGCAGCCTCTGCCCGCTGCGCCCCTACTGCCAAAGTTTTCACGAGGGTACTACCCCTGCCGATATTTCAGTGCTTCCGTGAGGGCTGCCTCGGGAGTAACAATCAGCGTTTTATAGCGCTCGTAGACGACCATGCCGGGCTTTGCCCCGTTGGGCTTGCGCAAATAGCGCACGGGCGTGCAATCCACGGGCACATTCTGCCCCTGCCTTGCCTGCGAATAGTAGGCTGCGAGCATGGCAGCCTCTGTGATCGTTTGATCCGACGGCGTTTGCCCCGCGCAGGCAATCACGCAGTGGCTGCCGTGGAATTTTTGCACATGCAGCCACAGGTCGTCCTTGCGCGCGGTTTTGAACGTCAGCTCGTCGTTTTGGCGGTTGTTGCGCCCGACATAGAGCAGATACCCATCTGAGGAGCGAAAGCACATAGGCGCAGAAAGGGTCTGGCGGGGCTGCTTCTTTCCGCCCGCCTTTCGCACATAGCCGCCGGCTTCCAATTCCATGCGAATCTCCGCCAAATCCCGCTCGTTTTCCGCGCGCGACAGCTCGTCGAGCACGGCGTCAAAATACTGCGCATCCTCCTTGCCGCGTGCAATCTGCGCTGCAAGGATTTTTTCTGCGTGCTTTGCCTTGGCGTAGTCCTTATAGAACTTCGCCGCATTTTGCTGCGGGGACAACTGCGGCTTGAGCGGAATCTCAATTTCCTTCATATCCGGGTCGTAGAAATCGGTCGCAAGAAGGCGCGTCTGCCCCCGTTCGATGCTGTAGATATTGGCGGTGACGATATCCCCGCAGCGGCGCAGCTGCTCGCGGTCCAGCGTTGCCGTCAGTTCCTGCTCTTGCAGGGCAAGTTTGCGCACAGTGCGCTCGCGCAGGGTCGTTACCGCCTTGCGCAGGGTCTGCGATTTCTGCCGCATGCGGTCTGCATGGTCGGTTTCGGTATAGAACAGGTCAAGAAGGTTGCTGAAACTCTGCACAGATTGCCGCTGCATAAAGTTCCCGTACTGTAAAATATCGCGGAAGGTAAAGTCGGACGGCTGCCCGTCCTTCAGTAAAAGCGTGGGAGTCGCCGTTTGCAGGGCTGCAAATTCGCCCTGCAGATACTGCGAAAGGCTTGCCCTGTCCATGGCGCAAATATCCGCATCCGTTTCCCCGCAGAAGCGGAAGGACAGCTCGCGGGCAAGCAGGGGCGACAGCCCCGCAAAGGTATCAATCAGCCACTTATCGAGCCGTGTGGGCGTCTGCACGGCGCACAGAAGCGCCTGCAATTCCCCGCTCTGCGCCCCGAAGGGAATGCGCTTTCCCTGCGTGGGCGGCTCGTGGTAAAACAGCCCCGGCAGCACCTGCCGCTTCTCGGACATCTCAAAATCCACGCGGCGCAGGCAGTCGAGAATGCGTCCGTCCGCGCCGGTGAGAATGAGGTTGGAATTGCGTCCCATCAGCTCCAAAATCAGGTGCTTTTGGCAGGGTGTGCCCAATTCGTCGATGCAGTCAAAGGTAAAATCGACCACGCGCTCGCAGGGCGGCTGCGACAAGGCGCTGATACGCGCGCCGGACAGGTGCTTGCGCAGCAACATGCAAAACATCGGCGGCTGCGCGGGATTTTCAAAGCTCGCCTGCGTCAGATGCAGGCGGGGGCGGTTGACATTGGCGCAGAGCAGCAGCTTGCAATTGCCCTCCTGCGCACGCAGCTGCACAAGCAGCGTATCGCGGGCGGGCTGCTGAATTTTATCCACGCGGGCATGCGTCAGGTTCGGGCGAAGCTCTTCAAGCACCGCCCCTAAAAATATCGCATCAAATGGCATCGTTATCCTCCATAAGCGCGGCAAACAGCGTGTGAATACGCGCGGTTTCTCCGCGCAGATACAACGCGCCGAACAGCGTTTCCAGCCCCGTCGCCTTGGCATACTGCGAAGGGGAGGCATTTTTCGGCACGCCGTGCGGGCGGGCGTTGCGTCCGCGGCGGTAGAGCGCCTCTTCCTCCTGCGTCAGCAGCGGCAGCAGTTTCGGCAGCAGCGCAGCCTGCGCCTGCGCACAGACCTGCGCGACCGTATCGCGGTGCAGCGCCTTATTTGTACTGCCGCCGCGCAGGCACAGCCGCGTGCGAACCAGCAGCTCAAACACACTGTCGCCGATGTGCGCCAGCGCCAGCGCAGACATCTGCTGTATTTCCGCTTCGGGCATTGCGGGCTTAAAATAATTCTGCAATTCCGATTTCCTCCGTTTTTATAAGAAAAACCGCTTGCTTCGATGCTGCGAACCAAGCGGTCGTGTATTACCTTGCATTGTATCGTTCGATTGCCATGCGCAGCAGGTCAAGCGCGCGCTCTAAATCCTCGCAGCGCAGCACGTAGGCAATGCGGATTTCGCTCTTGCCTGCGCCCTCGGTTGCGTAGAAGCCGCTGCCGGGGGCAAACATCACCGTCTCGCCCTTGTCCTCGAATTCGTTGAGAAGAAACAGCTGGAACGCCTCCGTGTCGTCGACCGGGAGCGTCGCCATCGTATAAAACGCGCCCTGCGGCGCGCAGGCAAACACGCCGGGGATTTCCATGAGCTTTTTGTAGCAGGTGTCGCGGCGGCGGCGGTATTCCTCGCGGGTTGCGTCAAAATACGCAGCGTCCACGCCATAGAGTGCGGCTGCGCCGAGTTGGTCGAGCGTTGCAACGGAGAGGCGCGCCTGCGCGATTTTGATTGCGCCGCGCATGAGCTGCTTGTTTCTCGTAATAAGCGCACCGATACGCGCGCCGCAGGCGCTGAATCGCTTGGAAACGGAGTCCACCAGAATCAGGTTCTCGTCCATATCCGCAAGTTTGCCCGCGCTTGTAAGCGGGCTGCCGTCGTAGACGAATTCCCGATAAACCTCATCGCAAATCATATACAGCCCGCGCTCCTTGGCAATATCCGCCAGAAGCTGAATTTCCTCGGCGCGCAGGGTCGTCCCTGTGGGGTTGCCGGGCGTTGCAAAGAGGATTGCGCGGGTCTTTTCATGAATGAGCGGCTCGATTTTTTCGCGGGAGGCGAACTGATAGTTCTCCTCCGGCGAGGTCGCAATCGGGCAGAGCCTGCCGCCCGCCATGGTAATAAAGGTATGGTAGTTCGGATAAAAGGGCTCGGGCACGAGCACCTCGTCGCCCTCGTCGAGAATGCAGAGCATCGCCATAAGCAGCGCCTCGCTGCCGCCTGTGGTAATGAGAATTTCATCCGCGCCGTACGAAACGCCGACACGCGCGTAGTATCCGCGCACCGCCTCAATCAATTCGGGAATGCCCGGCGACGGCGCGTATTCCAGCACGGGGCGGCGGAACGCCTCCAGCGCCTCAAAATACGCAGGCGGCGTCTGAATATCGGGCTGCCCGATATTCAGATGGTGAATTTTGATGCCGCGCTTTTTGGCTGCAACGGCGTAGGGGTGGAATTTGCGGATGGGCGACTCGTCGCAGCGGGCGATTTTATCAGAAAGCTTCATTGTGTCAGTCCTTATTATGCCAATTTGAGCAGGTCTTCAACCCGGTCGGTCTTTTCCCATGTCAAATCGAGATCGCTGCGGCCGAAGTGCCCGTAGGCAGCAAGACTGCTGTAAATCGGGCGGCGCAGCGCCAAGGTTTGGATAATCGCAGCCGGGCGCAGGTCAAAGCACTTGCGCACAAGCTCGCTGAGCACGTCCTCGGGCAAAAGCCCCGTGCCGTAGGTGTCTACTAATACCGAAACCGGCTCGGCGACGCCGATGGCGTAGGCAAGCTCAATCTGGCATTTCTTCGCCAGCCCCGCAGCCACGAGGTTCTTGGCAATATAGCGCGCCATATACGCCGCGCTGCGATCGACCTTCGTCGGGTCTTTGCCGGAGAATGCGCCGCCGCCGTGCGCTGCGTAGCCGCCGTAGGTATCTACAATAATCTTGCGCCCGGTCAGTCCCGAATCGCCGGCAGGTCCGCCGATGACAAAACGCCCCGTCGGGTTAACATAAAACTTCGTTTCGCTGTCAATCAAATGCGCCGGAACGGTGGGCATAATCAGCTTTGCAACGATTTCCCTGCGCAGTTCCTCAATGGGAATATCCGCCGAATGCTGGGTAGATACCACAACGGCGTCGATGCGCCGAATGCCGCCGTCTGCGTCGTATTCGACAGAAACCTGACTCTTGCCGTCCGGGCGAAGCCACGGCAAAACGCCGCTTTTGCGCAGCGCGGTCAACTCGCGGCTGAGGCTGTGCGCAAAGGAGATGGGGGCGGGCATCAGCTCCGGCGTTTCTGTGCAGGCAAAGCCGAACATCATGCCTTGATCTCCCGCGCCGAGGGTTTTTTCGTCGTCAAAGGAGCTGTCAACGCCTCTGGCAATATCGCCCGACTGCTCGTCGATGGCGGTAAGGACGGCGCAGGTGTGCCCGTCAAAGCCCGCATCGGGGCTGTCGTAGCCGATTTTGCAGATGGTATCGCGGGCGACCTTGGGAATATCCACGTAGCAGTTGGTGGAAATCTCGCCCATAACGAGCACCATGCCCGTGGTCGTTGCACATTCGCAGGCAACGCGGGCTGCCGGGTCGCTGGTAAAAATCGCGTCAAGCACGCTGTCTGAAATCTGGTCGCATACCTTATCGGGATGCCCTTCGGTAACGGATTCGGATGTAAAGATTCTCTTTTGCATTGTATGTTTCCTCTCTATTGTGCAACTGTCGCAGGCATAGATGAAGCGCGCTGCGCAGTTGATGAAATTTCGACAAATACAGTATAGCAGGAAACTGCAAAATGTCAAGAATTTAACTTCTTGCAAATACGGCGAAGACGGGATACAATAAGAGCGGCACAATGCCGGAATTCTCAAGAATCGAGGATACACACGTTGAAAAAACTGATTTTGCTCCTGCTGTGCATGAGCTTCTTGCTTTTGGCAGCCTGCAACTCCAATACCGACAAACCTGCGAACGCGCCGAGCGACGACCCCTCGCAGAGCGAAACTCCCTCGCAAAGCGAGCCTCCCACGCAGAGCGAACCGCCGTCGGAACCGTCCGAACCCACCCCCTCGACGGAGGAAATACAGCCCTTTGATTACAGCGTGAGCTATGAAAATGTGCAGGTCTACCGCTCGAGTCAAGGCGGCGTATGGGCGCAGGTCATCGTGGAAATCACGAACGAGGGTAGCACAGATATTTACCTGGATTATGCAAGTTTTGAACTACTGGACGAAAGCGGGAAGCGCATTGCAAGCTCCGACTCTGTCAGCAGCTTCCCGAATGTAGTCGCGCCCGGGGAGAAGGGCTACTACTACGAAGAGATTCGGCTCGACCTCGCCGATGTGCAGGAGCTTACGCTTTCCATGCAGCCGAATGTGCTGCTGGCGTTCGAGCCGCGCGCTGCGTATGCAGTAACCGCAGGCGCACTGCGCGATTCGCTCTACGGCGGCGTGGAGCTCAGCGGCACGGTGGAGAATGCGACCGACAAACAGGCGAGATCAATCTATGTCGCAGCGATTGCGTACGATGCCGAAGACAAACCGATCGCCGTGCTGTATACGCTGCTGAACACCCCGCTTTTGAAGGGAGAAAGTACGAAATTCGAGCTCAGCAGCTTTATGCTTCCCGACGACTTTAGGGCTGCGGACGTTGCAAGGATGGAGCTTTACGCCTATCCTCTACAACTCATACTCACCTTCTCGTAAGCTATGAGAGACCATCCGATTGCGGTGTTTGATTCCGGCGTGGGAGGCATCAGCGTCCTGCGGGCTTTGCTGCGCCTGATGCCGGAGGAAAACTACCTCTACTTCGGCGATTCCGCCAACGCGCCCTACGGCGAAAAGAGCACGGCTGCTGTGCGCGAGTTAACCTTGCAGCACGCAAAAACGCTCTTTGCCCGCGGCGCAAAGGCGCTGGTTATCGCCTGCAATACGGCGACCTCCGCCGCCATCGAGGAGCTGCGCAGCTTGTATCCGCAGAAAATCGTCGTGGGCATCGAGCCTGCGCTGAAGCTGGCAGTCGCCCGCCACCCGCGCGGCAGAATTGTCGTGATGGCAACGCAGACAACCCTGCGCGAGCAGAAATTTGCGGCGCTTTTGCAGCGTTGCGGCAGCTCCTGCGAAATTATCAAATGCCCCTGCCCGGAGCTTGTGCGCTTTGTCGAGCGCGGCGAGCTGGAGAGCGCTGCTCTGGACGAATACCTGCGCGGCGAAATGCAGCCCTGCCTTCCTGCAGACGCCATTGTGCTGGGCTGCACGCATTTCCCGTTTTTGCGCGGCGCAATGCAGCGCATTGTCGGCGAGAAGCCGGAACTGCTCGACGGCAGCGAGGGCACTGCGCGCCAGACCATGCGGCGCTTGCAGGCAGCTGACCTGCTGCGCAGCGGCTGCGGCACGGTTACGCTGACGAACAGCCTGCAAGCTGCGGAAATCTCCGCGCTCTCCGAAAAACTACTGGCATTGCCGTGATTTAGAATCGTCGGACAAAAATCGACCGCTTTTTCCGGCGAATTTCTTTGCATTCGGCGCAGTTTATGGAGAATATCGGCAAAAAACGGGGGGAATTGTTCCTCCGTTTCTTTTTGTGTCCGAAACTGTCCGAAGACAGCGCTGGAAAAGCCGCCTCCGCCGTGCTTGAATGAAAGTGGGAGGTGGTTTTATGCGCAAATTCTATGCAGAGGCAACGATTCTCTGCGATTCGGGCGAACCTGCAGCACTTCGCTACTACCTGCTTTTCCGGCGCGGCTACGGCGTGAGAATCGTCATGCGGCGCAAGGGCGACGTGCAGCGGGCGCAGTTGCGCTGCTGCTCGAAGAGCGAAAGCCTCGCGCTTCTTGCTGTTTTGCACCGCAATACCGTCACCCCCTGCACGCTGCACGAAGCCGCCGACGCTTGCTTAGCCAAAATCGACAATTTTTGAAAAAATGTTGGACATTTTATCGGCGCTTTGCTACAATGTAGAATGTAGCAATATATTGTAGTATCGGGAGGAAAAATGCCATGAAGTGTCCATATTGCGGATATCAGGAAAGCAAGGTCGTGGATTCCAGACATTCCGAAGACGGGACGAGCATCCGCCGCCGCCGTGAGTGCCTGTCTTGCCAAAAACGCTTCACGACGTACGAAACCGTGGAAAGCCTGCCCATCGTTGTTGTTAAGAAAGACAGCAGCCGTCAGGCATTCGACCGCAATAAAATCCTCAACGGCTTGGTGCGCGCCTGTGAAAAGCGCCCGGTCAGCATGGCAAAGCTCGAGGAAATCACCGCGGAAATCGAGCAGATTATCCAAAACTCGCTCGAGCGCGAAGTCAGCACGGGCAAAATCGGCGAACTGGTCATGGAGCGGCTCAAGCCCCTCGACGAAGTTTCCTATGTGCGCTTTGCCTCGGTTTATCGCCAGTTTAAGGATATCAACAGCTTCATGCACGAACTGAATAAAATTTTGGAAGAGAAATAAACTATCATTCACAGGGGGAACTGCCATGAAAAAAGCCATTGTCATACTGCTGATCCTTGTGCTGATTCTCTTTCTTATCGCGCT
>JAISIK010000005.1 GCA_031262065.1 Oscillospiraceae bacterium | reverse complement strand
CCAAATCCGCATCGCCCTTCGGCAACTGCGTGAAATCGATGGAGGGATCGACGTTGAATTCCTCCTCGTCGCGCTGCACAATCTCCCCGCTGACAACCCCGTTGAGAATCGGACCGTCATCCCCGAAGAGCTGATAGTGCGCCTCCTGCAAGGTGGTGGCAAGCAGCCCGACATTTTTCACGCAGTTGTCTGTCGCTGTGCCGCTGTCTGTTAAAATTCGGTATGCAGAGCCCGGGCCGCTGTTTGTCAGAAGCAGGGCGGCAAGCGCGATTGCGATTGTGCCGACCGAAATGGCGGCGGCTACGAGCTTGCCGCGCAGCTTTAACTGAAAGTTCAGCAGTTTGCTTTTGATTGCAAAGAGGAGCGTCAAAACGACGGGAAGCAGAAGAAGTAAAAACGGCAGGATGTTGCGGCGAATGCAATAGAGGATTTGGTTTGTAAAATTCTCCACCGCGTTTTTCCCCAGCGCGATTTGCGCAATGGGCATAAAGCTGCCGAACACGCCGCGGTAGATAAGCTGTGTCTCATAAAGTATGCACAGCAGCAAAACGACGATAACAACAACGACTTTTCTGCCTTTTTGCGGCAAAAGGGCGGAAATCAGCGACAATACGCCCGCAAATGCAAGCGAGAAGAAAATCGCGTAAACGATACGAACGCCGACGCTTCCGAAGGTAAAGAAATGCAAAAGCAGTTCAAGGTAGACAAACAGAAGGCTCAGGTACGCCAAAGATAGCCCATACGTACCCACGCCGAAACGGCGCTCTCTTGCTTTCGCCAACAGTGTTTTTATCTTAGATAAGAAATTCATCAAACGATGCCCCTGTCTCTATAGTTCCCATTCGCACCGGCGAATCAATAGAACGTAGTATAACACAATCGCACGCTATTTGCAATGCCAAAATTAGACATATTCAGCGTGTTTTTGCAGTGCTGTTTGGTGCAAGTATACCCCTGATGCAGGCTGTTCCTACATCAGGGGTACACCGATAATCAAATACGTGATGGCTATTCGCCAATCAGATTCTTCTGCGATTCTTTATCGAACAGGTGCAGCAAATCGCCGGGGAATGTGAAATGCAGCTGTGTGCCGTAGGGAATGCCCGCGCGATATGCCTCGGGAAGCTCGGTGGTGTTCACGCGGAGCACAATTTCTTTGTCCTGCGCGCGCAGATGCAGGTGAATTTCGCTTCCCATCATCTCCGAAACCTCGACCGCGGCGCTCATCGTATCGTCGCCCTCTTGCGCGCAGATGCGAATATGCTCCGGGCGAATGCCGACGATCACTTCGCCTTCGCTGTCCCGACGCAGCTTCGCTGCAATGCGCTCGGACAGTGCGAAACTTGCCCCTGCAACCTCGACGAAATACTTTTCATCGTCTTTACGCAGCTGCGCATCGAAAAGATTCATCTGCGGAGAGCCGATGAAGCCTGCGACAAAGACGTTCGCGGGGTGGTTAAAGACCTCTTGGGGCGTGCCGATTTGCTGAATAAATCCGTCTTTCATGATAACGATGCGGTCGCCAAGGGTCATTGCCTCCGTTTGGTCGTGGGTCACATAGACAAAGGTGGTATCGATGCGGTGGCGCAGCTTGATAATCTCCGCACGCATTTGGTTTCTGAGCTTGGCGTCCAAATTCGATAGCGGTTCGTCCATCAGGAAGACCTGCGGTTCACGCACAATCGCGCGACCGATTGCCACGCGCTGGCGCTGACCGCCGGACAGTGCCTTGGGCTTGCGGTCGAGATAGGAGGTAATATCCAAAATTTCGGCAGCCTCGCGAACCTTTTTGTCGATTTCCGCCTTTGGCGCTCTGCGCAGTTTCAGCGCAAACGCCATATTCTCGTACACCGTCATATGCGGGTAGAGCGCGTAATTCTGGAAAACCATGGCAATGTCGCGATCCTTCGGCGCGACGTCGTTCATGCGTTCTTCCCCGATAAACAAATCGCCCTCGGTGATGTCCTCCAGCCCCGCAATCATGCGAAGGGTGGTGGATTTTCCGCAGCCGGACGGCCCTACCAAAACGACAAATTCCTTATCCCGAATTTCCAGATTGAAGTCTTGCACCGCCACAACCTTGCCCGGGTAGATTTTTTTCACATTCTTAAGGGTTACATATGCCATACGATGTGACCGTAACAGCGCCGCCTTCGCCATGCGCTGCCTCATCTGCAAAGAGCAAAACCTTGCAGACATTACGGCAGGTCTCCACACTGCCGCACCGCCGGCCGGGCGGGGGTTCCTCCTTTTTTACGGTGGCTGCGCCGCTATGGAAATGGAGTAGCGACGCGCCCCTGACTCAGCCCTTGACAGAGCCTGCGGTAACGCCCTTGATAATGGATCGCGATAAGAAGATATACACAATGAGCACCGGCAGAATTGCCAGTAAGATGAACATATATACCTTGCCCATGTCGAATTTGGAATAGTCTGCGCTGCGCAGCTGGGCAATCATGATGGGCACGGTCTTCATTTCCGCCTTGTCAAGCAGCAGCGCGGGGATGAAGTAGTTGTTCCACGAGGCGACAAAGCTGAAAATCAGCTGCACCGCCAGCGCGGGCTTCATAATGGGCAGGACAATGCGATTGAATGTGCTGAACTCGCTCGAACCGTCGCAGCGGGCTGCCTCGACAATCTCCATCGGCAGTACACTCTCGAGGTATTGCTTCATGTAGAAGAAAACCACGGGCGCTGCGATGCCGGGCAGAATCAGCGGAAGGAAGCTGTTGGTCATTCCCAGTTTTGTCATCAGCTGCACAAAGCCGACTGCCGAAACCTGCGGCGGAATCATCATAACCGCCATGATACAGGTGAAGACTGCCTTTTTCCCCCGAAACGTATAGGCATGGATGCCGTAGGCGGTAAGCGCGGAGAAGTAGGTGGTGAGAACCGCCGTCAAACCCGCAACCAAAAAGCTGTTCAGCACGCCGCGGGGGATGTTAATCGAGGCGTCGTTCCACGCATTTTTGAGATTCGTAAAGAAATTTCCCTGCGGCAGGAGCGAGAAGCCCGCTTGCAGCTGTGCATTTGAGCGCGAGGCATTGACAATCAAGAGGTAAAAGGAGAACAGGCACAGCGCACTGAGGAAAATCAGGATGGTATACACGACAACGCGGGCAACGAGCAGATGGATTCGTCCGGCGGCATTCTTTCTTTGAATCATCTCTTAATCCTCCCTGCTTCTTTTCGTCAGCGTACCGTATACGAAGACGCTGAGCCCTGCCGAGACAAGGAACAGCACCACGCTGACCGCGCCTGCCATGCCGAAGTTCTTACTGGTGGAAAGATAATTGTTCAGGTACATAACCATGGTGGTGCTCGTTCGGTCGGGCATGCCGATGCCGTTGGTGAGAATCTGCGGCACATCGAACATTTGCAGACCGCCGATTAGAGCGGTAATCACAACATAAATTAGAATGGGCATCAGCAAGGGGAGCGTGACTTTGAAAAACACCTGCAAAGGACCTGCCCCGTCGATTGTCGCAGACTCAAAGAGGCTCTGGTCGATACCCATAATGCCCGCCATAAGCAGAATCGTGGTGTTGCCGAACCACATCAGGAAGTTCATCAGGGCGATAAGCCCGCGCACGGTGATGGTGCTTGCGAAGAAATCGATTTTTACGTCCGCCCAGCCCATTTGCACGATGAGTTGATTGATCGGGCCGACGTTGGAAAACAGCGTAAAAAACAGCATGGAAAACGCCGACGCCATAATCAGATTGGGCAGATAGATTACCGTTTTGAAGAACGGCTGCGCCTTGATTCGCAAGCGGTAGCTGGTGAAAAACACCGCCAGAAGCAGGGCGACGAGAATCTGCGGCACAGCGCCCAAAATCCAGAGGATCATGGTGTTTCCGAAGTATTTCAGGAAGCCGATCGAGCCGCTGTTGTCGGGGCTGAAGAGCGTTTTATAGTTCTTTAAGCCCACAAAGTTGGGTCCGACCTGATTCAGACCATCTCGATAGTTTTCAAACAGGCTGTTGTAGATGGTCATCAGCTGCGGCACGAGCGTGAAGAACAGGTATGCCGCAAAGAAGGGAATGATAAAGATATAGCCCCACTTGACATAACTGACGCCGCCGCGTTTCAGCCTGCGGACGGGATGTTTCATAGCGCTTCCCCCTTGTCGTAGATTGCGTGTAATGCGCCCCGAAGCAAGGCGTGAGCCTTGCCTCAGGGCGCCGCCTGCGGGATTAGTTGGTGATGATGGCAGGATAGGTTTCGTTTACATAATTCAGGAAGTTCTGCATTGCCTCTTCCTTGGTGACTGCGCCCTTATAGTATTCCTGCATATACGCCTGCAATCCTTCATTGAGGAGCTGGTCGTAGATGGTGACGTTCTCGAACTTGATGTTCTTTGCAAGCTCAACGAACATGGCGGTGTCGTTCTGACCGCCCAAGAAGGCGCTGCTGAATTCGGGGTCTTCCGCGAACTTCGCGTTGACTGCCTGGTTGTTGGAGAACTGCATCTCATTCTTAACGAGATTGGAGCAAACTTCCTCGTCGTTGATGAAGGTGTTCATAATATCAGCGACCATCGTGGGGTTATCCGAGCCGGATGCTGCGAGCAGCCATGTGCCGCCCCAGAAGTGCGCCTGCGGACCTTGGCAGATTGCCCAGTCGCCGAAGCAGCCGTTATCTTTGTCTTGCGCATTGCCCATGGAGAAGTTGTAGTACCAAGCAGGTCCGAAGAAGCACATGGTCTTGCCGTCCATGAACATCTGCGCGGTGGTCTCATCGTCCCAGATGCCGGAGGTGAGGGTGTAGCCGTTGGAGACGAAGTCTTCCGTCTGATCCATCCATGCGTTGACCTGTGCGTCGAACTGGAGGTTATTTTCTGCATCGACCCAAGGAGCGGTTGCATTGTTGGAGAATACGCGGTAGGTGGAGGCGAAGGATGCTGTCATGTAGTAGCCCTTATCCTTTGCCTGCCCGGCGACAGCCTCGAACTTAGCCCAATCGGAAACAGCTTCCTGTACCGCTGCGGGATCGTCCGTGCCGAGCACGTCTTTGGCAATGGAGCGGCGGTAAATCATCGCAGAGGGGCAGCACTGGAAGGAAACGCCCTTCACAACGCCCTTGGAGTCGGTTGCTGCCTGCACGGTGTATTCATAGGTATTGCTGAAATCGGTGACGCCAATCTTCGTGATGTCTTGCGTTGCGCCATTGTCTACGTACTTCAGGATGTAGTCCGCTTCTGCAAGGAAGAGGTCGACTTTATCGTCGGCGGAAGCGCCGGACTGACCCATGAGGGCTGCGTCGAGCTTATCCTGATACACGCCGTGGTCACTGGGGTTGATAATCCAGTTCACGGTGATGCCTTCGGGGACTTCGTAGTATTTCTCAAAGAAGCCCTTGAACTCTTCGTTCCAAGCGTAGATGTTGAACACTTTGCCTTCTTCGCCGGCGGGGGTTTCTGCGGGGGATTTGCTGCAGCCTGCCAAAACGGACAGAACCATGAGCAGTGCAAGAATTAAGGATAGCGTCTTTTTCATATCAATTCCTCCTAAAAATTTATTCAAAGCCGTTGGTTTGAATACTGTTTGGGGACGCCGCTGAGGCGCCGGTGATCAGTGCGCCGGGGATGACAATGTGCTCTGCAATGGTGGTTTTCGGTTGCTCGATTAAGTCAATGAGCTTTTCGGCGGCGATTTTGCCGAGGGTTTTGGTGTCCTGCAGGTAGGTGGTCATGGGCGGATGCATCACGGAAGCTAAGTAAATACCGTCGTATCCCGCAACCGAGATGTCCGAAGGGATGGAAAGCCCGAGTTCGGTGATTACCCCGCGTCCGCCGATAGCTGAAAAGTCGTCCGGGAAGATGATGGCGGTTGGCGGCGTGGGCAGCGTGAGCAGCGCGCGCGTTGCCTCCGCGCAGCCTGCGATGTCGTGGTACTCGCTCGTGCGCAGGTAGGCATCGGGGACGACAATGCCAAGCGCCTCGCAGGTTTTGTGGAAGCTCGCCAGACGGTTTCGGGTAACTGCGGTCATTTCGCCGTGGATGAAAGCAATCTGCCTGTGACCGAGCCCGTGCAAATACGTCACCAGTTCCCGCAAGCCCGTCACGTTGTCTGCAAGCACTGCCATGCGGTCGTCGAAGATGTGGTCGATGGTCACCAAGGGAATGTCGCTGTAAGTAAGTTCGAGAACCTGCGGGTCTGTGAAGTCCACACAGGCAATCACCACGCCGTCGACGTTGCGGTGTTTGCAATGCTCTAAGTAGGTGGCGCTTTGCAAGCCGATGTTTTGATTGATGAAGGTAATGTCGTAGCCGTGGGACTCCGCCTCCACCTTGAAGCTCTCGAGTACAGACGAGAAGTACTCATGGGTCAGCCCGCTTTTCTTCTTATCGACAAACAGGACGCCGAGGTTGTAGGTGCGCTTGGTTTTCAGTGACCTTGCGGCGGAATTCGGCAGGTAGCCGAGGTCGGCAGCCGCCTGCAGCACGCGCTCGCGCGTTGCCTCGCTGATATCGGGTCTGCCGTTGATTGCCTTGCTTACTGTGGCAGCCGATACATTGCAGTGCTTTGCTACGTCGTGGATTGATACCATAGTACGCCCCCTTTGTACGTCGTGTCCGCCCGGCGTTTTCGCGCCTTGCGGCTGGTCGCTTGGCTTACTTAATCGTTTTCGTAATCCAAGCATAGCATCATTCAAACAAATTTGCAAGGGGTTTTTGAAAAATTTTATTGATTTTTACTAAAAAATTTACGAAAATGACTTTCGTTAACTTTTCGCTATAAAAAACGCAAATTCCTCTTGCAATTTACAATAGAATCTGCTAGTCTAAGGTGAGTAATACCCTAAATTGTATAGGAAATTCTAACAATCGGACAGGCTTAATCGTTTTCGCATTTTATCCATAGTTTCAAGAGAATCGGACAAAGGGAGACAGTGTCATGCAATTCGGAAAATTTGATGATGCACGAAAAGAATATGTCATCACCTCTGCGCGCACCCCTCTTCCGTGGATGAACTATCTGGGCTGCGAGGATTTTTTCAGTTTGGTGTCGAACACGGGCGGCGGCTACAGCTTCTACCGCGATGCGAAACTTCGCCGCCTCACGCGCTACCGCTACAACAGCGCGCCGCTCGACGCAAACGGGCGCTATGTCTATATTAAGGACGGCGATACCGTCTGGAATCCCGGCTGGAGACCCGTGCAGACCGCGCTCGACAGCTACGCTTGCCGCCACGGCTTGGGCTACACCATTTTGGAGGGCAGCAAAAACGGGCTCGCAGCAAAGCAGGAGATTTTCGTGCCCAAGGGCGACAACTGCGAACTGACCCGTCTGACCCTGTCAAACCGCGCGGACTGCGCAAAAGATTTGGATGTGTTCTCCTATTTGGAGTTCTGCCTCTGGGACGCGGTGGATGATGCGGGGAATTATCAGCGGAACTTCAACACGGGCGAAGTGGAAACGCAAGCGAACGCCATCTACCACAAAACGGAATACCGCGAGCGGCGTAACCACTACGCAGTTTCTTGGGCAAACCGCACACCCGACAGTTTTGACACCGACCGCAGCGCCTTCCTCGGCGACTATCGCGGGGCGAACGACCCCCTTGCCGTGGAAGCGGGCAGCTGTTCAGGTTCGATTGCGCACGGTTGGTCGCCGATCGCCGCGATGCACTTCAAGATTCACTTAGAGGCGGGAGAGAGCACGTCGCTCATCCTCGGGCTGGGCTATATTGAAAACCCGCCTTCCGAGAAGTGGGAAGCGCCGAATGTGATTCACAAAGCCCGCGCCCACGCCATGATGGCGCGCTATGCAAGCGGCGCGCAGATAGACGCCGCGCTGGAAAAACTGCGCCTTTACTGGGAAGCCCTTTTGGGGAAGTATCAGCTGCAATCGGGCAACGAGAAGCTCGACCGCATGGTCAATATTT
This sequence comes from Oscillospiraceae bacterium, assembly GCA_031262065.1. Classification (GTDB taxonomy): domain Bacteria; phylum Bacillota; class Clostridia; order Oscillospirales; family Oscillospiraceae; genus JAZOXB01. The sequence goes on along the minus strand of JAISIK010000005.1, from coordinate 38,715 downwards.
GGAACCAGTACCAGTGCATGGTCACTTTCAACCTCAGCCGCTCTGCGAGCTTCTTTGAAAGCGGCACGGGGCGGGGGATGGGTTTCCGCGACTCCTGCCAAGATTTGCTCGGCTTTGTACATATGATTCCCGAGCGTGCCCGCGAGCGCATTTTGGATATTGCAGCCACCCAGTTTGAAGACGGCAGTGCCTACCACCAGTATCAGCCGCTTACCAAAAAGGGAAACAGCGACATCGGCAGCGGTTTCAACGACGACCCGCTGTGGCTCGTTGCCTGCGTGTGCGCCTACTTGCGCGAAAGCGGCGACTTCTCGATACTCGAGCAGTCTGTGCCCTTCGATAACGACGAAAGCAAAGCCCGTCCGCTCTTAGAGCATCTGCGCCGCAGCGTAGGCTACACCATGCAGCACTTAGGGCCGCACGGACTGCCTCTGATCGGCAGAGCGGACTGGAACGACTGCCTGAACCTCAACTGCTTTTCCGCGCATCCCGGCGAGAGTTTCCAGACGACAGGTCCGAGCGAAGGGCCGATTGCCGAGAGCGTCTTCATCGCAGGCATGTTCGTAAAATACGGCGAGGAATATGCCGCCTTGTGCGACTATTTAGGCAGGAGCGATGAGTCCGCGCAAGTGCGGGCGGCGGTGAGTGAAATGCGCGGCGCTGTGCTGGGCGCGGGTTGGGACGGCGCGTGGTTTATCCGCGCCTTCGATGCGGAGAGTAAGCCCGTGGGCAGTCACGTGTGCGACGAGGGAAAAATCTACATCGAGCCGCAGGGCATGTGCGTTATGGCAGGCATCGGCAAGGAAAGCGGGCAGGCGCAGATGGCGCTATCGAGCGTACAAGAGCATTTAGACACAAAGTACGGCATTGTGCTCCTGCAACCTGCCTACAGCGGCTATCGCCTGCATTTGGGCGAAATTTCCAGCTATCCCCCGGGCTATAAGGAAAATGCGGGTATCTTCTGCCACAATAATCCTTGGGTCTCCTGCGCGGAAACGGAGCTTGGAAACGGCAGCCGCGCCTTTGAAATCTACCGCCGCACCTGCCCCGCCTATCTGGAGGAAATCAGCGAAATTCACCGCACAGAACCCTATGTTTACAGCCAGATGATTGCAGGCAAGGACGCGCCCACCTTCGGCGAGGCGAAAAACAGCTGGCTGACCGGCACGGCTGCATGGACGTTCGTAAACATCAGCCAGTATATTTTGGGCATCAAGCCTACGCTCAGCGGTCTGCAAATCGACCCCTGCATCCCGCGCACTTGCAAGGGCTACAGCGTTACGCGCAGCTATCGCGGCGCGCTGTATAACATCCGCGTGGATAATCCTGAAGGGAAAGAAAAGGGCGTTGCCCGCCTGTTTGTCGACGGCAAAGAGATACCCGGTAGCATTATTCCCCCCGCAGCGCCGGGAAGCGTAGTTGCCGTGAGCGCGGTCATGGGCTGATTTATAAGCAATACAAAAGGTCGCAGAAACAATCGTGTTTCTGCGACCTTTTGATATTGTATAGTATAATTTCGATTTATCGGCGGCGAAGGACGTTGCCGATTTATACTAGTTCCAATTAAAAATCGCTACTGCGATTTTTATAGCGCCGCAGCGCGTGTGGAACTTATGAGACGGCACAGCGCCAACGGCGATGTGTGGCGCGTAGCGACAACATTCCAAATTTTCAATTTGGAGTGAGTATTAGCGATACGCTATCTCCATGCCCTTCAAATGCAGGGGGTTGATGGCAATCCTTGCAATATCGCCGGGTTTGCAGTCGATACCTGTCACATTAACCGCTATATGCAGCATCCCCGCCTGCCCGATGAGCGGGCAGCGATGCCCGCCGACGTCAATCTGCGCAGTGCTGCGGCGGAAGACGCCGCATACGCCGCCGTAAATCATACGCAGCGCATCGCGAAAACGCGGCGTTCCCAACTGATATTGCACGCGGAAGCCGTTGTGCCAGCCAATCGGAACGATTGCAACGCGCGTCGGCGTTTTCGCTTTCCAGAGGGCTGCGTAGCCCGTGCTGTGTCCTTTGGGAAGTTCGCGAATCTCGTCGATGCAGGCTTCTGCGTAGCCAATCGGCTTGAGCGTTGTGGTAAAGGGCATCCTGCCTAAAATCGCAGAGCCGATGCGCACGCCGTCGCAGTGCATGCCTTGGTGGCGCAGAAAGGCTGCCGAATTGCAGCAATGTACCGTCCCTGCATCCATGCCCGCTGCGCGAATCGCCTCGACTGTCTGCATAAACAGCGCAAATTCTTCCTGCGTCAGCTTCTCGTTGAAGAAGGCACAGTTAAAGTGCGTGTAAACGCCGCAAATTGCGAGGTTTTCCAGTTTGTACACCGCAAGCAAATCGGCAACTTGCGTCGGCAGGAAGCCGAAGCGCCCCATGCCTGTGTCGATTTTGAGATGCACCTGCGCCTTTTGCGCGCGCGCAGCAGCAACTTTGTTCGCAGCTGCGGCGCTTTGGCTTGAACCGACGGTTAAAATCACGCGCAAATCCAAAAGCTGCTTGAGTTCCTCCTCGCAGCTCGTCTGGCGCAGCATGAGAATCGCCGCAGAATCGAAGCCGTTTTCCCGCAGGAGCTGCGCCTCGCAAAGCTCCGTAACGCAAAAGCGGTCAATGCCGTGTTCACGCAGGCGGCGCGCCAAAGGCACAGCGCCGATACCATAGCCGTTACCCTTCAGGACAGCCCAAATGGGAACGCCGTTCGCCCGTTCCAGCAGGGTTTCGATATTGTAGTTGAGGGCTTCGTTTTCGACAACGTACGCTTTCATCCGCCTACCCCTTTTTGACTTTGCAGCGATTTTTCAGAAGATAGAGCTTTGCGTGCAGCTTCTTATACATCGCGCTGCCCTTTTCCGCCAATTGATAGGCAAACTTTTTCAGCACCAAATCATATTCGCCGACGAACTCGGTAAAATCGCCGTTAAAACCGCGCTTGAATTTATACAGCCCGTACAGCGGGTTATCTTCCGACAAATCGCCGGAAACGCCGCGAAAATCGTACACGCGGCTACCCGTTTCGATTGCCCACTGAATCATATTCCACTGCAGGAGGTAGTTTGGCATGAGGTTGCGGTGTTCGTTCGAGCTTGCGCCGTAGAGATACCAAACTTTATCGCCGTAATGGATGGCGAGCGTTCCTGCAATGGGCGTTTCCTCATGAAACGCCATATACAGGCGCGCATGGTCTCCGAGATTCTCCAGCATTGAGGAAAAATACGCAGGCGGACGTGTGCCGAAGCCGTCGCGCACCCCGGTCTCAAGCATGAGCCGCGCAAAATCCGGAATCATCTCTTTCCCGCAAATGCGCACTTCCACGCCTTTTTTCACAGCCAAGCGGATATTATAGCGCGTTTTTTGCTGGAAGAAGGCAAGCATTTCCTCCTGCGTTCTGCCCGCAATCGGCAGGCGGAAGACAAACTTCGGCTGAATCGCCTCGAAGTTCTTGCCGTCCGACTTCGAGCGGAAGCCGCTCTCCTCTAAAAGTGCGCGAAAAGCCGTATTCTCAGCGGGAACGTCGGGGTCAATCTTGATAACATACGCGCCGAGTTCCTTTGCAAGCGCTTTTGATGCGGAAAGCAGCTCCAGAAAGGTCTCGCGGTCGTCCAAATCGCACACAGGGCCGCGGCAGGCATAGAGCATATTCTTGCGCACAATGGGCATTTTGCGAATCAGGAAGGCAATCGTGCCCGTAATCGCCCCGTTTTCCCCACGGCGGGCGATGGCGCGCCAACTCCATGCGGGCTTCTGCTTTGCCCAAAGAGCGCTCTGCGCAAAATTCCCCTTGGGATGCCCCTGCACGAAGGACTCGTACTCTGCGAGCGTTTTTTCTGTGATAATTTCTGTCATAATTCCATACTCCTTAGGGGCTTGTTTCGCTCACGGGTTCGCTCACGGGTTCGGTGGCATTTTCATAGGTTTTGTCCGCATCGGCAAGGGTGCGGGCGGTGCTTGCGTTGCGGAAAAGGAAGTCTACGCCGGGCACAATTGCCGAAACCGCGCCGCGCGCGACGCAGATGGAATAGCTCTTAAACACGACGGGGCAGATGGGCGCTTCGTTCAAGATTTTGGCGCACAGCTCGTAATAATTGCCCGAATTCTCCAGCGACGCCGTGCACAAGGACAGCAGCGTGTCGCTGCGAATCCCGCCGTAGCTCAAAGTGCCGTCGAAAAACGGCGTTAAATCGAAATTCGCGGTCAGGCGCACCTGCCCGTAGTACAAATCGTAATTGCCGTTTTGAAGGGCGCGTTCATACTCCTCGCGCACCAACGCGCGTACCGTCACGGGAAGCCCGTTTGCGCGGAAGCTCTCCGCCATCTGCTGCGCAGCGCTCACGCGAGTGGGATTGTCCGCGCAGACCAAAAAAATTACGGCGCTACTTTCAGAGCTGGAAAGCCGCGCGGAGCGCACCGCCGTTTGAAAGCTCTCCGGCGCGTAGGATTCCGCCAAGGTTTCATCGTAAAGATCCGAATCCGGGGAGCAGGGCAGGCTCGTCGCCAGCGCAAAGCCGCCGTAGACCGACTTGACCAAGGACTCGCGGTCAATCACACGCGTCACCGCACGGCGCACGGCGATATTGCTGAAAATGCTCGAGTTGAGGTTGAAGCCGATATACTCCATAACGGTTGTGGGCGCTTCCCAAAGCTCATAGTCGCAGCGGTAACCCACGGCTGCGTCCGAATTCGGGTCGCCATAGACCAAATCGGTTGTTCCGAACTCGAAATCATCGCGAATCTCGCCGGGGGTGTCCGAGGCGTTCAGAAGAATCGTGTCTAAACTGACGGCAGGGGCTTTCATCTGCCACCAGTGTTTGCTGCGCTGCAAACTTGCAGCTGCAAGCGTTCCTTGCAGCGCGTACGCCCCCGTGCCGATGGGCATATCGTCTTCGACCATGTCCGCTTTGACAATCGGCACGTCGAGCATCAGCGAAAAGTTCTCATACGGCGTATCGAGCAGGATTGTCAGGCGCAAGTCGCTCTGCGCCGTGATGCTGCTGATGTGCGCCAAGCGCGCGGCGTAGAGCTTGCTCTGCTTTGCAGCCCGAATGGAGGCGGCTGCATCGTCTGCGGTCAGAGGCGTTCCGTCCGCGAATTTCACGCCGGGAATGAGGGTGTAGGTATAGGTTTTTCCGTCTTCGGAGACGGTAAAGCTCTCGCACAGAAGCGGCTCCGCGCGAAACTGATTCGACACCACGAAAAGGCTTTCATACAGCAGGGAAAACATGGCGCGGTTCGTCGTCGCGGCGCAGGTATAGGGATTAAAGCCGTACTCCGGGGTATAGGACATGCCAAAAGTCTCACCGCTTCTTGCGGGCGTTTCCTCCTGCGTCGGCAGTTCGCTTTGCGTGGGCGCTTGCGTTGCAGAAGGCGGGGTATCGACATTGCAGGCGCAAAGAAGCATTGCCAAGACAAGGCAAAGCAGCGCTATTCGTTTCACATCGCACCCCCTGAGCGTTCGTCCTTCAGCATAATTACCGCAGCCAGTGAGCCGCGCTTGTTGCCCACCACACGGTGCGACCAAAAGCGCGTGGGCTGGCAAGCTGTGCAGTCTTCGCTGATTGCAATTTGCCCTACGCCCGCGCGGCGCAGCCAAAGTTCATTGAGTAGTTTTAGGTTTACATAAAATTTATCCGCCTTTTCGCCGGAAGGGCGAATCGCAGGCTGCGCGTCGCTTCCCAAGACATCAAGCATGGCGCGCGGCACATCGGCGCTCGTTTCAAAGCAGCACTGCGAAATGCACGGACCGATTGCTGCGCGCAGATTCTCCTCTTTGCAGCCGAAGGCTTCGCGCATCTTGCTTACCGCAACTGCGGCAATGCCCGCAGCAGTGCCGCGCCAGCCTGCGTGGACAGCGCCGATTGCGCGGGCAATCGGGTCGTAGAGCAGTATCGGCGTGCAGTCCGCCGAGAAAACCGTCAGGGCAACGCCCGGTTCGTTGGTAATCAGACCGTCGCAAGGCTCTTCAACCGGCAATATCAAGCCTCTGCCTCGTTCGCCGCGCCCGACGTGGGCAATCACCGCCGAATGCACCTGCTTGGTAAAAACCGTGTCGTGCAGGGAAAATCCCACGGCAGCGCCTAAGCGGCGATAGTTTTCCAGCACATTGCAGGGGCGATCCCCACGGTGAACGCCGAGGTTCAGGCTCGACAGCATGCCCTCGCTCACACCGCCGAAGCGGGTGGAAAAGCAGTGCGCCGTGCCCGCCAAAGTATCGGCTGTGAGATATTCCAAGTCGCCCTTTCGGTTTACATAAAAACTCATTTCGCAGCTTCGTCTTTCTCGCGGCAGCAGTTCTTATACTTCTTGCCGCTTCCGCAGGGACAGGGGGAATTTGCCCCGACCTTTGTTTTGCGCACGGGCTGCTTTTTGACGGTCTTGTCCGAGCCGCCGCCTGTGCCTGTGATTTTGGCAACGCTCTGGCGGCGAACTTCCTCGTTCGTGCGCAGACGGAAGAGATACAAGCGCTTGACTGTTTCCTCGCGGATGGCGTTAATCATGCCCTCGAACATGGTATAGCCCTCGCGCTTATAGGCGACGACGGGATCGCTTTGCCCGTAGGCGCGCAGACGGATGCCTTGCTTCAGGTCGTCCATTGCGTCGATATGATCCATCCAGTATTCATCGACCACGCGCAGGAGGATAATGCGCTCAATCTCGCTCATCTGCTCTGCGCCGAATTCCTGCACCCGCTGCGTATAACGCGCTTGGAACAGCTCGCTAAGAAGCTGCTTTGCCTGCTCTTTACGCGTGTTTTGCTCCACGGGGAATGCGCCCTTGGCAAAGTAAATGCCTTCGAATTTTTCCCGCAGCGGCGCAGCCTGCTCGGCGCTTTCCAGCGTATCTGCCGCGCCGTAGACGTCCTCGACTTCGCTGTCGATGACATACTTAATCATAGCGTCGATGGTCGGGCGCAGGTCTTCGCCGCTGAGCACCTGTTGACGCTGATTATAAATGACCTCGCGCTGGGTGTTCATCACATCGTCGTACTCGAGCACGTTTTTACGCGCTTGGAAGTTGCGGCTTTCCACCGTCTTCTGCGCATTTTCAATGGCGTTGGAGAGCATTTTCGCATCGATGGGCGTGTCTTCATCAATGCCCAGCGCGCTCATCATGCTGATAACCCGCTCCGAGCCGAACAGCCGCATAACCTCATCTTCCAAGGAGAGGTAGAAGAGCGATTCGCCGGGGTCGCCCTGTCTGCCTGCGCGTCCGCGCAACTGGTTGTCGATGCGGCGTGCATCGTGGCGTTCCGTGCCGATGATGTAAAGTCCGCCCGCAGCGCGTACACGCGCAGCCTCTTCTTCAATCTGCAATTTGTATTTGGCATAGGCTTGCTTGTAAGCCTCGCGCACTGCCAGAATTTCGGGATCGTCCGTCTCGGCGTAGGAATTCGCCTCCGCAAGCAGCTCGTCGGGAAGCTCTTTCTTGCGAAGCTCCGCCAATGCCATATATTCTGCGTTGCCGCCGAGCATAATGTCCGTGCCGCGCCCTGCCATGTTCGTGGCAATGGTCACCGCGCCGAATTTACCTGCCTGCGCAACAATTTCCGCTTCTTTGTCGTGGTGCTTTGCATTCAGAACCGTATGCTTCACGCCTTCGCGCCGCAGCTGATTCGACAAAAACTCGGACTTTTCGATAGAGATGGTACCCACCAGCACAGGCTGCCCCTTTTCGTGGCATGCCTTAATATTTTGGATGACCGCGCGGTATTTGCCCTGCTCGGATTTATAGACAAGGTCGTTGTTGTCGATACGCACCACCGGTCTGTTGGTCGGAATTTCGACAATATCCAGCTTGTAGATGGCGGAAAATTCCTCCGCCTCTGTTAAAGCCGTGCCCGTCATGCCCGAAAGTTTGTCGTACAGACGGAAGAGATTCTGGAAGGTGATGGTTGCGAGGGTTTTGCTCTCGCTGGCAACGGACACGCCCTCTTTTGCCTCAATTGCCTGATGCAGACCCTCGTTATAGCGCCTGCCGTACATCAGACGACCCGTGAACTCATCGACGATAATGACCTGCTCGTCCTTGACGACGTAGTCAATATCGCGCTTCATCACGCCGCGCGCGCGCATTGCCTGATTGATATGATGCGAAAGGGTGGTATTCTCCACATCCGCAAGGTTTTCCACATTGAAGAATTTTTCCGCCTTTTCGATGCCCGCCGCAGTCAGCGAGGCGGTGCGGGATTTTTCGTCGATATAGTAGTCGCAATCCAGATCGTCCTGAATCTCTTTTTCGTCGGTGGTGGCGAAAACGCGCTTGCGGAAGCTCGAGACCAGCATGTCCGCCATCTCGTAAAGTTTGGTTGATTCCTCGCCCTTACCGGAGATAATGAGCGGCGTACGCGCCTCGTCAATCAAAATGGAGTCTACCTCGTCAACAATTACGAAGCTGTGCCCGCGCTGCACCATATCTCTTTTATATAGCGCCATATTGTCGCGCAGATAATCAAAGCCCAGCTCGTTATTCGTGCAGTAGGTAATATCCGCAAGATACGCGCTGCGCCGCTCCTCCGGCGAAAGATCGTGGATAATTAAGCCCACTTCCAGCCCGAGGAAACGATAAACCTTGCCCATCCACTCAGAGTCGCGCTTGGCAAGGTAGTCATTGACCGTGACAATATGCACGCCCTTGCCGGTGAGCGCGTTGAGGTAGGCGGGCAAAATGGCAACGAGGGTTTTGCCTTCGCCGGTCTTCATTTCCGCAATGCGTCCTTGGTGCAGCACAATGCCGCCGATTAATTGCACGCGGTACGGGCGCATGCCCAGCACACGCTCGGAAGCCTCGCGGCACACGGCAAACGCCTCCGGGAGCAGCTCTTCGAGCGTCTGCCCGCCGAGATAGCGCTGCTGAAACTCCGTCGTTTTTTCGCGCAGCTGCTCGTCGGTCAGCTTTGCGATTTGCGGGGCAAGTGCCTCGATGCTGTCCACAAGCGGCATTATCTTCTTGACCTCCCGCTCGGACTGCGATTTGAAGAGCTTGTTGAAAATTCCCATATTTGTAAGACCTTTCCGCCGCGGGTGTGCGGCGAGTTATCGTTAAATTTCGTGTCGGACGCCCATATTTTGGAGCGATTCGTCCGTTGTTTCTCCTAAGTATACCACAGCAAATCGCATAAAAAAAGCCAAAATTGCCGTGGCAACAGAAAATTCACAACCGTATGCCTATGCCCAAATCAACCGCTCTACGCAGAACACAACCACGTGTTGCTTGCGGTATCGGGCGAGGGGTAATATTATGGCGATGGCGCTTCGTCGAAGGTGATGACCGTATAGTACTTGCTGTCTTCAAACTGCACCCGTTCGTCAATGCGCCGCTGTAGCTCTTGCTGCTTCTGCGCCATGCCGAAGGGAATGACCACATCGAAAATCAGGTTCGTATGCTGCGGGCCGCGCACCATGCGAAAATCATGGGTGCTCAGGAGCGGGTCGATGGCATGAATCTCCTGCTCGACCAGCTTGCGCATATGGTTCAGCTCCTCGTCGTTGGTAACAATGGGGTCGTAGTGAATCACCAAATGCACCCGCAAGTCCCGCTTGCAGTCGCGTTCGATATCGTCGATGATATCATGGCAGCGCATGGGGTCTTCCCGCATATCCATCTCGGCATGCACCGACGCAAAACGCTGCCCCGGACCGTAATCATGCACCATGAGGTCATGCACGCCGAGAATCTTCTTATGGGAGAGAATGAGCGAACGGATACTGCGCACCAGCTCCGCGTCTGCGGGCTGCCCCAGAAGCGGACCGACGGTTTCTTTGGCAATACCGACTCCCGAATAGAGGATAAACAGCGCCACAAGCATACCCACCCAGCCGTCGATCCGCCAGCCGAAGAACTGCCCCGCTGCGCTTGCAAGAAGCACCGCAAGGGTGGATATGACGTCGTTGCGGCTGTCGGTTGCCGTTGCAGCAAGGGCGGAGGAGGCAATGCGCCTGCCCAAATTGCGGAAAAACACTGCCATCGCGAGCTTTGCAAAAATCGAAACGAGCAAAATCACAAGTGTGAGCGTTCCCAACTCCACGGAGATTGGCGCGAGGATTTTCTGGAAGGAGGTCTTTACCAACTCTGCGCCGATTAAAAGAATCAGCGCAGCCACCGCCAGCCCCGTTATGTACTCAATGCGAGCATGCCCGAAGGGATGCGCATCGTCTGCGGGGCGGCTTGCCAAGCGAAAGCCTATGAGCGTCACCAGCGAAGAAGCGGCGTCCGAAAGATTGTTCACCGCGTCGGCGGTGATTGCAACAGAACCCGACAAAATGCCCGCAAACAGCTTCCCTGCAAAGAGCAGAAGATTGCACAGCATCCCCGCAAGTCCCGCGAGCTTGCCGTAGCGCCCGCGCACCTTCGGGTCGTCGACGTCCTTATAGTTTTTTACAAAGCGGCGCAGTAAGAATTCGGTCATAGTTTGTCCCCTTCTCCTACAAATACCCAAATTGTGCGCCATAGGCGCACAACTGCCCTCTCATTATACTGCAGATGCAAAGAAAAGTACAGGATTTTTGCAAAGCCGCTTCCAATTTCTTGATTCTGTGATAGAATACTCTTTGTGAAGTCGCGGGGGAACGGCTTCTGTCCTGCTTGCGTCGGCGGGTGTAGCGCCGCACGTTAGCGCGTGAAAAAGTGGTGGTTTTTCACGATGCCCACGTACCGCAGCGCGTTTGCGCGATGCGGTCAACGATCTTAGAGGAAAAAATGAAAAGAATACTATATTATCTGAAACCGTACATAGGTCATCTGATTGCGGCAGCGCTTTTGGTGTCGCTATCGACCTTCTGCGATTTACTCCTTCCGACGATTATGTCGGATATCTTAAACAACGGTCTGAAACAGGGCGGCGAATTTTCCTATATTCTGCAGAGCTGCATCCAAATGCTTGCAGTTGCTGCCGTGAGTTTGGGCTGCATCTTACTCGGTACAAAGCTCTCGACCAAGGTCGTGGCAAACTTCTGCGCGGACTTACGCGCAGATGTGTTTCGCAAAGTCAATACCTTATCCGTCGAAGAATTCAGCAAGCTCGGCACGGGCGCGCTTGTCACGCGCTCTACGCACGATGTGGGCACGGTTTCGTGGGTCGCCTCGATGCTCTGCGGCACGGTTGCCACAATTCCGATGCTGTTCATCGGCGGGCTGGTTCTTTCGATGCGTAAGGACGTTCCGCTTTCTGTTCTTTTCCTTGTGACGATACCGCTGTTGCTGGTAACGGTGTTTTACCTCTCAAAGCGCGTGCGCCCGCTGTGGAAAGAATCGGATCTCTATATCGACAAGCAGAACAGCATCATGCGCGAGCGTCTGCGCGGCATTCGCGTGATTCGCGCCTTCCACTCAGAACCGCATGAGCATGCGCGCATTGCAGACGCCACGCACGTGATGGCGCGTTACATCATCAAGAGTAACGTCACCGCCGGGCTGATTACGCCCCTGGCGATGCTGCTGCTGAATCTCTCGATTCTTGTGGTGGTATATTTGGGCGGCTGGCGCATGGTCAACAGCGCAAATGCTGTCAGCGCGGGGGATATTTTCGCAATCATCCAGTATATCACCATGGTTATGAGCGGCATCATCATGGCGTCGTTCGCCTTCGTGATGTACCCGCATGCCGTTGTTGCAAGCGATCGCATCGGCGAGGTGCTTACGGCGGAGGGCACGGCAGACCCCACGAAGGGCAAAACCATGACGCTCAGCGGCGATATCCGCTTTGAGAATGTCAGCTTCTCCTACGGCGGCGCGGAAAACGCGCTGGATAACATCAGCTTACATATTAAGCCCGGGCAGAAGGTCTCCATCATCGGCGGCACGGGAAGCGGCAAGAGCACCTTAATCTCCCTGCTGCTCGGCTTCCGCGCACCTACGCAGGGTGATATTCTGCTCGACGGGGTGTCCATCGGCGAACTGAGCAAATTCACCCTGCGCAAATGTATGAGTAGCGTCCTGCAAGGCTCCGCCATTTACACAGGCACAATCGGTGAGAACATCCGCATGGGCAAGGAAGACGCTACGGAAGCGGAAATATCCGAAGCGATGCAAATCAGCCAGCTTGCAGAGTTTGTTGCAGGCAGCGCAGACGGTCTGTCCCACGAAATTACGCAGGCGGGCAAAAACCTCTCCGGCGGACAGAAGCAGCGCCTTTCCATTGCGCGGGCAGTCATCAAAGAGGCGCCCATCTATATTTTCGACGACAGCTTCTCTGCGCTGGACTTCCTGACCGAGGCGAATCTGCGTACTGCCTTGAACCAAAAAATCGCCGGGAAAACGCAGATTGTCGTCACCCAGCGCATCACCTCCGCCATAAGCGCAGACTGCATTTTCGTTATGGATCACGGGCGGCTTATCGATTTCGGCAAGCACGAGCAGCTTCTCTCGCGCTGCAAGATTTACCAAGAGATATTTGCCTCTCAGACGGGAGGCGGCGTGAAATGAAGAAGAAAGAACGCATCATGATCCGCCTCTTCTTTGAGGCACGACCGATCTGGAAGGGGATGGCGCTTGCCTGCCTGCTCTGCTGCGGCGTAATTCTCTGCGCGGTAACAGGACCGAAACTCCTCGGAAACCTCATCGATCGGCTCTATATCTATTGGGACGGCACATTTACGGGAGATTTGCTGGGCGAACTTCTGCCCGGGCTCGGCGCGCTTCTTGCGGTTTACGTGCTGCACAGCGTGTTCAACTGGGCGAAAATGTACCTGCTGAACAATACCGTCAGCCGCTTCTTCACCTGCGCCCTGCGCATTCGTATCTCCGATAAGATTCAGCGGCTGCCGGTGTCCTATGTTGACCAAACCTCCGTCGGTGATGTGCTCTCGCGCATGACTGATGACGTGTCTTCTATGGGTAACTACATCCACCGCATGATTGACATTCTCATGAGCGGCTTTCTGACCATTATCGCCATTGCGGTTATGATGGTTGCAGAAAACTGGCGGCTGGCAATCATCGTTCTGGTTCTCACGCCGATTTCCATTTTCCTGTCGTCTCTGCTGGCTGCGCGAAGTGAAAAATACTTCCACGATTCCTTTGAGAAGCAGGGGCAGCTCAATGCGATTATCGAAGAATCCTACACCAACCACGCAACGACAAAGGCATACAACCTCGAGACGTATACGCAGGAGAAACTGCGCACAGTCAATCTGCAACAGCGCGACTCCCACGCGAAGGCGGTGTTCACGTCGTCGATCGTGCGCCCGCTGATTACCTTCACAGATGCGCTGGCGTACATCACCATCTGCCTCATCGGCGGTTGGCTGATTCTCAATGACGGCAGCGCCTCAGTCGGCGCGATTATCACGATTCTTCTCTACGCAAAGCAGTTCGCCACGCCCTTGGAGGAAATTGCGGAGGGGCTGGGCACTATGCAGCATGCAAAGGCGGCTGCAAGGCGCGTGTTCTCTCTGCTCGATATGCCCGACGAGCCTGCCCCTGACGGGAAGTTCCCCTCTGCGGTCGAAGGCACTGTGCGGTTTTCCCATGTGGATTTTTCATACAACAAGAAAGAACCCTTGATTCAAGACTTGAATGTCGAGATTAAGCAGGGGCAGAGCATTGCCATTGTCGGGCCGACCGGCGCAGGCAAAACCACCATTGTAAACCTCCTCATGCGCTTTTATGATATCGACAGCGGCAAAATTTGCATCGACGGCGTTGACTGCTCCACGCTTTCGCGCGACGAGGTGCGCGCGCAGTTCGGCATGGTTCTGCAAGACGCGTGGCTCTTTAGCGGCACGATTGCCGAAAATGTCGCCTACGGCAAGCCCGATGCAACCCGCGAGGAGATCATCGCAGCCTGCGACCGCGCCTACTGCGATCACTTCATCCGCACGCTTCCGGGCGGCTACGACACGGTCATCGGAGACGATACCACCACCCTCTCCGGCGGGCAGAAGCAGCTGTTGACCATCGCGCGCGCGATGCTTTGCGACCGCCGTCTGCTCATCTTAGACGAGGCGACCTCAAACGTCGATACCCGCACCGAAATCCTTCTGCAAAAGGCAATGGATCGCCTGATGAAAAACCGCACCTGCTTTGTCATCGCCCATCGGCTTTCCACGATTATCGACTCGGATCTGATTTTGGTTCTCGACCAAGGGCGGATTGTCGAGCAGGGTACGCACCAAGAACTGCTCAATCGCAAGGGATTTTATCACAAAATCTATACCAGCCAATACGCAATTTGAACCATGCAAAGAGCAGCTGCACCCGAAAACGGATGCAGCTGCTCAAAATACTGCGATTCGGAGAATAGCCACTTTACTTTTTTCCCCGCGTGTGCTATCTTTGAACGGAAGGCACGAGGCAAAGGAGATGGCGTATGAAGCTGTTCAAACAACTGGGCTATATCTTCCCCACAAAGCAACGCTGGCAATTTGCGGGGCTATTTTTTTTAATGCTGATAGAAACCCTGCTCGATTTCGCGGGGGTTTCGCTGATTTTGCCCTTTGTCAATATTTTGGTGAATGCAGATTCTATGGGCGGCGCGTGGTGGTATCAGCTGATTGTGCGCATTACGGGAGCAAAGGATATTAAGCAGGTGCTTTTGTTTATCACGCTTCTGATGATTGCGATCTATATCATAAAAAATGCGTATATTCTCTTCCTGACCAATCTGCGCGTTCACTTCCTTACCAAACGGCAAATTGCCATGGGGACGAAGATGCTGACCTGCTATATGCACAAGCCCTACACCTTCCATTTGCAGAAAAACACTGCCGAGATTGTTCGCAATGTCAATTCCGATGTGGGCGGCGCGTTCAGCGCCATATCCAATGTTTTCCTGCTGGTATCCGACATCCTGATTATTGCGATGCTGGTCGCCTACCTCTTTGCGGTGGACGTGATGCTCACGGTGAGCATTATTATGGCGCTGGGATTCTGCTCTGCGCTGTATTTTCTCCTTGTTCGCAAGAAAATTCGCAAGGCAGGGCAGCAGAATCGCGAAAGTGCCGCGAAGATGATTCAGGCGGTGCAGCAGTCGATGGGCGGCATCAAGGAAGTGAAGGTCATGGGCAGGGAGGCGTATTTTGCGGACGTTTACCGCCGCGAGGGCACAAAATACGGCGAGCAGCGGCGGAAATATGCGATGATAGCGGCGATCCCCGGCAGATTGATTGAAACGCTTTGCATGGGCAGCGTGCTGGGCGTGATTGCATGGAAAATCGCGTCCGGCGCAGATTTGCTGGAAGTTGTGCCGAGCCTGTCCGCCTTTGCCGTAGCTGCTATGCGCCTGCTTCCGAAGGCAAACAGCATCAACGCCTGTATCAGCAATATTACATATACTTTGCCGTCTTTGGATTCCCTCTATACGGATTTGACCGAATCCGACCGCATCGAGCTTGAGCGCGCGCGTATGGTCGAGGAGAAAAAGCGCAAGGCAAAGCCGCAAACCGCAGGGAAAAAGAATATTGTCATTCGGAATCTGTCCTATGCCTACCCGAATATGGACAAGCAGGTGCTGCACGATGTGAACATGACCATCGAAGAGGGAAGCTCCGTCGGCATCGTCGGCGTGACGGGCGCGGGGAAGACCACGCTGGTGGACTTGATTCTCGGCGTCTTAGAGCCGGGCAGCGGCACAATCTGCTACGGGAATTTGGATATTCATCAGGATTATGCCCGCTGGCAGAAGCATATCGGTTATATCCCGCAGAATATTTACCTGATTGACGACTCCATCCGCAAGAATGTCGCGCTGGGCGTGGACGAGGAGGATATTGACGAAGCCGCGGTCTGGAGGGCGCTGGAAAATGCGCAGCTGGCGCAGTTTGTGCGCGGTCTGAAAGACGGCTTGGACACCGTAATCGGCGAGCGCGGCGTGCGCATCTCCGGCGGACAGCGGCAGCGAATCGGCATTGCCCGCGCGCTCTACTACGACCCGGAAATCCTCTTTTTCGACGAGGCGACCTCGTCGCTGGACAACGAAACCGAGGCTGCGGTCATGGATGCGGTCAACACAATCGGCAACAGCAAGACGATGATTATCGTTGCCCACCGCCTGACGACCATCAGCAATTGCGATAAGGTCTACAATGTGGAAAACGCCGGCGTACACGAAACAAAGCGACCGTAATATTTGCCCAAAACCCGGCTGAAGTTTTTCAGCCGGGTTTTATAATTTATAGGGAACAAATCCTTTCCCTGTGCGTCATATAGAATAGAAACTGCGATTCATTACGGATTAAAGAATACTGACTGCGGGATCAAACGCGTGTATATATTTACTATACCTATACCGTGGTATAGATTCCAAAATTTCTGTCAAGAATTGGAAATTCTGTAATTATTATATTGACAAATTTGCCCAATAGGGTATATACTTGGAGCAGAGGGAACGCTCGTTGTTTCGCGGGATATTACAGGGCGTTTTTTCGATAGCTGCCCCATAGAAAATTGTCCGGTATACTATTAAGAATTGTGGTGATTGCGGGTATTGTAAGTTTGGAAGAATGATGCAATTTCGTCAGAAAGGATGGTACACTTATGAGGAAACGTAAAATACTTGCAATTTGTTTGGCTTTCGCAATGGCTATCAGCATGATTCCCCATGTTTCAGCGGCGCAGTTTTCCGACGTCCCTGCAAGCATAGGAACAATGTACTTAGACGCAATCAACTACGTAACCGATAACGGTATCATGAACGGCACAAGTGCGACAACATTCTCTCCCAACAGCGCAGTGACGCGCGCTATGTTCGTCACGATTTTGTATCGGATGTCGGGCGAAACCGGCACATACAATCAGGCGAACGTGTTTACAGATGTATCGAGCTCGTCATATTACTACAACGCGGTTGGCTGGGCGGTCAGCCATGGGATTGTAAACGGCGTCACTGCCACAACCTTTGAGCCCAATACCTCCATCCAGCGCCAAATGCTCATGACCCTTTTGTACCGCTACGCCGGGTATAAGGGCTACCCACAGGACACAGACGAAGTCCTGACCTCTGCTGCAGACTATAGTTCGCTTTCCGCCTATGCGCGCACACCGATGTCGTGGGCTTATGAGTACGGAATTGTTGCCAGATCCTTCGTGACAGATAGTATTTTCCCAACAGCTGTTGTAGACAGAAAGCTGGCGACGGTATTTGTTGCCCGCTTTATCAGAAACCTGCAGGGGATTGTCAATACGCGCGATGCGTTTTCTTTTAGAAATCGTCTTGGTAGATTTATAAGTGGGACAAACACGCCCTATTATATTTCGGCAAGCGATTGGAATCGTTTCATCCTGCTTGCGCTTGCGGAAGACGTACCGCTGACTACAATTAATACTGCCCGATCTATGCAATGGTATGGATCGTGTTTTGGTATGTCGGTCGCCGCTGTTTTAGATTATTACGGCAAGATCGACCTCAATGGAAACTGCTGCAATAATGCGGCAAGCATCTATGCCATACCGTCTTTGACAAACCTAAGTAACAGCAAGCACAAGCTGACAACAGCCATACAGAATTTGTTCGTGCAAATCACGCAAGTTGAAAGCAAAATCCACCTATATCAGAACTCTTGGTTTATTCCAAGCATGAATGACTGGATCACGTATACCACCGAAAACGCAGGATTGCGGGATCTGGTCTCAAAGCTTTCGCATAGTGGTATTGGCGTTCTTTCCTATATGTATACTTTTCAAAATGAGACAGGTCAAAATGAGACAGGATCGCATGCAGTTGTTGCCTACGGCAAGCCGATTCCAACGTCCTCTGGATACAAAGTTGCGCTGTACGATAATGCTGTGGTGAATAAAACGACTTGGCTGTATATTACAACAAGCGCAAGTGGTTGGACGGGGCTTATAATTTTAGAAGAGCCGGAGGGGACTAAATATGAATCTTTGACGCAGTGCAGATTTCAGACGGATTTATCGGTATACAGTGCATTGGATTATGACGGAAATACCAATGCAACCAATAGTGCCGCTAGCGCAAGCAATACTGCAAGTAACTTGCTGCAGGAATACACGATTTTAGAAGTGCAGGCGAGCGATGACTTCACCATAACGAACGCACAGGGGCAGACGCTGTCGTTAGAGACCCTGCAGATTATAGACCCGGCAGAGCCGATGACGGCGCAAAGCAACAGCAATTCTGCATATATGCCGGTGTATGGCTGGACCTTTATCCCCTACGGCGAAGGCAGTCCGTGTGTGTACCTGTTCTTGGTGGATGACAGCGCCGGCTTTACCTGCGCCACTGCGAATTCGGCGGGGCTGACCTCGTTCTATGCAAGAAATGCCGAGAGCTCCGGCGGCGCGGCGGAAGTCCAAGCGATTTCCGGCGGGGCGACAATCACGGTAAATCTGCAGACAAGTTAATGTATAAGGATGGAGGAACACAATGAAGAAGAAATGGGTAATTCCCGGTATACTGGTGCTTGCGCTGCTGCTGGCTTCCTTGGCGGTTCTGATGATTGTTCGCGCAAACGCGCCGAAGAAAGTGTGGTATGCGGATTCGGTAGACTACGTTATGAGCCGCGGTCTCATGGAGGAAGACGGCACGGGAGACTTCGACCCGGAAGGGCTTCTCACCCGCGAGAGGCTGGCGGTCGTATTATGGAGGCTTTGCGGGCAACCTACGCCTCCTGATCCTGAGGAAATATTTCGTTTATTTGACTACGGCGAACCGAGCAGTTGGGCGAAAGACGCGACATACTGGGCGCTGGGATACTCCATTATCATGCCTATCATGCATGAGTATAACCCGAATGAACCGCCCGGGGGCATATTGGGGTTCTTTGAAGGACAGAGCGCGGCAACAAGAGAGCAGCTTGTAGAGGCACTCTTCCGATTTGCACGATATAGTGGGGTGGCTTCTTCCAAACGCGCAGAATTTGACTTTTCAGATCGTCTATTCTCCTCTTGGGCGGCTGAGACAACACAGTGGTGCGCGGAGGAGGGCTTATTGGAGATTTATAGCGAGGGCGACACACTCCTGCCTTCCCCACAGAAAGAAGTTACAAGAGCGGAGGCTGCTGTCATCATTGCACGTTTCTGCGAGATATACGATGCTGCTGTCGCACAACCATAGCGAGAATTATATTGCAGTGCAGAAAGCGGGCTGCCGAAAAGCGGCAGCCCGCAGACAAGTTCATGTATAAGGAGGGAGGAACACAATGAAGAAGAAATGGGTGATTCCGAGTATCGCGGTGCTTGCGCTGTTGCTGGCTTCCTTGGCGGTTCTGATGATTGTTCGCGCAAACGCGCCGAAGAAAGTGTGGTATGCGGATTCGGTAGACTATGTTATAGAACGCGGTCTCATGGAGGAAGACGGCACGGGAGACTTCAACCCGGAAGGGCTTCTCACCCGCGAGAGGCTGGCGGTCGTATTATGGAGGCTTTGCGGGCAGCCTGCGCCTCCTGCTCCTGATGAAATGCCTCCATTTTTTGTTGGCGAACCGAGTAGTTGGGCGCTAGAAGCGACACAGTGGGCGATGGGAAAGTACATAATCGATGCTATCTGGTTTGAGTATGACCCGAATCTCCCGCCCGGGGGCATATTTGGAACCTTCGAAGGACAGAGTGCTGCAACAAGAGTGCAGCTTGTAGAGGCACTCTTCCGATTTGCACGATACAGTGGGGTGGCTTCTTCCAAACGCGCAGAATTTGGCAATTTAGAAGCAAATTTGTGGGGCACTTGGGTAGCGGAGGCAATACTGTGGTGCGCGGAGGAAGGCTTATTGGAGATTTATAGCGAGGGCGACACACTCCTGCCTTCCCCACAGAAAGAAGTTACAAGAGCGGAGGCTGCTGTCATCATTGCGCGTTTCTGCGAGATATACGATGCTACTGTAACACAGCCATAGCGCAAGTTGAACCGGCGGAGAGGCGACAATCACGGCAAATCTGCAGGCAAGATGATATTTGATAGGAGGAAAGACTATGAAACGCTTGATATCTATCGCTCTGGCGCTTGCGCTCGTGCTGTCTTCCTTAGCAGTTATAGCGTACGCCTATACAGACGTGGCGGAAGGCGCATGGTATAAGATTCCGGTAGACTATGTTACAAATCAAGAGCTCATGGTGGGGGTTGGCGGAGGCGAATTTGCGCCCGATGCGCTGGTGAGCCACGCAATGGCGGCGACTGTAGCTTGGAGAATTTGCGGTTCGCCCCGTATGGCGGCAGACTCCAATACCTACGACGACCTATCAGGAGAAGAGTGGTACTGGCAGGCGGCGACTTGGGGTTACCCGACGGGTGTTTTCTCCGATTTCTGCATGGCTCCGGAACCGTCTTTCGAGCCGTATTGGGCTTTTGACGGGGAGGAAAATGTGAGACGGGTTGCGTTTGTGGGTATGCTGTTCCGCCTCGCGCAATATTGCGGGAGTGCGACAGAGCAGCGTGCGGATCTGTCGGTATTTCAAGACGCGGATAAGGTTTTCTCTTGGGAGGCGGAGGAACTGCAGTGGGCAGTTGCCGTAGGAATTCTCCGCGGCTCTGCCGATAACGGCGCGCTGCTGCTTGACCATAGAAGAAATATCACGCGCGCCGAGGCAGCTGCTATGCTTATGCGTTTCTGCGAACTATACGATACCGCCGCAGTACAGCCATAGCGAGAATTATATTGCAGTGCAGAAAGCGGGCTGTCGATGTTCGGCAGCCCGCAGACAAGTAATGTATAAGGAGGGAGGAACACAATGAAGAAGAAATGGGTAATTCTGAGTATCGCGGTGCTTGCGCTGTTGCTGGCTTCCTTGGCAGTTCTGATGATTGTTCGCGCAAACGCGCCGAAGAAAGTGTGGTATGCGGATTCGGTAGACTATGTTATAGAACGCGGTCTCATGGAGGGAGACGGCGTGAGAGGCTTCAACCCGGCAGGGCGTCTTACCCGCGAGAGGCTGGCGGTCGTATTATGGAGGCTTTGCGGGCAGCCTGCGCCTCCTGATCCTGAGGAAATATTTTTTGATTTTGATCCCGGCAAACCGAGCAGTTGGGCGAAAGACGCGATATACTGGGCGCTGGGATATTACATTGTCATGCCTATCATGGTTGAGTTTAACCCGAATCTCCCGCCCGGGGGCATAATGTGGTACTTTGATGGACAAAGCACTGCAACAAGAGAGCAGTTTGTAGAGGCACTCTTCCGATTTGCACGATACAGCGGGGTGGCTTCTTCCAAACGCACAGAATTTGACTTTTTAGAAGAGAATGTATGGGACTCTTGGGCGGTTGAGGCAATACAGTGGTGCGCGGAGGAAGGCTTGTTAGAGATTTATAGCGAGGGCGACACACTCCTGCCTTCCCCGCAGAAAAGAGTTACAAGGGCGGAGGTTGCTGTCATCATTGCGCGTTTCTGCGAGATATACGATGCTGCCGCCGCGCAGCCATAGCGAAAAATAGCAGGAAGCAACAAAATAGATTGCAACAGGAAGCGGGCTGCCGATGTTGGGCAGCCCGCTTCCCATTATTGCTACAGACAAACGATTTTTTGCGGTGTAACCTTCTGGGGGTTACAATAATTATTTATGATAAACACGGCAGCATGCTGTTTGGTTCTCCGCAACGTCTCTGCAGCTTTGCCGCAAGTGCGCTGCATCATCACCGCAGCGTCACCGCACTTCGCCGCAAGTGCGCTGCATCATCACTGCTGCACCACCGCACTTCAACGCAAGTTCAGCGCAACATACCCCAACGTGGATTCGTTTCCTCGGCGCAGGATTGTGCAATTTGCGGGCGGCTTTGCGCCCAGAGAAGATTTTACCTAAAATATTTTTAGTAAAAACGGCAAAAATTGTTGACTAAATTCGTACATTCTGCTATAATTCAAAATTGCGTGAATACGCAAAAGCGCAATATCGGAGGTGTTTGATACGGCGCTCGAGGAACTACGCGGCGCTGACAAAGTTGTCGGCGTGAAGAGCCTGCGCAAAGCACTGTCAGACCGCCGCGCGAAGCTGGTTTTCATCGCAAGCGACGCAGACCCCGCGCTGGTGCAGCCCATTGAAGCCCTGTGCGCGCAAAGCGGCGTGCGGGTGGAATACGCGGCGACGATGAAACTGCTCGGCACTGCCTGCGGCATCAGCGTAAAAGCGGCGGTTGCCGCTATCGTGTAATTGGTATCCAACGGAATATTTTGCTATATTTCGGGATAATATAAGCTGGAAACAGCAAAAAACGAAAGAAAGGAGAAATTTAATGCCTACCCTTAATCAATTGGTCAGAAAGGGCAGAAAAAAGGTGACCTCCGAGTCCACCGCTCCGGCATTGCAGAAGAGTCTCAACACGCTGAAAAACCGTGAAACAGACCTTTCGTCCCCTCAGAAGAGAGGCGTGTGCGTTGCCGTAAGAACCACGACTCCGAAGAAGCCGAACTCTGCGCTGCGTAAAATCGCCCGTGTTCGTTTGACGAATGGCTACGAGGTGTCCGCTTACATTCCCGGCGTCGGACATAACCTGCAGGAGCACTCCGTCGTTCTGATTCGCGGCGGTCGTGTTAAGGACCTCCCGGGCGTTCGTTACCACATTGTTCGTGGTACGCTCGACACCCAAGGTGTGCAGGGACGTATGCAGTCTCGCTCGAAGTACGGTCAGAAGCGCCCGAAGGCTAAGAAAAAGTAATTCCTAACGCCGCAAGGCAATCGCCTTGCCACGACGTTTTTTATATTGCTCGTCCCCGACGAGGCGATGCGTAACGCATCGCATATGGGAAACTCTTGGCAGGCACCAACGATAGGATACGCCTATCGAAGTACCTATGAAATCATTCTATGAAGGAGGGAAGCGAAGTGCCCAGAAGAGGTAATGTTCCCAAAAGAGAGGTCCTGCCGGATCCGATCTATAAATCCACTCTGGTTACAAAGCTCGTTAACAGCATCATGCTTGACGGCAAAAAGGGCGTAGCCCAGAAGGTCGTATACGACGCTTTTGCAATCGTTGAAGAGAAAACAGGCAAGAACGGCCTGGACGCATTCCAGACGGCGATGGAAAACATCATGCCGTCGTTGGAAGTCAAATCCCGTCGTGTCGGCGGTTCGACCTATCAGGTCCCGCTGGAGGTTCGCCCGGAAAGACGCCAGACACTCGGTCTGCGTTGGCTGACCACATATGCACGTAAGCGCAGCGAAAAAACCATGAAAGAACGCCTTGCAGGCGAGCTCATGGATGCCTGCAACAACACCGGCGCATCAGTCAAGAAGCGCGAAGACGTCCACAAAATGGCTGAAGCGAACAAGGCGTTCTCTCATTTCCGCTGGTAATAAAGGAGCTACCCAATGCCGAGACAATACTCACTGGAGAATACAAGAAATACCGGAATTATGGCGCATATCGATGCCGGTAAGACAACCACGACAGAGCGTATCCTTTTCTACACGGGGCGCACATACAAGTTGGGCGAAGTGCACGAAGGAAACGCAGTCATGGACTGGATGTTGCAGGAGCAGGAGCGTGGGATTACCATCACCTCCGCAGCGACCACATGCTTCTGGCGCGATTGCCGCATTAACATCATTGACACCCCGGGTCACGTGGACTTCACGGTGGAAGTGGAGCGTTCCCTGCGTGTGCTTGATGGCGCGGTAACCGTATTATGCGCAAAGGGCGGCGTGGAACCGCAGACGGAAACCGTCTGGCGGCAGGCCGACAAATACAATGTGCCTCGCATGGTCTATGTGAATAAAATGGACATTATGGGAGCGGATTTCTTCAATGTTCTCAAGATGATGCATGACCGGCTGAAGTGTAACGCCGTTCCGATTCAGATTCCGATCGGCGCAGAGGCGGACTTCCGCGGCGTGGTTGACCTCGTTAAGATGAAGGCGAACGTCTTCTACGACGAGCTGGGCAAGGACGTCAGAGAGGAAGAAATTCCCGAGGATCTGGCAGAGCTTGCGCAGACCTATCGCGAGCTGCTTCTCGACGCGGTTTCGGATGAAGACGATGAGATCATGGCGATGTATCTCGGAGGAGAAACCATCCCCGAGGAGAGACTTCGCGCTGCGATTCGCAAGGCAACCATCGGCGTTCGTATGATCCCGGTTACCTGTGGCACATCCTACAAAAACAAAGGCGTGCAAGAGCTTTTGGATGCCATCGTGGACTACATGCCGTCGCCCCTCGACAAGAAGGGCATTTCCGGCGTAAACCCCGATACCGACGAGGAGGACTTCCGCCCGGCAGACGATACCGCGCCGTTCTCCGCACTCGCATTCAAAATTGCAACCGACCCCTTTGTCGGTAAGCTCTGCTTCTTCCGCGTATACTCCGGCAAAATCGACAAGGGAACGACCGTTCTCAACTCGACGAAGAGCAGCCGTGAGCGCTTGGGAAGAATCATGCAGATGCACGCAAACCATCGCGAGGATATCGAAACGGTCTACTCCGGCGACATCGCAGCCGTGGTCGGCGTGAAACACACGACGACCGGCGACACGTTGTGCGACGAGAAGCACCCGATTATTCTCGAATCTATGGAATTCCCCGAGCCGGTTATCCGCGTTGCCATTGAGCCGAAAACCAAGGCAGGGCAGGAAAAGATGGGCATTGCGCTCATGAAACTGGCGGAGGAAGACCCGACCTTTAAGACCTACACCGATGACGAAACCGGGCAGACCATTATCGCCGGCATGGGCGAGCTGCATCTGGAGATTATCGTTGACCGTTTGCTGCGCGAGTTCAAGGTGGAAGCCAATGTCGGCGCGCCGCAGGTTGCCTACAAGGAAACGGTGAAGGGTCAAGCCGACGTTGACACGAAATATGCGCGTCAGTCCGGCGGTAAGGGTCAATACGGTCACGTGAAGATTAAGCTATGCGCGAATGAGTCCGGCAAGGGCTACGAGTTCATCAACGCAGTTGTCGGCGGCTCTGTCCCGAAGGAGTATATTCCCGCAGTTGACCAAGGCATTCAGGGCGCGATGCAGGCCGGTGTTCTGGCAGGCTTCCCCGTTGTGGATGTGAAGGTCACGCTGTACGACGGCTCTTACCACGAGGTAGACTCTTCGGAAATGGCGTTCAAGATTGCCGGTTCGATGGCATTCAAGAAGGCCTGTAACGAAGCGCTGCCGGTGATTCTCGAGCCGATTATGAAGGTCAGCGTCACCGTGCCGGAGGAGTACACCGGCGATGTGATCGGCGACCTCTCCGCGCGCCGCGGCAATATTCTCGGCATGGAGCCGAGAAACGGGTCCACGCAGGTGGATGCGAACGTGCCGCTTTCGGAAATGTTCGGCTATGCAACGGACCTCAGAAGCCGCACGCAGGGCCGCGGACAGTACGCGATGGAGCCGAGCCACTACATCGAGTTGCCGAAGTCGATTCAGGCGGCGATCGTTGAGAAACGCGGCGGTCGATAAAAAAAGTGCTTGTCAACAGTGCACTTTTGGTGTATAGTGAATCTAACCGCAAACTCGTGAATTTACTACAATATTTTCAATCAAACAGGAGGATTTTTTTCTAATGGGTAAGCAAAAATTTGAAAGAAGCAAGCCGCACGTTAACATCGGCACAATCGGTCACGTTGACCACGGCAAAACCACGCTGACTGCAGCTATCACGAAGTACCTCGCATTCTCCGGCAAGGCTGCCTTCACCGATTATGCAAACATCGATAAGGCTCCGGAAGAGAAGGCTCGTGGTATCACAATCAACACCGCGCACGTTGAGTACGAGACCGAAGCTCGCCACTACGCACACGTTGACTGCCCGGGACATGCCGACTATATCAAGAACATGATTACCGGCGCTGCGCAGATGGACGGCGCGATTCTCGTTATCGCTGCTTCCGACGGTCCTATGGCGCAGACCAAGGAGCATTTGCTGCTGGCTCGTCAGGTTGGCGTTCCCGCAATCCTTGTTTTCCTGAACAAGTGCGACCAGGTTGACGACGAAGAGCTCCTTGAGCTTGTCGAGATGGAAGTCCGTGAGACCCTGTCTTACTACGATTTCCCCGGCGACGATATTCCCATCGTCAAGGGTTCTGCGCTTATCGCGCTGACCTGCGAGAGCAACGACCCCGCCGATCCCGCTTACGATTGCATTAAGGAACTGATGGATGCAGTTGACAACTATATCCCCACTCCCGAGCGCAAGGCGGATCTGCCCTTCCTGATGCCTGTTGAAGACGTCTTCACCATCTCCGGCCGCGGCACAGTTGCCACGGGTCGTGTTGAGCGTGGAAAGATCAACAAGAACGACAAGGTCGAAATCGTCGGCCTGATGGAAGAGAAGAAGGAAACCGTCGTTACCGATATCGAAATGTTCCACAAGCTCCTCGATTACGCAGAGGCAGGCGACAATATCGGCGCACTGCTTCGCGGCGTTGACAAGAAGAGCATCGAGCGCGGTCAGGTTCTGGCAAAGCCGAACTCCATCCGTCCTCTGACAAAGTTCAAGGGTCAGGTTTACGTCCTGTCCAAGGAAGAAGGCGGTCGTCACACCCCGTTCTTCAACAACTATCGCCCGCAGTTCTACTTCCGTACAACGGACGTTACCGGCATCATCAGCCTTCCCGAAGGTGTTGAGATGTGCATGCCCGGCGATAACATCGACATGGACGTCGAGCTGATCACCCCGATCGCTATCGAAAAGGGTCTGCGTTTCGCTATCCGCGAAGGCGGCCGTACCGTCGGTTCGGGCGTTGTCATCGAGGCAACCGAGGCTTAATTCCAAGCCAATTTAACTATAAGAGCCGCAGGATTCAAATCCTGCGGCTCTGCCTTTGTCAAAAAACCTCGTAGAGTTCGCCGCCCGGAGGCGGCGAATAGGATTTGAATCATTTTCTGCGGCGGCGTGTACGTCGAGGAAAATACTTATCGGTCAGAGAGTGATGAGATGTTCGCTATAGGCGGACATCGAGGCGCGGGTCTGACCGCAAGCTCTTTTGTCAAAGAAGTGCTTCGCACTTCTTTGACAGTCTCAGCCGCAGGATTTGTAATCCTGCGGCTCTTTGCGCGTTATGGGAGGGTTTACTTCGGGATGATGAACTCGTGTTCTTCGCCGGTGTTCAGCAAATACACGATTCTTGTCTGCGTTTCCTCGCGGTAAATTCCCTGCAGATAGACCGCTTCCCACAGCGGGGCAAAGCGGGTATCGGTAACGTCGATATCCCTGCCGAAGAGGAGATTGGTGTTGCCGATGTTATAGTTATCCGCGTAAAATCCGCCTGCTTGTTCCCGTTTTTCCGCAGTCATGCCAAAGTAGCAAAGCCCCACGCCGCCGTCACCGTTTTCAAAAGTGGGGTCGGCGTAGTAGTACTCGCCGTCGAGCTTAAGCAGCGTCCATTCGTGCGCTTGGGTATCGCTCATGCCGCCCGTCGGTATGGCGTCTACGCCACATTGCAGGCAAAGATACGCATAGGCGGAGGCGAAGGATTGGCAAATGCCGATATCCTCCGTCAGCGCGCGGTAGCTCGACACATCCGGGACGGTAATATTGTCTTCAGCAGCTGCATAATCATAGGTCACGCGAGCGGAATATGTACTGTAGAGCGAAATGGCTTTCGTGACTTCGTCGTCGCCTTCGGCAAGTTGCGCGGAGACAATGATATCCCAAACAGAAACCTGGAAATACACCAGGATGTCCTGTCTCGCCTGCTCATCGCCCGCGTAGTAGAGGTATCCCTGCCCGTCCGACCAGTCGAAGGAATCGACCAGATAGGGGAAGGGCGGGAAGCAGGTTTGGGAAATCATAAGCAAGGTATGCAGCGTGTCAGCAGACGGGCAGGGGAAGGTCTCTGCGCCGGACAGCACCGCGTCGACCATCGCATAAAACGCCTGCTCGGTCTCTTCGCCGTGCACCTCTCTGAAAACAGAGCTGTAAACGTAGGGCTGCCATGTGTATTCGTATGGCGTTGGTTCGTAGACATCCGGCTCGCTGAAGGGCTCGCTTTCGGGATCACTGAAGGTTTCCGGCTCGGAGCTCGGTGTTGGCGCTTCCGATTCCGGGGGCGCGGTCGGTTGGGCTGCGCAGCCGCCGAGAAGCGCCAGAATCAAGAGAAGAGCGAAAATCTTTTTCATAATTGCCTCCAAGTTTTGTATTTTACCGCAATTTTGCGGCGCGTGCCTGTTTGCTTTTTGCTTGCGGATAGAGCTTGTATCGTTCGCACAATTGCTTCGCAAAGGCTTGCATTTCCTCGGGCTTGCCGCTGAGCAGTTCCAGCTCCAGCTCTGTAAAGGGGAGAATTTGCGTCCTGCCGCGCAGATAGCCATCGTCTCCCGCAAGTTCGGCGGTGCTGCCGTCGCGGAAGCGAAGGCAGATGCTGCGGCGCAAGAATTGTGCCCCGCAAATCGGCGCGATGGGGGAGGAATGATAGAGCGCGAGCAGCTCCTGCGGCGCGCCGACTGCAATCAGCTGCGCGATTGCGTCTTCACTGACGGCATCTGCGCGCACCTCGTATTCCCTGCGCATGTGCGCGCCCACAGCTTTCTCGGGGACGGGGGTTTTGAGGCAGACAACGCTGTTTTCGCCTTCCAAACGGTGGCGCAGCGTCCATCTTCTTGCATGAAATTCATGCGCAGCGTTGTCATAATAGGTGGTTTTCATCTGCGTTTCCTGCCACGAGCCGAAGGACAGCGTGGCAATGTCCGCATCGCGCAGGATTTCCGCCAGCGCAGCCTCGTCGCGGACTTCCAGCTTATATTCCAGTTCGATAGCCATAGCGTCACTCCATCTGCTCGCAAGCGGTTTTTTCTAGTATACTATATTGCACCCGCGCATACAAGTTTTTTTGCATTGCTATTGCCCGCATTATTTCCCGACAGGTTGCTACAGCACATTGTGCTAAAATCGTGGCAAATCGAGGCAATTTGAGGAGTTGACAGCATGAAAGAAAGCCAAGTTCTGCCGAAGAAAGGTCTTTCTGTGGCAGATGCGCTGGAAAAGTTGCACGGGATTAGACAATACCTGTTGCTTTTTGGCGGCGGGTTTATCCTTGCGGGCGCGCAGATTGCGCAGCAGAGCTTGCCGCTGGCAGCCTGCTTGGTTGCGGCGCTTCCCTTCGGCATGCAGTCCGTGGCAGCCGCCTTGGGAGCGCTTGTGGGCTATCTAACCTTCAGCGGCGGCGTGATTTCTGTGGAGTTTATTGCGCTGAGCTTCTTGATGCTCGCAGCCATTGCGGTGTTCCAAGGTACGCAGCTTCCCGCAAAGCGCTATTTTATGCCCGCGATGATGATGGGCGTCTGCGCGGTGCTCGGCGCGATTTACATACTCGGCGGCAATCCTTCCGCAGCGAACCTCAGTATCTGGGCAATGAAGATTCTTTTGAGCGGGGTGAGCGTGTTCGCCTTCCGCGCTGCGCTCTCCGGGAGCAGAAGGGCGAAGCTGTATCTTGCGGCGGCGCTGATTTCGGGCGCTGCCGGGATTACGCTGTACATCAATGTCGGGCTTTTGTGTGCGGGTGCGATTATGGTTGCCTCGCCGGAGCTGGCGCTCATTGCGGTTGCGGGATTTGCGCTGGATCTGACGGGGAATTTTGCAAACTGCGCGAGTATTGCGCTTCTGCTTCCCTCGGTGCTCAGCCGCACGCTGCATCTGCGCTCGAAAGTGCAGCGCGCCGCGCTGTGCGCGGCTGTATCGCTGGCGGTTTTGCTGTTTTTCGGGCAAGCGAGCGTGGGCGCGGTGCTTTCTGTCGTAGTTGGCGCGTCGGCAGGGATTTTGCTGCAGCAGCGCAATTTGCTCTCAGCCGGGGTCAATGCAAGCCCGCAGGAGATTGCGGCGCAGCATCTGGGCGATGCCGCCATGGTGCTTGAGAGCTTGCAGCGCATGCTCCCGGAAGAAGAAATACCCGCCTCGCAAAGCGAAGCGGACTGCATATATGACGGCGCTGCCGACAGGGTCTGCCGCTGCTGCCCCCGCTTTCATCGCTGCTGGGAGCACGAGGCTGCTGCGACCTACAGCGCACTGACCGGCGCTGCGCGAATGATTATTGAGCGCGGCGCTGCGCTCGCAGAAGATTTCCCGCAGAGCTTCCGCGATACCTGCTGCCATATGGAGGGCTTCCTTACAGCGATCAATCAGGAGATGGAGGGCATGCTCTATCGCCGCCGCTACCGCGTGCAGATGAGCGAATGCAGGCAGGTGGTGTCCCAGCAATTCGGCTATATGGCGGGCTTCCTGCGCGATATGCAGGCGGAAAGTGCGCAGATGGAGCGGCTGGAAACCGCCTACGTGCCCCGAATCGGTGTGAGCACAGCGGGGAAGAACGGCAATCGCATTGTCGGCGACCACGGCGCGTGCTTTATGGGGCGAGGCAGCAACTATTATGTACTGTTGTGTGACGGCATGGGGACAGGGAAGGCTGCTGCAACGCTGAGCGGGGAGACAATTCGCATGCTGAGCATGCTCCTGAAATCGGGTATCGACTCGGAAGCCGCGCTGCGCGTGATAAACGGTGCGTTTATTCTGCGCGGCACGGGCTGCTTTGCCACGGTGGATTTGCTGCATGTAGACCTCAATACCGGCGAGGCGGAGCTTCTCAAATGGGGCGCTGCGCCCTCGTATCTGCGAATGGATTCTGATGTAAAAAGGATTGGGACAGCCCTTCCGCCCCCCGGGGTGGGCGTGGGAGGAGACCACGCACCGGAGAGTTACAGGCTGTCCCTTGGACGCGGGGAACTGCTGGTTTTGGTAAGCGACGGGGTAGAGGGGGAGTATACGGAAACTACTGTGGAGGCGTTTACGGGAGATTCTCCGCGGGAATTGGCGGCGGTTTTGATTGCTTCCGCCGGGGCGGACGATGACATGACAGCAGTGGCAATTTCCCTGCAAGCACGTGCGTCCTGAAGCCAAGATACCATATGTAGTGCGCGGAATTTGTCGAAATACAAGATGCGGGAAATAATATTTCCCAAATTTACATAACTTTTTTGTATTTTCTTGGGGAGGAAGGAAATTTTACAGGAATAATTGGGAGAAAATGACGAAAGGGGAAACCGCCCACCGAAACAAAATACTAGGAGCGCCCATTTCTTGGGCGCTCCGTTTTTATACGTTAAACAGGAAATTGACAATGTCGCCGTCGCGCATGATGTATTCCTTGCCCTCGCTGCGAACAAGCCCCTTCGCCTTGGCGGCGGACATTGTCCCGCAGGTTTTTAAGTCTTCAAAGGCAATGACTTCCGCGCGGATAAAGCCGCGCTCAAAGTCGGTGTGGATTTTTCCCGCTGCCTGCGGCGCTTTTGTGCCCTTTTTAATCGTCCACGCGCGGCACTCGTCGCTCCCGGCGGTCAGGAAGGAGATTAAGCCCAAAAGGTCGTAGCTGCAACGAATCAGGCGGTCGAGCCCGGATTGGTGCAAGCCCAGTTCTTCCATGAACATTGCCTTTTCTTCCTCGTCATCAAGCTCTGCAATATCCGCCTCCAGTTTTGCGCAGATGGGAAGAACCAGAGAACCTTCCTCGTCTGCAAGCTGCTTCACGGCTTGGAAATACGGCACGGCGTCCGGCTCGTTCACGCTGTCCTCAGAGAGATTGGCAGCGTAAATGGTTTGCTTTAAGGTCAGTAAATCCGAGGTGGCAATCATGGCGCGCTCATCCGGCGCGCAGTCGAAGGTGCGCGCCAGCCTTCCCTCGTTCAGGTGCGCAAGCAGCGCCTGAAACACCTCGATTTCCCGCACAAAGCGCTTGTCGCCGCCTTTGGCTGCTTTTTGCGCCTTGTCCAGACGGCGCTCGCACATCTCCACGTCTGAGAAAATCAGCTCCATATTGATGATTTCAATATCCCGTAAAGGGTCAGTGCCGCCCTCGACATGGGTCACGTTGCCGTCGTCAAAGCAGCGCACGACGTGCACAATGGCGTCGGTGGTGCGGATATTGGAGAGGAACTTGTTGCCCAGACCCTCGCCCTTTGACGCGCCTTTCACAAGCCCCGCAATATCGACAAACTCGATAACCGCAGGCGTGAACTTCTTCGGGTTATGCAGAGCGCGAAGCCACTGCAGCCGCGCATCGGGCACGCTGACGACGCCGACATTCGGGTCGATGGTGCAAAATGCGTAGTTGTCGGCAGGGATGCCCGCGTTTGTAATGGCGTTAAATAAGGTGGATTTGCCGACATTCGGCAAACCGACGATTCCCAATTTCATCTTTTGTCGCTCCTTGGTTTTTATCGCTATCAGTATAGCACAACTGCGCCTGCGCCTCAACTGCTTTTTTGGCGGGCGGAAAAGGGCGATTGCCATTTCGTCCATGTTTTGTTAAAATTATATGGAACTATTTGCGGCGAAGCTGCCGCTACTATAGTAAGAGGTGATGATGGATGACGGGCCCGAACATCCCTTTGCGCTTTGACGAACTATACAATGCTACGCATCGTTCTGTACTGTCCTATATTACGGCGAAATGCTGCAACACCGCGGATATACAGGACATTGCGCAGGAAGTCTATGTAGAATTGTATCAACTGCTTGAAAAACGCGGAGTGGACTACATAAAAAATGAAAAAGCGCTTGCGCTGCGGATTGCACGGCAAAAGCTGTCCCGTCATTATTCGCGGATGGAGCGCCTGCGAATGGCGGTTTCTATGACGCAAAGCAATGATGCGGGGGACGAGGTTGCCATAACGGAGTTGGAAGCGGAGGAATTCTTAATGGAAGACTTCGTTGCAGACAAGCTCCTGCTCGACGAGGTCAGAGAATTGTTCCAATCCAAGCCGCAAGACGTGAAAAAGGTGTTCTATCTGTTTTACGGGCTGGGGCAGACCATCCCGGAGATTGCCCGTGCGCTTTCGCTGAGCGAATCAAACGTGAAGCACAAGCTGTATCGAACCTTGCAGCAACTGCGGGCACAATTTAAGTGAAAGGGGAGTCCTTCCAATGAAGGGAAAGGATATTCTAAACGCGCTCATTCGGTCGGAAATGCCGGATATTGCGCAATTCAAAGAAGACTGCATACAAAAGGCAAAGGAAACGGGCGCGAAAAAGCGCGCGCCGCGCAGAAAACGGCTGATCCTCGCCGCAATCGGGACGGCAGTTGCCGCTGTGATTACAATTGCGGTGGTTTTGCTGCCCGCTCCGCGCGGCGGAAATGAAAACTTTCTGCAATTTGACGAGTCGATACGCGGCTTGCCCATTCAAAAGTATGTGCTACAGCACACAGGTGGTACAGAGCTAATGGAGAGGAGGTACTGGTGGAATAGCTTGCAGAGCTTTTTTTCGGAGGATGAGGATGGGCAATTCGCAGCGGATTCTTTTGTGATTGCAGAAGTGACGCAGACCAACGTGAAAAGGAGCAGAGATAGCTATACGCAACTGTCAACCTTGCGTGTGCTTGTACCCGTTTGGGGGGAAGAGATGCCGGAGAGTTTTCAGATTTTGCAAAGAAATGCGGGATTGATGAATTCTCGCTCGTTTACAGTGTATGTGAGCGGCGGGTCATCCTATATGCTCCGAAAGGGCGGCGTATATCTGCTGCCGGTGAGAAAGTATACGCAAGAGGAGCAGGAGGCTTGGCTGACGGATGAAGAGTATTGGGTGCCGGGCGACAGGGATGTGTTGTTTGAAATTGATGATTACGGTCAGGTGTACGCGCATACAACGCTCAAAACGTTCAGCCGCTTTGACGGAAAGCCCTATACCGACCTTGCCAATACCATCATTCAAATTGCGCAAAGCCCCGATCTCCCGCTGATGCTGTCCCCCTTCGGGGAAAGAGTTTTAACGCAGGATATCGCCCTTGTGGAAATTACGGAGGCTATCCCGCATTATGATGAAAACTCCCCGTACCTGCGGTACAATGCAAATGTGTCCTTCGATCTTGACGAATCGCAAAGGCGGGAACTCCCTTTGGAGTACATTTTTCCTGATTTCGCCGATCCTGAAGCGCTTTCTCTTCAGCCGGGCACGTGCTATCTGGTAATAGCCTATCTTGTGCCCGAAGATATGGGCTATGCGTATGTTGGGGAAGAGTTGTCGGTGATTCGTGACAATATGGCGGAGGTTTTACCCGACGGGACGATTCGCGCCTTGACCGACGACGGCATTTTTGCCGAATATAACGGCTATACGGTGGAGGAAATTCGGGAGCTGGTTCGCTGCATAAGACTTTTGCCCTGATACGATTACAAAATCGCCTGCATGCAAAACTTTGCATGCAGGCGATGTATATTTGGGTGAAAACTGCGCCGCAATTACTCCACGCGGCGGCGGTTATAGAGCTTTGCCAAGCCGCCCTCGGAGGTTTCGCGGTACTTGCCGTTGATATTGATGCCGGTTTCTTTCATTGTGCGCACGACCATATCAAAGCTGATATTTCTCGTGCCGCACAGGAAGTAGGCGAGGTTGAATGCGTCGAGTGCGCGCTTGGCAGCGACGGCGTTTCGCTCGATGCAGGGGATTTGCACCAGCCCGCAGATGGGGTCGCAGGTCAGCCCCAGTTGATGCTCCATGGCGATTTCGGCTGCGTACTCCATCTCGTCGATGCTGTAGTCCTTCAAAGAGCCGAGCGCGGCTGCCGCCATGGAAGTTGCCGTCCCGATTTCTGCCTGACAGCCGCATTCCGCGCCGGAAATGGACGCGTTACGCTTAACAAGAGAGCCGATGATGCCCGCAAC
Organism: Oscillospiraceae bacterium; assembly: GCA_031262065.1. GTDB lineage: Bacteria > Bacillota > Clostridia > Oscillospirales > Oscillospiraceae > JAZOXB01. The sequence continues at coordinate 4,257 of JAISIK010000005.1, read as the reverse complement.
CGCAAGGGCTTCGAGCATTTTTTTGTCGGGGTAGTCGTAGCGCTTTTGCATGTACATCAGCACTGCCGGAAGCACGCCCGCAGAGCCGCAGGTCGGCGCGGTGACGACGATGCCGTTGTCCGCATTTTGCTCTGCAACTGCGTAGGCGTAGGCGCAGACCATACGCGCCTCGCGAATCTGCGGGATTTCGTCGCGGCGCTCCTGCTCGTAGAGATGCTTTGCTTTGCGCTCTACGTTCAAGCCGCCGGGCAAGATGCCGTCAGTGGCAAGCCCGTCTTGAATGGACTGCTTCATAACGTTCCAGATATTTGCCAAAAAGTCCCAAATCTCGACGCCCTCATTCAGCTCCACATATTCACTCAGGGAGATATACCGCCATGTGCAGAACTGCTTGATTTCTGCGAAGGAGTTTTCGGGATAGGTATCATCCAGGTCGCCTGCAACCTCGTTATTCACCACGATGTCGCCGCCGCCGATGGACTGCACGCGCATTTTGCCGATTTCTGCGCCGCCGACAAACGCGAAGAAGTCCAGCGTGTTCGGATGCTGCAAATCGGCAGGCGTTTCCTCGGAGAATACGATTTCGGTGCGTTCGCTGCCGAGGACTTCATAGAGAACGCGGTCTGTGCCGTGCCCGCGCCCGGTTTTTGATAATGAGCCATATAGAACGACGCGGAATTGCTCCGCATGCGGGTGCTGCGCAAGAAAACGCCGCGCAGCCCGCTCAGGCCCCATGGTATGGGAACTGGACGGACCTTTTCCGACCCTGTAAACGTCGCGAATGGATTTCATTGGGTTATCCTCCGTAGATTATGGACGAGATATACGCATAATGTAGATAGTATAACAGCTTTCGCGGAGAAATACAATCCTCCGATTAGTTTTTAGCGAGTGCTTCGAGAGATAATTCGCCTGCTAACTTGAACAGCGCATCCGCCAGAACAGTTTCGACAGGCAAGTGTGCATATTGCGCGACTTGCCGATAAAATGCGGCAGTCGTGGCATCGAGTGTGATGGTGTATTGCACCATGCACCAGCCTCCTTTGCTAGTGGTGTACCGGGCAAAGAGTTGCCTTAATTCATAGTATGCAGACCCTTGACACGCGTGATAAAATAGAAGGGCAAACTACGGAAAGGACAAGGGTCAGATGGCAAAGGATAAAAAGGTAGAACAAATTACCGATATGGAGACGGATTTTGCCCAATGGTACACCGATGTGTGCAAAAAAGCGGAGCTGATTGACTACTCCGGCGTGAAGGGCATGTTTATTTACAGGCCATACGGCTATGCGATTTGGGAGAATATCCAGAGAATTCTCGACGCCATGTTCAAGGAAAAAGGGCACGAGAATCTCTATATGCCGATGCTGATTCCCGAGTCTCTTCTGCAAAAGGAAAAGGATCACGTGGAAGGCTTTGCGCCGGAGTGCGCGTGGGTCACGGTCGGCGGGCAGGACAAGCTCGAAGAGCGCCTGTGCATTCGCCCGACTTCGGAAACGCTCTTCTGCGAGCATTTCCGCTATATCATCCATTCGTGGCGCGACTTGCCGAAGCTGTATAACCAGTGGTGCAGCGTCCTTCGCTGGGAAAAGACCAGCCGCCCCTTCCTGCGCCACAGAGAGTTCCTCTGGCAGGAGGGTCACACCATGCACGCCTCGCAGGAAGAAGCCATGCGCGAGACGGAGCAGCAGCTCGACGTCTATGCAGACTTCTGCGAAAACTATTTGGCGATGCCGGTCGTCCGCGGGCAGAAGACCGATAAGGAGAAATTCTCCGGCGCGGAGCGTACCTATGCAATCGAGTGCATGATGCACGACCGCAAGGCGCTGCAGGCAGGCACGTCGCACTACTTCGGCGACGGCTTCTCCCGCGCCTTTGATATTCACTATACCGATAAAAACAACCAGCAGTCCTTCCCCTTCCAAACCTCGTGGGGGCTGTCCACCCGCCTCATCGGTGGCATTATCATGACCCATGGCGACAATAACGGGCTGGTGCTTCCGCCCCGCGTTGCGCCGACGCAGTTGGTGGTTATCCCCGTTGCGATGCATAAAGAGGGCGTGTTGGATGCGGCTCGCGCGGTAGCAAATCGCCTGAAGGACGCAGGCATTCGCGTGAAAATTGACGAGTCGGAGCAGAGCCCCGGCTGGAAGTTTGCCGAGCATGAGATGAAGGGCGTACCGCTGCGCTTAGAGTTGGGACCGAAGGATATTGAACAGGCGCAGTGCGTGTTGGTGCGCCGCGACAGCGGCGAAAAGCGCTTTGTTGCCTTGGACGAGTTGGAAACGCTTGTGCCGCAGCTTCTGGAGGCGGTGCAGCAGGGGCTTTTTGACAAGGCGAAGAAGAACCTCACCGACAACACCTTCCCCGCGCAGAGTTTGGAGGAGGCAAAGCGTTTGCAAGAGGAAAACGGCGGCTTTATCAAGACCATGTGGTGCGGCGAGGAAGCCTGCGAGCTGCGCATGAAGGAGGAGGCGGGGATGTCCAGCCGCTGCATGCCCTTTGCGCAGGAGCATCTCGGCGAGCACTGCGCCATATGCGGCAAACCCGCAAAGAAGATGATCTACTGGGGCGTCGCCTACTGATACGCATTCCAAATTGGAAATCTGGAATGCTGGCGCTACGCGCCACACATCGCCGTTGGCGCTGTGCCGTCTCATGAGTTCCAAACGCGCTGCGGCGCTATAAAAATCGCAGTAGCGATTTTTAATTGGAACTACTATGAGAAAAATACTTTGCCCCCTGTTTTCGTAAGAAAACAGGGGGCATTTTTGGTGCGGGCTGCAAAATTAGGATACGTAACGAATTACTAGTGTGCCGAAGCTCACATCTGTCTTCAGGTGCAGTGTGCCCTGCGGGTGCTCGATGGGGCTGCCCTTGATGGTTTTCCCGCCTGCAGCGTGATCCTCGTGCAGGAAGCCTACCGCAAAGCGGTCGGGCACGAGAAGCGTCAGAGAGCCGAAACTGTGGTCAATATCAATCGTGCAGTTCTCGGCAAGCGCTTCACAGCCGGAGAAATCAACAACAAAATCGCCGAAACTGCTGTCGATTTCGCCGCCGCGCAGCAGCGTTGCGACAACCGCAGTGCGACTGCTGCCGAAGGCAAGGTCGCAGTTCAGGTAGCCGTCCGCGCAGGCGTAAGAACGCTTCTCTTTACGCTGCTTTTCATTTTCGGGCGAATCGTTTACATAATATGTGTGGCGATGGTGTCTGCTCAGCACGTCAAGGAACAAACTGACGCCCCAAATGAGCAGAATCAGCGGCAGGATAACGCCCCGCCCCAGTGTAAACGGCAAGAGCTTGAAGTTCTCCAGCAGCAGATAAACACCCGTGAGCGACAAAACGATGCTGAAAAAGGAGAATTTATGCACCAAGCAGCTCAAACCGATGGTGAGGACAGCGGTTTTCCAAAGCACCGACCAGACGGTGACCTCCGTCTCCACGAAATTTCGCAGCAAAAGCAATGCGCCGATCAGCAAGATGTATACGGCAAACCACAGCCCGCTGTAGTGCGTGACGCGGCTGATGCGCTTTCGAATGGACTTTTTTACCTTATCTGTTTTGTCAGCGTGCCCGGTATTCTCGACAACCTCTGCTTCATAAGCCCGCGGCGGGGCGTTTCGCCCGAGCAAATCGTCTATACTCACGCCAAAAATCTCCGCCAGCTCCGGCAAGAGGGAAATATCCGGGCAGGAGAGATTGTTCTCCCATTTGCTGACCGCCTGCGGCGTAACGCCGATGCGCTCAGCCAACTGCTCCTGTGTGAGTCCCAAACGCTTGCGATGTGCGCTGATGCGCTTCCCGAGGGATGTAGGTTCCATGTTGTTTCCTCCTCATAATTTCTCAGCTGCTTTCGTTATCTCTGCCTTTACTATGCCACACAACCGCAAAAAAAGCTATCATCTATTTGTTAATACCCGAAAAAACCGCCGCTCAACCAGCAGTTGAGCGGCGGTTTCCGGCTTGTGGCGGCAAAAATGCGGCGCAGAAAGCGCGTTTGCACGAGGGTTTGGAGGAGAAATGGAGGGCTTCGCCTTTGCCGGGGTGCGCAGAAAGCGCGTTTGTGAAAAGCGGCGGAAGGGGAGGCGCAGTTTGTGCGGGAAATGGAAGCCGCGGTACGCATCAATTATGCGGCAATTTATTTACAAATTTCGATATGATGCAAGAATGATGCAGGATTGATACAATGCCATGGTAATGTGTGCTATATAGAAACGCTGCCGCGCCATCGAAAGCATGGATGCGCGCAGAAAATTG
>JAISIK010000049.1 GCA_031262065.1 Oscillospiraceae bacterium | reverse complement strand
CGCCTTGGTCGTCAAATACCCGCCGATTGGGTTTTTTTTATTGCTTCGGGCTGTTTTGCGGGGGAGCCCGTGACGGCCGCCCCCGCAAAACTGTTTTACACCGCTCTGACGGGGCGGGTTCGGCTTCTTGTATGCCGAAACGCCGCTGTATGACTTGGTATTGAAAATTAATGTTCCGTATCTTCCTCGTAATCAAAGGTCGTGGCAACCATGCGTACTTCGCCGTTTTCCACGCTGATAAAGCCGCCGCCGCAGGCTGCTTTTTTTACTGTATCCGCGCTCGTTACGCTGACCGTTCCGCTGCAAAGCGCCGCGACATAGTCCGCGTGCCCCTTGCGGATACTGACATAGCCCTGCGTTGTAGGCACGAGCAGCGCCTGCGCCTGCCCTTGGAACATACAGCCGTCCGGCGTGACGATTTGTAAGGCAAAGCCGCTCATGCCTCGTTCCCCTTTTTCGCCTTTTCAACCGCCTCGTCGATGCTTCCCACAAAGAGGAAGGCGGATTCGGGCAAGTCGTCGTGCCGTCCGTCCAAAATCTCCTTAAAGCCGCGGATGGTCTCCTTCACAGGCACATATTTGCCCTGCATGCCGGTAAACTGCTCGGCAACGGAGAAGGGCTGCGACAAGAAGCGCTGGATACGGCGGGCGCGGCCGACGATGCGCTTATCCTCCTCGGACAGCTCATCCATACCCATAATGGCGATGATGTCCTGCAATTCCTTATAACGCTGCAAAACCTGCTGCGTTGCGCGGGCAACCTCGTAATGCTCCAGCCCCACGATGTCCGGCGCGAGGATACGAGAGGTCGATTCCAGCGGGTCAACCGCAGGATAAATGCCCAAAGAAGCGATGCCGCGGTCGAGAACCGTCGTGGCGTCGAGATGCGCGAAGGTCGTTGCCGGGGCGGGGTCTGTGAGGTCGTCAGCCGGAACATAGACCGCCTGCACGGATGTAATCGAGCCTTTTTTCGTCGAGGTGATGCGCTCTTGCAGCGCGCCCATCTCCGTTGCAAGCGTGGGCTGGTAGCCGACCGCCGAGGGCATTCTTCCCAGAAGCGCGGAAACCTCCGAGCCTGCCTGCGTAAAACGGAAAATATTGTCGATAAAGAGCAAGACGTCCTGCCCTTCGCGGTCGCGGAAATACTCCGCCATGGTAAGCCCCGAGAGGGCAACGCGCATACGCGCCCCGGGCGGCTCGTTCATCTGCCCGTAAACCAGCGCAGTCTTTTTGATAACGCCGGATTCCATCATTTCGTTGTAGAGGTCGTTGCCCTCGCGGGTGCGCTCTCCGACGCCGGAGAACACCGAAATACCGCCGTGCTGCTTGGCGATATTGTTAATCAGCTCCATAATCAGCACCGTTTTGCCCACGCCCGCGCCGCCGAAGAGCCCGATTTTACCGCCCTTTGCGTAGGGGGCAATCAGGTCTACGACCTTAATGCCGGTTTCGAGTATCTGCGTGGTGCTCTCCTGCTCGTCGTAGGCAGGCGGGTCGCGGTGAATCGACCATTTCTCGCAGGTAACCGGCTGCGGCTTATTGTCAATGGCGCGACCGAGCAGATTGAACACTCTGCCCAAGGTTTCCGGCCCGACGGGCACTTTGATGCCTGTTCCCGTATCGACCGCCTTCATACCGCGCACCATGCCGTCGGTCGAGCTCATGGCAATACAGCGCACCAAATCGTCGCCGAGCTGCTGGGCAACTTCGCAAATCAGTTTGTGCGTGTCGCGCTCGATCTCTATGGCGTTGAGCAAATCCGGGAGGTGTCCGTTTTCAAAGCGGATATCGAGCACCGGCCCGATAATCTGCACAACAACACCGATATTCTTCTCTTGCATATCGTGTTCTCCTTTTCTAATACGCATTCCAAATAGAAGATTTGGAATGTTGGCGCTGTAAAAAATCGCTGTCGCGTCTTTTAATGGAACTCGTCTAAAGCGCCTGCGCAGCAGATACGATTTCCGTAAGCTCCTGCGTAATAACCGCCTGCCGTGCGCGGTTGTATTTCAAAACCAGTGCGTCGATAAGCTCTCCTGCGTTCTTATTCGCAGAGTCCATGGCGATACGCCGCGCGCCGTGCTCCGAAGCGGAAGCCTCGCACAAGGCGGCATAGAGAATTCCCGAAACATACTGCGGCACAATGCTATTGATAAGCTCCTCGGCGTCCCCTTCGATAATTGCGCCTGCAAACTGCGGCTGCCCTTCAGGCTGCAATTGCAGGGGAAGCAGCGTTTCGCTCACGGGCAGCTGCGAGAGCATGGACTTAAACTGCGTATATACCACAAGCACGCGGTCAAAGTCGCCCGCTGCAAAACCGTCGCATAAGCGCTTCGCAATTTCCGTACAGTCGGCGATACTGACGCCCGCAGCCTGCTGATAATCGCCGCCCAGCCGCTCGTCTCCCGTGCGGGTGAAGTGCTCGAGCACCTTCTTGCCGATGGGAAGCACACAAAACTGCGTGCCTTTCGTCAGGACGGACACCGCGCGAAGCAAATTCGCATGATAGCCGCCTGCCAACCCGCGGTCGCCGCCGATTACGACGTAGCAGGTCTTTTTCACCTCGCGCTCTTGGCTGAAAACGCAGGGGCTTTCCGCAATGGTGGCTTGCATGCTTACAATGGCGCGGGCAAGCACCTCGTGGAAGGGACGCACGTTCTCCACACGCGCCTTCGCGCGGCGAAGTTTGGAGATGGCGACAAGCTCCATCGCCTTGGTGATTTGCATTGTGCTCTCCACACTCTTAATGCGCGTGCGGATATGCTTCATCGAAGCGCCTGCCATGATCTCACTCCCTTATTGCAGCGATAACCTGCCGCAACTGCTCTTCGGTCTCCTTTGTCAGCTCGCCTTTATCGCGAATGCTCTCCAAAATTGCCGTGTGCTTCACGGTCAGAATTTCAAACAGCGCCTTTTCGTATGCGCCGATGCGCTCGACGGGGATGTCCGCCAAAAGATTGTTGACCACGGCGTAAATGATGCAAACCTGCAACTCCACATCTAAGGGCGTATTTCTATCCTGCTTCAAAATCTCCACAATGCGCGCACCCTGCGCCAGACGCGCCTTGGTGTCGGCGTCGAGATCCGAGCCGAACTGCGCAAATGCCTGCAACTCCCGATACTGCGAATAGGCAAGTTTCAAAGGACCTGCAATTTTCTTCATCGCCTTAATCTGCGCGTTGCCGCCGACCCGCGACACCGAGATGCCCGGATTGACCGCCGGACGCACGCCCGCATGGAAAAGCTCGGACTCTAAGAAAATCTGCCCGTCTGTAATGGAGATGACGTTCGTCGGAATATAGGCAGATACGTCGCCTGCCTGCGTTTCGATAATCGGCAGCGCAGTCAGAGAACCGCCGCCGTATTCCGGCGCGATACGCGCAGCGCGCTCGAGAAGACGCGAGTGCAGATAGAACACATCGCCGGGGTACGCCTCGCGCCCGGGCGGGCGGCGAATCAAGAGCGACAGGGCGCGGTACGCCACCGCGTGTTTAGACAAATCATCGTACACAACGAGCACATCTTTGCCCTTGTCCATGAAAAATTCGCCGATGGCGCAGCCGGAATAGGGCGCAATATACTGCAGCGGCGCGGGTTCAGACGCCGTTGCCGAAACGACGACGGTGTACTCCATCGCCCCGTTTTTCTCTAAGGTATCGACCAACTGGGCAACCGTCGAGCGCTTCTGCCCGATGGCAACATAGACGCAAATCACGTTCTTGCCGCGCTGGTTAATAATCGTATCGGTTGCAATGACGGTTTTGCCCGTCTGTCGGTCGCCGATAATCAGCTCGCGCTGCCCGCGCCCGATGGGAATCATCGCATCGATTGCCTTAATGCCGGTCTGCAGCGGCACGCTGACGGATTTGCGCTCGATAATGCCGGCTGCATTTCGCTCGATCGGGCGAAGCTCCGTGCGGCTGAGCGGACCTTTGCCGTCAATCGTCTGCCCCAGCGCATTGACCACGCGCCCGACGAGCGCAGGACCCACCGGCACGGAAACAACCTCGCCCGTGCGCTTAACCAGTCCGCCCTCGCTGATGCCGACGTCCGAACCGAGCAAAACCGCGCTGACATAGTGCTCTTCCAAGTTAAGCGCCATGCCGTATGACCCGTTTTCAAACTCCAAAAGCTCATTGGACTTGCATTTATCCAGCCCATGTACCTTCGCAATGCCGTCGCCGACCTGAATGACATAGCCAACCTCGTCCTGCGCGGTCTTATTCGCGTAATTCTTAATTTGATCCTTGATAATCTTACTGATATCGTCCACTTTCAGATTCACGTTTCCACCAACTTTACCCTACATAAATTGTCGCGCAGGCGGTCGAGCCTGCCGCGCACACTGTCGTCGAGCTGTATACCGCCGTAGCGAAGGCGGATGCCGCCGAGCAGGCTCTCGTCAATGCGCGCCTCGACTTCTACGGTTTTCCCCGTCAGTTCCTCCAGCTTCTTTTGCAGCGCTTCGCGCTGTGCCTGACTCATCTGCGCCGCGGTAATGGCAGTTGCGCGCACAATCTCGTGCGCCTCGTCGTAGCAGTCGCAATAGGCGTCCGCGCAAGCGGGGAAAACATACACCATCCGCTTTTCGCACAATAGGCACAGCGTGTGAAGAAGCAACGCGTTGCAGCTTCCAAAGGACTCGCGCAGCAGCGCAAGCCTCTGCGCGGTGGCGACCGCAGGCGTGTCCAGCAGCGTATAATACGCCGGGTTTTCCTGCAGGAGCGCCTTTACCTCCAGCAGTTCCAGGCGCAGCTGCGCATCGATTGCCTGCTCCTGCGCAAGCGCGAAGAGCGCCTTTCCGTAATTGGCTGCATCAATCATCCTGCTCACCCAAATGCTTGATGAACGAATCGATCATCTGCGTATGCTCGCCTGCCTGAATATCGCGGGCAAGCACGGCAGCTGCAATATCCACCGCCATCACGGAGACCTCGTCTTTAATTTCGTTCATGGCGCGCTTTTTCGCCATCTGCGTCTGCTCGTCGGCGCGTTTGAGCGTCTGGGCAGCCTTGTCCTGCGCCTGACGCAGGATTTCTTCCTCGCGCAGCTGCGCCTTGCGATAGCTTTCGCGCAAAATTTTCTCGCTTTCGGCTTCCGTCTGCGCAAGCTTTCCCTCATACTCTGCGCGAAGCTGCCGGGCGGATTCCTTCGACTCGTTGGCAGAAGCATACATATCGTCGATTTCCTGCTGGCGGGAGTCGATCATCTTTTTTACGGGTTTGAACAGGAGCTTCTTCATGACGACTGTCAAAATAATCAGATTGCACAGCGTAAACAGGCATGTCCAAAAGTTCACGCCGATAAAGCTCTCAAACCCTGTGAAAAATGCCACGCCTCATCTCTCCTTTCCGATGGCGGATTTTTGCAGCCCGATATGGCAGCTTCCTCCGCCTGTAAACTGCGTTTGCGGTATCAGAACATGAAGAGAAGAAGCAGGGAAATAACCAGAGAATAAATGCCTGTGGATTCCGTGATTGCACAGCCGAGAATCATGTTGGTGCGCAGGGTGCTCGCAACCTCCGGCTGACGCGCCATACCCTCGAGCGCCTTCCCCACGGCGTTGCCTTCGCCCAGCGCAGGGCCGATTGCGCCGATTCCCATGCACAGCCCGGCTGCGATTGCAGCTGCTGCCTTTACGATTGCAGTTTCCATTTTTTATTTCCTCCTAAATAATTATGCGGCGGGAGTCGATCCCGCAGGGAGCTCGTTTTCTTGCGGGGGCGGGCAGGCGGCGCCGACATAGACCATGGTAAGCAAAACGAAAACCAGTGCCTGTACGCCGCCGGAGAACAGGTCGAAATACATCGACAGGAACGCCGGAACACCAACCTGCAAAATCGGGATAGAACTGATGAGCGCATTCGGTATCCAGCCGAGAAGCAAGGAACTCAGCGACGCCAAGCCGCCGTAAACAAGGGCGGTCAGCACCGAACCGCCGGCAATATTCCCGAAATGACGGAAAGACATCGAAATCGGCTGGGCAATTTCAGACACGATATTGATCGGCGTCATCACCGCAACCGGCTGCGCAAAGCCCTTGAGCCAGCCCAGAAAGCCGTTGTTCTTCATGTTGTGATACCACACAAGCCCCGTGGTCATCAGCGCCCACGTGACCGTGGTGCTCAAATCCGCAGTCGGGGAGCGGAAGATGCCCGTGGTGCTGATTAGCGAGCCAAGTAGCGACGAGAGAAACAGCGCGCCGATGTAGGGCGCGAACCGCATATTGTGGCTTCCCATGGTGTCAGACACCAGGTTATAAATCATCGAAACGCCCTTCTCCACCAGCACCTGCCGCCGCCCGGGGCGCTTTTGCAGGTTCTTGCCCAGCCGCCAGCTGAGAATGCACAGGGTAATCATAACCGCAAAGGAGGCAAGCACGGTCTGCGTGATGGAAATGCGGAAATACCCAAAAACGTCGATTTCCATCAAGATGCGCGGACCTGTGATTGAAACATTCAAGCCGGATTCCCCCTTTTCCTGCGAATGAACTCCGATAGTTTTACCGCAATGCGCATAAAGCACAGCGGAAGCACGGTGGCAAGCGGGTTGAAGTACCCGCTCTTGAGCGCGAGCACAAGCAGCGCGATTATCCCCAGCATCCGCACGATATACAGCACCCGCACCGACAGCTGCGCTGCGGTCGTGTTCTCCTTTTTCTCTGCATTGAGCAGGGAAATGACCATAACAATAAAGTCCAGCAGCGATACGGCAAATCCCAAGGCAGCCCCCAGCCACGCGGCGGGCGCGAGTTTCCCCAACGCCGCGTAAACCGCCAGCATACTGCCGATCAGCGCAAGGTCTACCAAGGCAATCGGCCATAGAATCCCAAAGGTAAAGCGCGTGTAGGATAGGGCAGGCTGCGGCTTAGGACTCTGCGGATTTGTCGTTTGGATGTGTTCTTCCACCGGGCGTGCCTCCTTTTGCGGAATTGTTGTCGACGGGGTCTACGCTCGTGGTCATTAAAAAGCGGATCATGCAGTAAAAGCCGAACAAAACGCCCAAAACAATCGACACCACCAGCGCCCAGCGACCGACGCCCGCGCGGTTTACCAGCAGCCAGCCGCCGAAAATCAGCAGACCCGCAGGGCACAGCATGGAAAAGCCCGCCTGCATGAAGTAATTCATCGCATATACCGCGCGAAATACCTTCTTCGGCACTACTCTCACCCCTAACCCAAGTATTCCCATCATACCTCTTTTTCAGCCCAAATGCAAGTTCCCTTGCGATTCCTACATAAATTATTCCCGCGCATTGACATTCCCCGGCGAATTCGCTATACTGATAGCACTTGAAAGGGTGTGATTGGCGTGCTGCACAGAAGAAATATCCGCATTTGCGCCATCATCATGCCGAGCTGCGCCCTTTGCACACCGCTGTAAAAAGCACGGTGCGATCGAGGGGCGGCGTTTTGACGTACGCCCTATTTTTACGCTGAATTACGAGGTGCGATCATGAAAGAACTCCATCCGGAAACCCTGTGCATTCAGGCAGGCTACAGCCCGAAAAGCGGGCAGCCGCGGCAAGTGCCCATCATCCAGAGCACAACCTTCCCCTACGACACAGCAGACGCCATGGGCGCGCTGTTTGACTTAGAGGCAAGCGGCTATTTCTACTCCCGCCTGCAAAACCCGACCTGCGACCACGTAGCCGCAAAAATCGCCGCGCTCGAAGGCGGCACAGCTGCCATGCTCACAAGCTCGGGGCAGGCCGCGTCATTTTACGCTGTGTTTAACATTGCAGGCTGCGGCGACCATATCGTCAGTTCTACCGCCATTTACGGCGGCACCTATAACCTCTTTGCAGTTACCATGAAGCGCATGGGTGTCGAGTTTACTTTTATCGACCCCGACTGCTCGGAAGAAGAGCTCCGCGCCGCCTTCCGCCCGAATACCAAGGCGGTTTTCGGAGAAACCATTGCAAATCCCGCCCTGCGCGTGCTGGATATCGAGCGCTTTGCAAAGGCTGCCCACGAACACGGCGTGCCGCTGATCGTCGATAACACCTTCGCAACGCCGATTAACTGCCGCCCCATCGAGTGGGGCGCGGATATTGTGACGCATTCGACCACAAAATATATCGACGGCCACGGCGCTGCCATCGGCGGCTGCATCGTGGACTCCGGCAAATTCGACTGGACGGCGCACGCCGAAAAATATCCGGGACTTTGCACACCCGACGAGAGCTACCACGGCGTGACCTATGTCGAGCGTTTCGGGCTCGGCGGTGCGTTCATCACCAAGGCAACCGTGCAGCTGATGCGCGACTTCGGCTCTTGCCAGTCGCCGCAGAGCGCTTTTTTGGTAAATCTAGGGCTGGAAAGCCTCCCGGTTCGCATAAAGCGGCACTGTGAAAACGCGCAGCAGATTGCCGAGCACCTGCAAAAGCACGAAAAAATCGCTTGGATTCGCTACTGCGGGCTCGAAAGCGATCCCTACCATGCGCGGGCGAAAAAATACCTGCCGAACGGCTCTTGCGGCGTGATTTCCTTCGGCGTGAAGGGCGGGCGCGCAGCTGCGGCAGCCTTTATGGGCAGGTTAAAACTCGCGTCTATTGCAACGCACGTGGCGGACGCCCGCACCTGCTGCCTGCACCCCGCCGGAACGACGCACCGCCAAATGTCCGATGCGGAGCTTGCTGCAGCAGGCGTTTCGCCCGACATGATTCGCCTCTCCTGCGGACTTGAAAACGCCGCTGATTTGATTGCAGATATCGATCAAGCATTAGGCGCCGTTTGAAAAATAGCAATTTGACCAATGGCGAGAGCATTTTTCGTCAGTCGAGGTATTTCCCCGCAGGAATACTTTGTGTATTCCAAGGGGAAATAACGAAAAATGGCGGAAAATTGATCCGGCATTGGCAATGTTGACATTTTTCAAACAAGCCCTAGAACAGCTGTAAGAACGGAGGCTGCCATGCCCATCAGAATCCCGAACGACCTACCCGCCACCGCAACCCTGCAAGGCGAGAATATTTTCGTCATGGAGCAAACCCGCGCCGTCAGTCAGGACATCCGTCCGCTGGAAATCCTGATTCTGAACCTCATGCCCACGAAAATCGAAACCGAAACGCAGTTTGCCCGCCTTTTGGGGAATTCCCCCTTGCAGGTGAATCTGGAGTTTTTGCACACCCGCTCGCATGTGGCGAAAAATATCTCCGCAGAGCATCTGTTCACCTTCTACAAAACCTTCGACGAGGTGCGCGAGCGCCGCTTCGACGGCATGATTATCACCGGCGCGCCGGTGGAGCACCTTGCCTTTGAAGACGTGGAGTATTGGGACGAACTGTGCGAGATTATGGACTGGAGTCATACAAATGTATACAGCACGCTGCACATTTGCTGGGGCGCACAGGCAGGGCTTTACCACCACTACGGCATTGGCAAGCACGCGCTTGCAGAGAAGCTCTTCGGTATTTTCCCGCATCAGGTGGAGTATAAGAATCCCATCTTGCTGCGCGGCTTTGACTCTGTCTTTATGATGCCGCATTCGCGTTTTACGACGGTTGCGCGCGAGGAAATTGTGCGCGTGCCCGATCTGAAAATCGCTGCAAGCTCCGAAGAGGCGGGCATCGGCATCGTCTTCACAAGCGGGGGGCGGCAAGTCTTTATCACGGGGCACGCTGAGTACGATGCAGATACACTGAAAAACGAATACCTGCGCGACAAGGCAAAGGGTCTGCCCATCGCCGTGCCGAAGAACTACTTCCCGAACGACGACGAAACGCAAACGCCGCTTGTCACTTGGCGCAGCCACGCGCACCTGCTGTTTTCAAACTGGCTGAACTACTTTGTCTATCAGGGCACGCCCTTTGACTTGCAAGAGCTTAAAAAAAGCCAACCGAACTAACTCGGTTGGCTTTTTCCGGCAGTCAATTCACCTGAATCTGGCACGAGCGCATGGTTTCCAGCGCTGCCTCGTGCTTTTGCGGCGTTACGCCCGCGCAGCACGAAGCGTCAACGGAAATCGGCAGTTCCGGGCAAAACGCCTTGATGAGCAGGGCGTTGGATACCACGCAAATGTCGGTGCACACGCCGATGAGCTCCACCGCGTCCAGTTCCCCGGCGGCAAACAGGTCTTTCACCCGCTGCGCAAGCTCTACAGAGCCGAAACTCGGCTTTTCTATCTGCTCGCTTCCCGCAGGCTGCGGCATATCCGAAATCAGCGCATGCCCCTGCGTGCCCTTTATGCAGTGCGCAACCGGCAGCATCGCGCCTTCCCGGGTCTGCAAGTAGTCCTTTTCGTGCGTATCGAGCGTGAAAATCACCCGCTGCGCCGCGCGAATTTTCGCATTCACCGCAGGCACAATGGCTTGCGCCTCTTGCGTTCCCAACGCGCCATAAACAAAATCGTGCTGCATATCCACAACAATTAACCACGTTTTCATAGGCTTACTCCTTTTCTATACAGCAAATCCCCTGACCGCCGGTCAGGGGATTCTTGGAGCTGTTACCCGGATTTGAACCGGGGACCTCATCCTTACCAAGGATGCGCTCTACCAGCTGAGCTATAACAGCATTTGACAGCCTTAGTATTATAGCAAGCAGAGTCGAGGCTGTCAACATTTTTTTCGGCAAAACGGGAGTTTTCTCTGCATTTGCCGACCCGTAAATTTTTTCCCAAGAACCCCTTGACAAGTTTTGAATATATTAGTATATTAGAAGTACCTAATATACTGCATGGCGGCGGATGCGTTCCCTGCCGGGAAAAAGAAAACAAGAAGGAGTTGACCCAATGGAAGAACGTGCAAAGCACATTGCGCAGCTGCTGAAAGTGCTGGCAAACGAGAACCGCCTGCTGATTCTCTGCGCCTTAATGGAGAGCGAGAAAACGGTGGGGGAGCTTGCAAAATGCGTACCGAGCATTTCGCAATCGGCGCTGTCGCAGCATTTATCGCTCTTGAAGACCGCAGCGATACTGGATTTCCAAAAAAACGGGCAGACTATCACATATTGCATTTCTGACCATCGGATTGAGGAAATTATCGAGGTGCTCAAGCGGCAATACTGCGTATAGGAGGCGTACAAACGATGAAATCTGTGCTGTATATCAAGGCGAATCCCAAAAGTGACGAGGACTCGATTACCTTTCAAATGTCGCAGCGCTTTATCGAGACCTATCAAAGAGCCAACCCCGACGACGTCATCACCACCCTCGACCTTTACAAGGAAAACCCGCGTTTTCTGAATGCAAACGATTTGAACAACATGGTTTCCGAGGCGCAGTTTGATGTGCGGCAGTATGCAAAGCAATTTGCGCAGCACGACAGGATTGTGTTCGCAGCGCCTATGTGGAATTTGTCGTTCCCGTCGATTTTGAAAGCGTATCTGGACTATGTCGCTTTCCAAGGAATTACCTTTAAGTACACGCAAAACGGCTCAGTCGGGCTTCTCGCGGGGCAGGGCAAAAAGGTGCTGTATCTCGTTGCGCGCGGCGGCAGCTACACGGATGAGCCGATGAAAAGTATGGAGCTCGGCGAGCGCTACCTGCGCACACTGATGGCGTTTTTCGGGATTGACGATTTTACCACCGTCTCCTGCGAGATGACCAATGTGCTGCAGGGCGAAGAATTAAACAATGCAGTTGCCGAGGCAGTAAACGCGGCGGTAACTGCGGCAAAAATATTTTAATTAAGGAGTTATAAAAATGTCAGTTTTAACCATTACAAACCAAAATTTTGAGTCAGAGGTCATGCAATCGAAGCAGCCTGTGCTGCTGGACTTCTGGGCGAGCTGGTGCGGCCCTTGCCGCATGGTTGCGCCGTCGATTGAGAAAATCGCCAATGAACAGACCGCGGTCAAGGTGGGCAAGGTGAACGTCGATGAAGAGGGCGATCTTGCCATGAAATACGGCGTGATGAGCATCCCCACGCTCATTTTGTTCAAAGACGGCAAACCTGCAGACCAGCTGGTCGGGGCGCATCCGAAGGCTGACATTGAGCAGATGATCGCAAAATAATGCGGGCGCAGACCGCCCGCCTGCGCCTTTGCGCAGGGCAAAACGAAAGGTGGTACATATGAAAAAGAAACCGAATACACCGCCGCGCAAAACGCAAAAGCGAGAATCCCCGCTTGCCCGATTCCGCAAGCTGACCTTGGGCGACATTCTTTTGAGAGTGGGCGTTGTGGTGATTCTTCTGGCTGTGCTGGGCACGCTGGCAATTCTGGCTAACAAAGCGCCGGAGAACGGCTACACGCTCGCTGACGATGTGGCGCAGGACGGTTCCGATGCCGCCGAAAACAGCGGCTATTTCTACGCTGTAGTAACAAAAGTCCTCTATGACGATGCGGTTATCTCCTCTTTGGATCAACACGGCGAGGAAGTCGGCGTGGGCAAGGGCATTTCCGAAGATTTGCGCATCGGCATGCAGCAGCTGGAAATCCGCTTTACGAGCGGTCCGCACAAAGGGCAGACAGCGCAGATGGAGAATCATCTCACCACCTTGAGCAATGTCGACGTCGGCGTGGGGGACGAGATTGTCGTCCGCTACACCGACTACGGAAACGGCAACACCAGCATTTTCATGTACAGCCACAGCCGCGTGACGGGGCTGTTGGTGCTGCTCGCAGTCTTCTGCGCGGCTATCTTGCTTATCGGCGGGAAAAAGGGCGTGCAGTCCTTGCTGGGTCTGTTCTTCATGCTTGCCTGCTTCTGGTACTTACTGATTCCGCTGGTCATGCGCGGCTACAACATCCTCTTTATCACCATCGTGATTACTGCCTTGACCGCAGCCGCCTCCCTGCTGCTGCTTAACGGCTTTACCAAGAAAACCTACGCCGCGATTTTGGGCTGTGTGGTGGGTGTGGCGATTGCAGGATTCTGCGTGATGCTTGTGAATTGGATTACGCCGATTACGGGCTTTAACATGGAAGAAACCGAACGCCTGCTATACTCTTCGACCAAATACGGCATGAAAATCAGCGGACTTCTCGTTTGCGGCGTGTTGATTTCCTCCTTGGGCGCGGTGATGGACGTTGCGATGTCCATCGCATCCTCGATTCAAGAGGTGCACGACGCGAATCCCGAACTCTCGGCAGGTCGCCTCTTTAAGTCGGGCATGAATGTCGGTAAAGACGCCATGGGCACCATGTCCAACACGCTGATTTTGGCGATATTCGGCTCTTCGCTGAACACCTTTATTTTGGCGATTGCCTACGATATGCAGATGACGCAGCTGCTGAGCACGGACTTTATCGTTGTGGAGCTTCTGCAGGGCATGGCAGGAACAATCGGCGTAATTATGACCATTCCCTTTGTCGCGCTGCTTGCCTCGCGCATCATTGCCCGCAAATCATAGGAGGAAACACCATGAAACATACATTGCAGAGATTTCTTGCGACAATCCTTGTAATCGCCGTCTTTGTCGGCGTTGCGCCGGGCGTTTTCGCCGCCAAAACACCGTTTGCGGACGCGCAAAGCGGCTGGTACGCAGAAGCCGTGGAATTCGTCTATGAACATATGCTGATGAACGGCATAAGCACGACAAGCTTCGCGCCGAATACCCATGTCTCTCGCGCCATGGTGGCGACGGTTCTTTTCCGCATTGCAGGCTCGCCCGCAAACAGCGATACCGCGCCATTTCATGACCTTTCTGCCAATTGGTACAAAGCGCCCGTCGCGTGGGCTGCCGAAAGCGGGGTTGTCAACGGCTATCCCGACGGCAGTTTCCGCCCTGATGCGGACGTTACGCGCCAAGAGCTTGTGACGATGCTTTGGCGATTTGCAGGAGAACCTGCAACCCAAGGCGACTATTTAAGCGCCTTCGCGGATTCTAGTGCACACAGCGCCTTTGCGCATGACGCTTTGAACTGGGCGGTTGCTGGGGGCGTTATCAACGGCGATGAAAACGGCAGGCTGGACGCCGGGGGCGCTGCGACGCGCGCGCAGCTCGCGGCTATCCTCATGCGCTTTGCAGGGCACACTTGGGATGAAGGCAAAATCACCACGCAGCCGACCTGTACGGCAGGCGGCGAAAGAACCTACTCCTGCGCATACTGCGAGGAAACCACGACTGACGACATGCCCGCCCTCGGGCACAACTACGTTGCAGGGGTCTGCACCCGCTGCGGCGACGCCGTAGAAGGAAGCCCAACCGAGGGCGACAGCTACGACTTCCGCCTGCTCTTCACCAGCGACCTGCACGGCAGTTTCTATGACTGGCGCTACTCCGCAGGAAATGCGGGCGCGGGCATGGCGCGGATTGCCACCGCCATCGAGGCGCGCAGAAGCGGCGCAAACCGCTTGGGCGCGGGCACGCTTACGGCGGACGAATCCGAAGCGCGTACCCTGCTCATTGACCTCGGCGACACGATACAGGGAAACGGCACTGCCATTTTCCACAGCGCCGACTGGGACAACGACTCCCGCAACACCGCAAAGATGTATCCCCTGCTTTACGCGATGGAACTGCTTTCCTATGACGTTTGGGTTGTGGGCAACCACGAATTCAACTTCGGTATGGACAGGCTGGGCAAGTCCTACGGCAAGGATATTCACGGCGAAGGGAAAAACGGCTTCACAGGCGCAATTTTGGGCGGCAATGTGTTCACGAACACGGCGGAAAATATCTATAATCTACCCGCCGACACCCGCATTTTTGATGATTTCTATGTGCGGCAGATGCCGGACGGCGGCCCAACTGTAGCGGTCGTGGGGATGACGCACTCCGGGATCACCCAGTGGGACGCGTATAACGTCCTCGGCGCGGGTCTGCGCACCGTTCCTGCGGCAGTCGAAACGCAGAAGACGATTGATTACCTGCAAAGTGCACAAGCGGAGGCAATCTACGGCGAAATCGACGTTTTCATCGGCGCAATGCACATTTCCGGCGGCTACGGCAACGACGCAAGCTACGGCATTATCAGCGCAAACCCGGAGCTGGATTTGCTCCTCGGCGCGCACGGGCACAACCCGACAAACGACGTGAGCACAGGCACGCGCTACATGGAGCTTCCCGGAAACGCCTCCGGCGCATGCTTGGGGCAAGTCGATGTTACCGTTACCTACAAAAACGGGCAGTGGACGGTCGCTGACAGAATCGACGACGTTGCCTACACTGCAGTTAACCCCGGCACTACCGCATCTGCAAGTTACAAGGCAGACCCCTTCCTGCGCGGTGCGCACGAGACTGCATACAACTATTCCATGCAGGAAGTCGGCACGCTCTCGGGCGGCCCGCTCGTTGCGCTCGAGCCCGTGCGCGGCGTTACTGCGGCAGCGGACATCTTCTATACTTACGACAACGCGCTCAACCACCTGTTCTTCGACGCCTTTATGTACGCTTCCAATGAATATATCGCCCGAACCCCGGAACTTGCGGCGCGCGGCATGCAGGTCACCATGGCAGCTTCCTGCGCCCTGGGAAGCAGCGCGCGAAACAGCTTGCAAACGCCGGGGCCGATTACCCGCGCAGATATCGGGCAGATTTATAATTACGATAACAACACCCTTTGCATCATTGAACTGACCGGGCATCAGCTGAAAATTCTGGCGGAGTTCGGCTTCGCAAGCGGGCGCTCGGGCGGCAATGTAGCCAATCAGTTTATCTCCGACGTCTCTTCCACAAGCAGCTATGACCGCATCTTAATCGGCGGCGGTATCACCTACACGGTCGATATGACAAGACCCGCGTGGGATCGCATCACCGACCTGCGCAATGCAGACGGCACGGTTTTCGATTTGGACGGCACGTATTTGCTCGCTGCAAACAACCACACCACCGGCTCGCGCTTTTTGGCGGACGGCGATAAGTACCCCGGCGGCGGTCGCCTGCAGGCGCTTGCCGACAGCCAGAAGCTCCGCAACCCCGACGGGTCGCTGCGCTACGACGCTGCATACGATAACTACGGGACGTACGAGGCAGGCATGCCCATCGTGCACACCTTCACGGCGCAGGAAATCCTAACCCTCGACGGGGCAGACCCCATCAACAACGGCGAAGGCTGCACGGGCATGGTTGCAGACTATATCCTGCGCAAGCTCGGCGGAAATCTCACAAACGCCTTCACGCCGAATTGGCGATTCGACACCTCAGGCGCACCCTCTGCGGACTGGGTACTGTACAACAAAGCGCTCGAAATCGTGAACGCGAATATCGGCATTGACTACACCGGCAAAGGAAGCGCGGCTGCAACGCCCGCGAACATCCGCACAAAGCTCGCAAGCGGCGCGGTGCAGTCCCTCTGGGACTTGTATTCTGCAAATATCGACACGCTTTTAGCGGGGCAGGCTGCGTGCGGCGTGGGTAACAGTGCATGGGCGGCATTTTCTGATGCCATGGAGACTGCCGGGAGCATTATCCAAGCCTCCGGCACAGTCAGTTCCCCCGTAGCAGCAGTCACCGCGCAAGCGCCTGCGGCTGTTTCCGCGCTGGAATCCGCCCTCGCGGGGCTATCCGACCAAAAGAGCGTCACCCTATTCGCACCGAACTATGCCGCAATATGCGCAGTGCGGTGAAATCCCATGACGAACAGACAGTTCTTATATGCCTTACGCAGAGGGCTCGGCAGTGCAATCGTAGAGCTACAGGAAAACCCCGATCCAAAATACAGCGAGATTGTGCTTCATTGCTGCCTGCGCAATATTGGGTTTGACACGCAATCCGAAGGCACAAAGGGCGACTATCTCTACACCGCCATTTGCGCCTTAGGAGAGCGCGAGCGCTTTGCGCCCATCCTCACGGAGGCTTTCCAAAAGCGCCTGCGCCATGACCTCTTTATACAACTCGCGGATATTCTCAGCAGATACTGCGCAGACGGAAACCAAGAAGCCCGCGCTGCTATGCAAGCCAAAATGCAGTCGCTCTGCCAAGCCCTCAAATCGCGGCGCAGTCTTTCGATGCTGTATGACGAAGTAGCGCAATTTGAATCGCTTCTGCTCCGTGAAATCGATGCGCGCGGCTGGGCGTCCTTCCCGAAGTGCGTAGTGCGCTATGGAGAAATCTTCCTTGCGCGGGGCGCAGCCTTTGCCTTCCCCGACTGCGTTCTTGCCTATTATGAAAACACCTTTGGCGAGAAGCGCGTCCGTCGCTATTTGGAATCCGCCTCTGCAAAGGGCGACGCGCCCGCTGCCTTTGTCGCACGATACAGGCAATCCGCCGGCGAGCGGGAGGCGTATCACCGCGAAGCATTCGACCCAAACACCACACTCGAAAAATTGAAAAGCTGCGCCGAAGGCAACTCGCCGGAAGGCAGTGGCGCGGTGAGAATGTACGCCTTGCGTTTCGGCAAACGGGCAAGCAGCCCTGCCCTGCTGCGTTTGGCGCAGGAGGCACTGCAGGAGTCGAATCCGCAAATGAAGGCAGCCTTACTGCTCCCCTTTGCCTATGCCGATTTTCCACCGGGCGCAAGTGCGCTCCTTCCATTGGCGGATTGTCAGAATGAGACGCTGCGCAGCAGCATTTTTCGTGCGCTGGAGCGCTTGAAACACCAAGGCGTCCACGACTTAGCCCTGCGTTTGTTACGTGAGGGGAATGTCGAGGACGGGCTTGCTCTGCTCAAAGAAAATCGGCAGGAGGGGGATGAGGAGATTATCGAGAAGATTCTCCTCTCCTCCGACCGCGTCACGCATGCTATGCAGATGCACTTAAGCGCGATTTACGAGCAGCACCGCTCGAAGCAATGCGGGCGCATTTTGCTGCATGCCTATCAACATGGTTCCTGTTCCTTTTGCAGGCACTATTTGGTGTCTGCCATGTCGAAGAGCGGCGTTTTGCCTGAGAAAATATTGCACGAATGCCAATGGGACTCCTATTCTGAAACCGGCCTGTGGGCAAGAGAACAGATTGCCAAGGGCGCGACCGCGAATGAATTTTAGCCAAAAACAGCAACCGAACTCTGTTACATACGCCGCAAGGGCGCAGCACCGATTTGGTGCTGCGCCCTTGCTTGTTATAAATACGTTTAATACATGCCGCCCATGCCGCCTGCAGCGGCTGCCGCTGCGGCTGCTGCGTCGCCTGCGGGGTCGGGCTTGTCAACAACGAGCGTTTCGGTGGTCAGCACGCAGGCTGCGACCGAGGCTGCGTTTTCCAACGCGCTGCGGGTGACCTTCGTGGGGTCTAAAATCCCGGTGGGGATCATGTCGCAGTAGGTTGCGGTATAGGCGTCGTAGCCATAGCCGACCTTGCGGCTGTTCTTAATCTTCTCGTAGACGACTGCGCCGTCAACGCCTGCATTCTCTGCAATCTGGCGGATGGGCGACTGCAGCGCGCGCGCAACGATGGCAGCGCCGGTCTTCTCATCGCCGGAGAACTTTGCAAGCAGCTTCTCGATGGCGGGAATTGCGTTGACATAGGCTGTGCCGCCGCCCGCAACAATGCCTTCCTCAACCGCAGCGCGCGCAGCGTTGAGCGCATCTTCGACGCGGAGCTTCTGCTCCTTCATGGCAACTTCCGTCTGCGCGCCGACGCGGATAACCGCAACGCCGCCGGAGAGCTTCGCGAGCCGCTCCTGCAGCTTCTCGCGGTCGTAATCGGAGGTCGTAACCTTAATCGCAGCCTTGATTTCGCGGATTCTGTCCTGAATCTCCTCCGCTGCGCCCACGCCGTCAACAATCACGGTGGTGTCCTTGTTGACCTTCATCTGGCGGGCTCTTCCGAGGTCGCTCATCTGCACGTCTGTGAGGTTCATGTTCAGCTCGCTTGCAACATAGGTGCCGCCTGTGAGGATGGCAATATCCTGCAGCATTTCCTTGCGGCGGTCGCCGAAGCCCGGCGCCTTGACGCAGACGCAGTTGAAGCTGCCGCGCAGACGGTTGACAAGCAGGGTCGAAAGCGCGTCGCCCTCGACGTCCTCAGCGATAAGAACGAGCTTCTGCCCGCCCTTGACAATCTGCTCGAGAATCGGCAGAATATCCTGAATGGACGAGATTTTCTTGTCGGTAATCAGGATGTAGGGCTCGTCGATAACAGCCTGCATCTTGTCGGTATCGGTAACCATATACGGGGAGATATAGCCGCGGTCGAACTGCATGCCCTCGACGACTTCCAGCCCGGTTTCCGCAGTCTTGGATTCTTCGATGGTGATAACGCCCGAGACGGAGACCTTCTCCATAGCCTCTGCAATCAGCTTGCCGATTTCGGCGTCGCCCGAAGAAACCGCAGCCACGCGGGCAATATCTTCGCTGCCGTTGACTGCCTTGGAATTCTCCTTAATTGCCTCGATTGCGGCATCGACCGCCTTCTGCATGCCCTTGCGCATAACCATCGGGTTTGCGCCCGCGCTGACGTTCTTCAGCCCTTCGCGCACAATCGCCTGCGCAAGCAGGGTTGCGGTGGTCGTGCCGTCGCCCGCCACATCGTTGGTCTTCGTTGCGACCTCGCGGACAAGCTGCGCGCCCATATTCTCAAAGGCGTCCTCAAGCTCAATTTCCTTGGCGATGGTCACGCCGTCGTTCGTAATCAGCGGCAGCCCGTATTTCTTGCCCAGAACAACATTGCGTCCCTTCGGTCCGAGCGTAATTTTCACTGCATCAGCCAGTCGGTCGATGCCGGATTGGAGCTTCTTGCGGGCGTTTTCGCCGAATTCAATCATTTTAGCCATCGTTTTTTGCCTCCCGAATTATTCTACAATTGCCAGAATGTCAGACTGCTTGACGATGGAGAATTCCTCGCCGTCGAGCTTGACCTCTGTGCCTGCATACTTTGCTACGACAACCTTGTCGCCTGCTTTGACTACCATTTTGACTTCTTTGCCGTCAACCATGCCGCCGGGACCGACAGCCACGACTTCGGACACAACGGGCTTTTCCTTGTTCGATGTGGACAGGATGATCCCGGATTGGGTTGTTTCCTCCGCCTCGGTCGGCTTGAGCAAAACGCGGTCTGCAAGGGGTGTCAATTTCATAATTCATTACCTCCAATATTTGTCCGGCGGCTTGCCGCCATGGTATACGTCGGGTGTTAGCACTCTTTCTCGCTGAGTGCTAACACCCTATATAATACGCAGATTTATAAAAATGTCAAGAGAAAAATAGCTAAAAATTGTAAAGAATTTATGTCCGTCCGGGGCTAGGATAAGAATCCCCGCGAAGCGTGTCGATTTATTCGTGTGCGTAGTGCACACCCTGCGGGTAAAAGAAGCGGATTGCCTGCGGGACGACTGCAAACTCGGCGTCTTTTGCCATAATCAGCTCGCCGTCGATGTTGATTTCGCTCTCTTTGTCGCAGTGGATGGCAACGTGCCGCGCGCGAAAATGCCGCACGAGCTTCGGCAGCTTTTCAAATTCGCCGTTTTTGTACTTGCCGATTACGCCCGCAACCGCAAAGCGGGAGACTTTGTTCACAAGAAGCACTTCCAAAATGCCGTCGTCCGGCTCGGCATTCGGCGTGGGGTTAAACCCGCCGCCGTACCAGCGCCCGTTGGTGATGCAAATCATGGTCTGCCGCCCGTCGAATACCTCGCCGTCAATCTCGACGACGTAGTGCTCATGCAGCCCCTTGATGAGGTTGGCTGCGGTGGACAGCAGATAGGCGCTCTTGCCGCCGACGAGCGGCAGGCGCTTATACTTCCCGACCTCCGTGCCGATGCGCGCGTCAAGCCCCATCGAGCAGATGTTGATGGAATAGAACTTCTTTTGGCAGACGATGAGGTCGAATTTTGTCTCCTGTGCGTCAAGCAGGCGATTTAGGTAAAAGAACGCCGTCGGCTCGGAGAAGATTTTGATAAAATCGTTTCCCGTGCCGCAGGGAAAGTGCGTCACCGCAGCATTGGCAAAGCCCACCGCGCCGTTGACAACCTCGTTGAGCGTGCCGTCGCCGCCGCAGGCGTAAATGCGAAGTTCGCCCCCTGCAGCTGCCGCAGCCTGCGCAATCTTCGTGCAGTCGCCAGCTGCGCGGGAAACGAGAATCTCGTAGTCAAGCCCTTGTGCGCCCGCCAATGCGCGAATATTCTGGGTCAGCTCGCCGGTTCTGTCTGTCTTGCCTGCCACGGGGTTAATAATAAACAGATGCTTCATATCTCTCACGCCCCACTAGAAATACATATATATATTGCACTGCAACCTGCCGTTATAGAGCTTGCGCTTTTTGACCGCCTGCTTGCCGAAGTAATGCTCAAACTCCGGCTCGGACGAGATAATATATTTCTTCCAGTCCGTCGCGCCGCGCAGGTGCTGCCCGAATCCACGCATGAGCTGCTGCGCCCCGCGCTGCTCAAGCATGCGCTCGCCGTAGGGCGGGTTGCACACGAGAACACCCGACGCTGCGGGCAGGGATGCTCCGGTTGCGTCCGCCTCGTAAAATTGAATATCCTTATCCACACCCGCCTTTTTCGCGTTGGAAATGGCGATTGCAAGACTCTTCGAGTCGATATCCGTGCCGACAATTCGGTAATCGCCGTGGTATTCCAAATCCCGCGCCTCCTGCTTGGCGTTTGCCCAAATATCCTTCGGCACACATGCCCAATTCTGCGCGGAGAAGCTGCGGTTTAAGCCCGGGGCGCGGTTACGCGCGGCAAGCGCCGCTTCGATGACAATCGTTCCCGACCCGCAGAAGGGATCCCAAAAGACCTCGCGCCCGCGATAGCGGGAAATATTGACCATGGCAGCCGCCATTGTCTCGTGAAGCGGCGCTTCGTTGCCCTCCGCGCGGTAGCCGCGCTTATGAAGCGAGGCGCCCGACGTGTCCAAAAACACTTCGCAGATGTCTTTCATAATCGAGAAGCGCAGCTGATACGTCTCGCCCGTTTCCGGCAGCCACGAGATGCCGTAGTGCGCAGCCATGCGGTCAACCGCCGCCTTTTTGGCAATCGACTGGCAATCGGGCACGGAGTGCAGCTGCGAATTCAGGCTGTAGCCCTTGACGGGAAACGCGCCGTTTTTCGGCACAAAGCGCTCGAGCGGGATTGCCTTCACGCCTTGATACAAATCCTCAAAACTATGCACCGGGAAGCGCCCCAAAAGCAGCATCACCCGCTCGCCCATGCGCAAGCGGATATTCGCCCGCGCCATATCCGCAAAATCTCCCTCAAAAAACACGCGGCGATCCTCGACGCGCACAGCCTCCAATTTCATGCGGCGCAGCTCGTCGCCCACCAAGCCCTCAAGCCCAAACAGGCAGGGCACTGCCATCGTAAAACGCTCCATATGTTCTCCTCTTTTGTGCGATGCACTGATTATAGCCCAATTTTGCCCAAAAGGCAAGCATCGCGGCGTTCCGCGAGCGGGAATATTCCATAATTCCTCTTGACTATTTGCAGCTTTCGTGGCAAACTGGAAGTACCCTATTGAGGAGGTGTTTTCTATGCGACCGGAATTTTTCTGGCTGGGGCTCACGGTTCTCTTCGCGATCATTGAGGCGGCGTCGGTCGCGCTGCTTTCCGTCTGGTTCATTGGCGGCTCGCTGGCAGGGCTGATTGTCGCGCTGGCAGGCGGCGAAATTTGGCTGCAAGTGGTGGTATTCTTCGCGGTCACTGCGGTGCTGCTCTTCAGCTTGCGCCCGCTTACGCGAAAATACGTTGCCCCGAAAAAGACGCTGACCAATGCCGCCGCGAATATCGGCAAAACCGCGGTTGTCATCGAGGCAATCGACACCCTCTACGGCACAGGCGCCGTAAAAATCTCCGGCGTGCAGTGGTCTGCAAAAAGCGACGCACCCATTGCAGAAGGCAGCCTTGTTCGCATTACCGCCATCGAAGGGGCAAAGGTTCGCGTCGAGGCGGTAGATACCCAAGCAGAATAGAAAGTTGGAGGTACGGTATGGATTATGTTATCATCATTGGCGCAGTTGCGCTGCTCGTTTTCCTGATCTTGATTAAAAACATCTGCGTTGTGCAGCAGTCCCACGCGTACGTGGTCGAGCGCCTCGGCGCATTTTCAGCCGTTTGGGATGTGGGCATCCACTTCAAAATCCCCTTCGTCGAGCGCGTCGCCAAGCGCGTCACCTTGAAAGAGCAGGTTCTCGACTATCCCCCGCAGCCGGTGATCACCAAGGACAATGTCACCATGCAGATTGACACGGTCGTCTACTTCCAGATTACAGACCCGAAGCTCTACTCCTACGGCGTAGAGTACCCCATGATGGCGATGGAAAACCTCACCGCAACGACCCTTCGTAACATCATCGGCGATTTGGAGCTCGACCAGACCCTCACCAGTCGCGATTTGATTAACACCAAAATGCGCGCCATTTTGGACGAAGCAACCGACCCGTGGGGAATTAAAGTCTCCCGCGTAGAGCTGAAGAACATCCTGCCGCCCACCGATATTCAGAACTCCATGGAAAAGCAGATGAAAGCCGAGCGCGATCGCCGGCAGGCAATCTTGCAGGCGGAAGGCACGAAGCATTCGCAGATTCTCGTGGCAGAGGGCGAAAAGCAGTCAACCATCCTGCGCGCAGACGCAGAAAAGCAAGCGGCAATCCTGCGCGCAGAAGGTCAGGCGGAGGCGATTCTCGCCGTGCAGAAGGCGACCGCCGAGGCGATGCGCATGCTCAATAACGACGCGCCGAATGATCAGGTTATCAAGCTCCGCGCACTGGAAACCATGCAAAAAGTCGCGGACGGCAAGGCGACGAAAATCATCATTCCTTCGGAAATCCAGGGCTTGGCAGGGCTTGCAACGGGACTTGTCGAGACCGCGAAAAACGCGCAATAACGCAAAAATCACAACCGCCGCAAGGGTTTCCCCTTGCGGCGGGTAACAAAAAGAGAACCATCGGCATTGCCGATGGTTCTCTTATTGTCTACGCAGGAT
>JAISIK010000029.1 GCA_031262065.1 Oscillospiraceae bacterium | reverse complement strand
GTCAGCAAGGCGTCGTCGTCCGCAGCAAAAATCCCTCGAAAATTGCCAGCCGACAGGTGCGAAGCAGTTTTAGAAGAGCAAATTTTCGTCAAGTCGAGAAAAATGCCGCAGTGAATACTTTCGTATTTACAAGGGATTTTGCGATGAATTGGCGGAAATTTGCCTTCTAAAACCGGCGCGGGTTCGACTCTCGTATGCCTACTACGACAAGAAAGGAGAAAGAAATTTGACTCGTGTTGTTAAAAAATACGGCGGCTCATCGGTCGCCGATGCGAAGAAGCTCTACGCAGTTGCGCGCGCGATTGCGGCGGAGCACCGCGCGGGCAACGAAGTGGTTGCCGTGCTCTCCGCGCAGGGCGGCGGCACGAACGCCTTGCTTGCAAGAGCCAGAGAGATTGACCCCGATTGCAGCGGGCGGGAGCTTGACGCGCTGCTTGCAACCGGCGAGCAGTGCTCGGTGAGCCTGTGCGCAATGGCGCTGCAGCGATTGGCGATTCCGGCTGTGAGCCTGAGCGGCTGGCAGGCGGGGATTGAAACCGAGGAAGTACATGGCAGTGCGCGTATCATGCGCCTGAGCAATGACCGCATCGAGCGGGAGCTTGCTGCGGGGCGGGTCGTGCTGGTGGCGGGCTTTCAGGGGCTTAGCCCCAAGGGCGATATTACGACCCTCGGCAGGGGCGGCTCGGATACCACGGCGGTTGCCCTTGCGGCGTTCTTAAAAGCCGATCGCTGCCAGATTTTCACCGACGTAGACGGTGTGTATGACACAGACCCCAACCGCTATCCCGATGCGGTAAAATACGACCGCCTGAGCTACGACGAAATGCTCACCCTCGCCCGCAGCGGGGCGCGTGTATTGCACGACCGCTGTGTAGAGTTTGCCAAAAAATACGGTGTGGAAATCGAGGTGCGCTCGAGTTTCGGCAGCGGGGAGGGCACAATTGTCGCTGCGCCCTAAATATTAAAGTGCTTGTCGCCTGCAATCGGCAGACGACAAGCACTAAACTTATACATTTATACGCCCAGCTTTTCCAGCGCTGCGATGCGCAGGCACAGGCAGAAGACTTCCATCGCCTGCTTCAGCTCCGCCACAGGCGGGAGCGTCGGCGCGATGCGGATATTGCTGTCGGCAGGGTCGATGCCGTAGGGGAAGGTTGCGCCTGCTGGCGTCATAACAACGCCGGTTTCGCGGCACAGCGCCAAGGTGCGCTTTGCCGTGCCTTCCATGGCATTCAGGGAGACAAAGTAGCCGCCGTTCGGGCGCGTCCAGCGGGCGATTTCCAGCGGGGCAATTTCGCTGTCCAGCGCATCAAGCACTGCCGCAAATTTCGGCGCGAGGACTTTCGCGTGCTCCTTCATAAGCTGCAGCGTCGTTTCCTTGTCCTTGAGATAGCGCACATGGCGCAGTTGGTTCACTTTGTCGTAGCTGATAATCTGCATGGTCAGGAGCGACTCGATGTACTTCTGGTTGGCAGCTGACGCTGCCATGCAGCTTACGCCCGCACCCGGCAGGGTGATTTTTGAAGTCGAGGCGAATTCGTAGACCATATCTGCGTTGCCATTTTCGCGGCAGAGTGTGAGCATATCGCGGAAGGGGACAAACTCCCCGAAAAATTCGTGGATACAGTAGGCGTTATCCCACATTAGGGCAAAATCGGGCGCAGCCGGGCGCAGCGCAGCAATGCGGTTTTCTGTTTCTTCCGAATAGATGATGCCGTCGGGGTTTGCATACTTCGGCACGCACCACATGCCCTTCACGGCGGGGTTCTTCACCGCCTCTTCCACCGCATCCATGTCCGGGCCATCGTCCGTCATGGCGATGGTAATGAGCTTCATGCCGAAGGATTCCGAAACCTTAAAGTGGCGGTCGTAGCCCGGCGCGGGGCAGAGGAAGCAAATTTCTTTTTCCTGCGACCAAGGACGCTGCGAGTGCAGCAGACCGTGGGTGTACGCCTTGGCAATGAGGTCGTACATCAGGTTCAGGCTGGCGTTGCCGCCGACGAGAATCTCCTCCGGTTTTGTGCCCAAAAGCTCTGCAAACAGCCGCTTGGCAGACGGAATGCCGGTCAGTTCGCCGTAGTTTCTGACGTCAATGCCCTCGTCGATGCAGTCGCGTGGCGTTTGCAGCACCGTCATCAGGTCGCTGACGATATCGAGCTGCTCCGTGCCGGGTTTCCCGCGCGCCATATTGAGTTTCAGTCCGAGATTTTGGTATTCCTCCCGCCGCTTGCAAAGCGCCGCATATTCCTGCGCGCGTTCTTGCGCGCTGTATTGCACATAAGGTTTCATAATTTATCCCTCCGCAGTTTATTGACTCCCATCTTACTGCGTCAAGGCGGGAATGTCAATGAAAAATGAACTCCACGACCCGGGAAAATTCATTTTCCGAGTCGTGAAGTCGTATCGCGGGCAAATTTCCCCCGATTTTGCAAGCCAAACGCGGCGAAGAATCAATCTGCGCGGCGGTAGGTTGCCGTATTGTCGTCGTTTGTGAGCGTGAGCACCGCGCCGTCTACCGCAAAGCGGTATTCGATGGTGTAAGGCTCTGCGCCTTCGGTGACGTTGGCAATGAGCGTGTCGCGCTCGATGGTGAAGCTGCCGTAAATTGTGCCGACGTCTTCGCCGTTGTAGTCGCACTGCACCGAAAATGTGCCGTCCTCGTAATAACTCATCGTCTCGATGATGTTCAGGTCTCCGCCGCTTGCGCTCACCCATGTGGCGAGCAGTTCTTGGGGGATGGGGTCGGGAGCGTCCGCATCGGGCGCGGGGTTTTGAGAAGTGCAGGCTGCCAAAGAGAACAGAAGCGCAAGCAAAAGCAGCACAGCGAAATATCGGGTTTTCATAGTGACCTCCTTATTCATAAAAGCGCATGCGGAAGCTCTCCGCGCCGCTTTCCTTGACTCCGCAGACGAAATACGCGTCGTTTTCCTGCGCGGTTCGTATTTGCAGGGTTTCGCCCGCAAAGCACTCCTGCCCGAATAGGATTTCCAAGCCTTTGCAGGACGCAGGCACGAAGGGAAGCGCCAGACGCACATACGCGACATTGTTCATATGCCCGTTTTCATCGATAGTCTGCTGCGCGATGGTAATTTTATGCGCGTCTTGCATTTGCTCCGGCAGGTGCAGCCTGCCGGGCATGTCCGTGCGCTCCGGCGAAAGGGTCGGAAGCTCCCAGAGGGGGGCGATTTTGCGCAGATCGGCGATTTTTCGCTCGCGCTCCTTGACGAGCACCCAACGGTGCACGGCGCTGCCGATGCAGGTATCCCCACTATAAATATCATAATCGCGCACACTCGTGGCTGCAGACGGCGCGCGCAACCATGTGCGAATCGTCAGCGGTTCTTGCTGCGCGGGCAGACGCTTCATGCAAAGGCGGCTGCGCGCGAGCATCCACAGGCAGCCGAATTCGCCCAGCACGCGCTCGTGCCCGATGTGCAGCGCGTTTGCATGCGCGGTTGCGGCGGATTCGAGCGCGCCCATAAGCGCCGCGAGCGTCCAATCTTGCTGCGAAATAATTTCCATTTGCGCGGGTAGTGTCATTGCCGTGCCTCCGTGCTTTTTGGGTATTTTACCACGCGCCGCGCGCGCCGTCAACACGCGCCAAAGAAACACTCTTGCGTTTTTTGACGAAATACGCTATAATGCACTCGGCTACAAAATAATCGGAAATGGAAAAAGCCAATGAAAATACAAAAAGTG
The DNA here is from genome assembly GCA_031262065.1 of Oscillospiraceae bacterium. Lineage (GTDB taxonomy): Bacteria > Bacillota > Clostridia > Oscillospirales > Oscillospiraceae > JAZOXB01. Next base: position 2,373 of record JAISIK010000029.1, on the reverse strand, counting down.
GTCGATCGCAGTCTGGTGGTTTACCTGATCGTCGGCGTGCTGAATTTTATAGTGTGTACCGCGCTGATGTTTCTGCTGTATAATCTTGCGAATGTCAGCGACCACGTTGCCCCTGTCGTCAACTACGGTTTGGGCAGCCTCATTTGGTTCATTTCGTGCAAGTACTGGATTTTTCCCGGGCACAAGACGTCGATGCAGATGCTTCTTCGCTTTACCGTGGAGGTCTTGCTGTGCTATTTGCTCACCTACTACCTCGCAGCGCCTTTCCTGACGCAGCTCGCGCTCAAGTCCGAGGGGGTACGCCGATTTTTCGACTTCGGCGGCGCAGACGGCATCGAGGCAAACTGCAAAATGTCCATCGGGGCGCTTCTTTACGCACTGATCAACTATTTCGGGCAGCGCTATTACGTTTTCAGCGACCGTTTTGACAAGTCGAAAGGCTCGGCTTAGTCCCAATATGGCTATTATATTGTAAAAAGCATCGTCATAAGACGGTGCTTTTTGTTTTTCCAATGTGCAACTGTGCACTATTTTGTACGCATTTTGTAAAATTTTCGCGACAAAAATTGAAAAATTGAGAAGAAAAATTGGATTTTCGGCATTTTCTAAAACTACACCTGTGAAATAGGAGAAAAGCGCAGAGCATGTCTTGCAATAGCGGCGAAATCTTGTTAGAATAGTAATGACCAAAAGTGGGCGTGCTGCGTCCAAACTTTCGGAATTATAAGGAGGAAAAACAATGAAACAAGCGTTCAAGAAGATTATGGCATTCGTTCTCGTACTTGCCATGGTCGTCGGCATTGTGCCGTCCGTATTCGCTGCAGATGCAGAGCATCCCTTCACAGATGTTCCCGCAGGCAGCTGGTACGAAGCAGCTGTTGCATACGTCTATAAAGAAGGACTTATGAACGGCATGTCCGCAACCACATTTGCCCCCGAGACCACGGTCTCTCGCGCAATGGTGGCAACGGTTCTGTATCGTATCGCAGGTTCGCCCGCGGTTACGACCCCCGCACCGTTCACCGACCTGAAGGAAGACTGGTACAAAGATCCCATCGCATGGGCAGCCGCGACCGGCGTTGTTAACGGCTATCCCGGCAACACCTTCGCTCCCGATCAGGATGTCAGTCGTCAAGAGCTGGTCACCATGCTGTGGAGATACGCGGGTCAGCCCGCTACGGAAGGCGATAAGCTGGCTGCATTCTCCGATCGCGCGGATAGCTATGACTACGCAAAAGAAGCCCTGAACTGGGCAATCGACAAGGGCATCATCAACGGCGTCGGAAACGGACGTCTCGATCCGAAGGGTGCTGCAACCCGTGCGCAGCTGGCAACCATCCTTATGCGCTATACCGCGCTTCTTGAGCCCGTCGAATGCGAGCACGTATGGGACGCAGGCGTTGTTACAACTGCCCCGACTTGCACGGCAGAAGGCGTTATGACCTACACCTGCACCAAGTGCAGCGAAACCAAGACGGAATCCATTGCCGCTCTCGGACATAGCTACGGTGAAGGCGTTGTTACAACTGCTCCGACTTGCACGGAAGCAGGCGTTATGACTTACACCTGCGCAAATTGCGGCGACGTCAAGACCGAAGCGATTCCCGCTCTCGGACATAGCTATGTTGAGGGCGTCTGCTCCGTCTGCGGCGACAGACTGGCAGAAGCGGATGACATCGTCATCCTCTACACCAACGACGTACACACTTACATCGACAAGGCTCTGAGCTATGCGAACATCGCAGACCTCAAGGCGCAAATGTCCGGCGCTGCGAAAGGCGCGTTCCTTCTCGACGCAGGCGACCACGTACAGGGCACTGCATACGGTGCAATGGACAAGGGCGAAACGATCATCGAGCTGATGAACGCAGCAGGCTACGATCTGGCAACTTTGGGCAACCACGAGTTTGACTACGGCATGGATCGCGCACTCGAACTGACAACAGCGGCAGCGTTCCCCTATGTTTCCGCGAACTTCCGCACCGTGGCGGACAATAAGACCGTTTTCGATGCATACGAAGTATTCACTGTCGGCGATGTGAAGATCGCAGTCGTGGGTATCACCACTCCCGAATCCATCACGAAGTCGACCCCGGCATACTTCATGGACGAGGCGCAGGAAAACTGGGTCTACAGCATTGACGGCGGCGCAGACGGCGCAGCTCTGTACGCATCCGTACAGGAAGCGGTTGATGCAGCCAAAGCAGAAGGCGTAGATTATGTTATCGCGCTCGGACACCTTGGTATCGACCCGTCCTCCGCACCTTGGACCTCAGAAGAGCTGATTGCCAACACAAACGGCATCGACGCTTTCATCGACGGTCACTCGCACAGCTCCGTTGCGAACAAGGCAGTGAAGAATAAAGATGGCGA
>JAISIK010000026.1 GCA_031262065.1 Oscillospiraceae bacterium | reverse complement strand
GATATCGTTACCTACTTATCCGCTTGCATATCCAACCGCGAAAAGCGTTCAGACGGCATTTTGTATGTGATAAGAAGCGATATCGAAAAGTACCACCCCGCCGCCGAAATTGAAAAGATGAAAACGCAGATAGGCTATGATTCTGCAGATTGCGATACGGTCGTGCGCGGATACATCGGTCGAATACGGCGGAGGCGAAAGCTGTCGGATTTCCTTAAAAAATACTGCCGTTCGGCTGCGGTGATAACTGACCGCTTTCACGGCATGGTTTTTGCGGTCATCACGGGTACGCCTTGCGTTGTAATGCGCTCGCTGGACCACAAGGTCATTGAGGGCTATCGTTGGTTTCGGTTTTTGCCCTATATTCGCTTTGCAAATGATGCGTCAATGGTGCCTGAAATTCTACAATCGCTTATGAAGGATACCACAAAAATAGAAATCCCCGATTATAATAAAATTCTGTGTGAAAAGAAAGACCAAAATGAGTAAATACAAAACCTTAGCGTTCAATACCATTTTAATTGGTGCGGGCGGATTCGTTTCCGGCGGCGTCGGCTTTTTTTTGCTGCGTTTTTACACGAAATATCTCTCAGCCGAGAGTATCGGGGTTTTTGATTTAATTAACAATTTGGTTATCCTTTTAGTGCCGATTGTTACCCTGTCGGTTGTAGACGCGGTTGTTCGCTTTTGCCTTGAAAAGAAAGCCGAACGGTCGTCATATTTCAGCGTTGGCGTGTTTGTTACCGGCGCAGGCTTCCTGCTTATGCTGCTGCTTTATCCGCTATTTTCGCAAGTGGATTTTATTAAGGGCAACACTGCGGCGTTTTATCTTTTATTTCTCACATCGGCATTGCGCACCCTATTTACGCAGCCGCTGCGCGCAATGGACAAGGTAAAACTTTATACAATCAACGAGTTTGTTACAGCGTTCTCAATCGTAATATGCGGCGTGCTTTTTATTTATGTCCTGGATATGGGGCTTACAGGGTATTTATACTCGTTTGTAGTGTCTTATGCCTTATCCGTCTTGTTTGTGTTGATTGCGGGCAGATTGTACCGCTATGTAAGGGTAAAAGATTGCAGAAAAAACACTTTCAACGAAATGCTGCGGTATTCCGCTCCCCTAACCCCGAACGCCGTCAGCTGGTGGGCGACCAATCTATTAAACCGCTATATTTTACTTGCTCTGTGCGGTGGCGCGATTCAGGGGCTGTTTTCGGTTGCGGGCAGACTGCCTATGCTGGTGACAATCGTAGCAAACTTGGTCATGCAGGCGTGGCAGATTTCGGCAATCAGCGAATATGCAAGCGAAGACCGACAACTGTTCTTCTCACGGATTTATCAAATATTAGTATCTCTTGTGGTTTGTGCCTGCTCCTTCGTTTTGACGAATTTAATGTTTATCGCGGGTTTTCTATTCAAAGACGCGTCCTTTAGCGCGTGGAAGTACGCGCCGTTTTTGCTTTTGGGCGCGGTTTTTAACTGTTTCGCGGCGTTCTTGGGAACCATTTACCTTTCGGAAAAACGTACAAAGATGAATTTGATAACAACGATCATCGGCGCTGCAATATCCATTATCCTATGTTGGATTTTGATACCGATTTTCACAAAAATCGATCAAAGCTACGGGGGCTTGGCGGCAGGCATTTCTAACATAGCAGGCTTTGGAGCAATTTTTATATTCCGCGCCTTTCACAGCAAAAAATATGTCCATCTCAAAATTAACTACCCGGTATTCGCCTTAAGCATAGCCGTTTTGTTTTTGCATTGCTTTGTTCTTTTAGGCGGATTCAAAAACAGCTTTTTCATAAACCTTTTGCTTTCGACAGCGTTGCTTATCATCAACGGATACATTTTGGCGATGATGTGGCTGAAAAGAAAACCACGTGCTTAGCGGGAGTTTGTATCGAAAATACAGATGTAATGAATATTGTAAAATGCACAGAATGCACTTTATAAATTCATAATCCTGTAATGGAATACTTGCTCTTGAATAGCGCCTATCCCAAATTACTACTATTTATTATAAGAATTGTAGTATTTACGCAAATCTGATAAGATTCTACGACTGTTTGAGCTTCCATTTTTCAGAGGATCTCCGAAGAAAACCCTTGCTGGTTCTATTGGTAGTGTTCTCTCCTGCTCGTTAGGATCTCGAACTGATGGTTTAATATGAGACTATACCTTGTTCAGTAATATCAATTGGTCGGAAAAAACATATTAATGAAATAATAGTATTCACAAAATGTATATAATATGATATACTGGTTTCATCCTTTAAGACTAGCAGTAGATTAGTTGGCATTATTTGATGAGGCGGTGTGTATATGTTAGAGATATTTAATGATTATTGGCTTCCCATCCTGTCTGCTATTGCAGGGAGCCTTATAGCATTTTGGGGTGCAAGAGCGGCATACTTCAAGTATAAGTCCACAAAATTGGAGCGTGATTCTAATACTATGAAACATAGCAATCCAGACACTCCTAATAAGGATATATCAATTACAAATAAAAATGACAATCGTACTACTATATCAATAAACATACCGAACCCATTAGCAGACAAAACAGAGTCACCAGAATCTATTAAAAGTAATAGCTTTTCAAGAAACAGTATTTTATTAAAGGACACATGGACATCTTTGTTTGCTGAGAATGAGACTCTGCAATCGGAAACTATAACAATAACTCGTCAATCTAACGGAACAAGTGATGGAATTGTAAAATTAAATGAAAAAGACCTGTATTCTTTTAAGGGCACATTTGACAACGGAATATTAACAGGTGAATACTACTCTACGAGCAAGCATGAAGATGAGCGCGGAGCAATTAATCTAAAAATGATATCCAGCGACATTTTGACTGGTTTTTGTTCTTTTGCAAAAGCAGCGATTACCTCTGGGGATCAAATTAGAGTTAGCCCCTATATTTGGGTATCTGGCAAACATGCAGATATAACTAATGGTACATACGACTTTTGTACCGAGTGCTACACAGAAAAGAAAAAGTGTTGTTGTGCCTCACCCAGAATAGATATGCCGGTAATTCTTGAAAGCGAAGCCTTAGTAATTAAACAAGCTATAAAAGCATTCAAAAGACTTAAAGGTTTTTCGACTCAATATGACCGCTCTAATATTAGAATAATGGACAGAAAAAATGACAGAGACGGCGCTCCGTGCCTTTTCTTTAATCAAACAAACAGTAAATGCGAAATATATGACAACAGACCAATTGATTGCAGACTATTTCCATATGACATTGTGTTTGATGAAGAAACTCACGAATACTGGGTAGGCTACTACGATGAATTGTGTGATCGGCAGTTGCCTCAAGATATGGAACAGAAAATTCATATTCTTAGACCTTACTTTTTCATTATATATCCGTACATACATATTTTTACAAATCAACAGGTTTGCAGCAAATTAAAAGACGCACACTTTCAACGTCTACACAAATTAAGAGAATTTATATTTTAATTTTACAACGAACTATGGTATAGAAAATCAGAAGTAGAGGCTCTGAGTTATTCTCCTGACTATATCATTGATACAGGAGGGATCTCTTTGAACAAATTCATAGTCCTATACAAATCCAAATACGGTGCTGCGAAGAGGTACGCCCTTTGGCTTGCAGAGGCGCTTGGCTGCCCTGCAATCGAAACGAAGCAGGCGAAAATCAGCGACGTGGAACAATTTGATACGATTATACTCGGCGGCGGGATTTACGCGGGCGGAATCGCCGGGATTTCGTTTCTTAAGAAGAATTACGAACGGCTGAAGAACAAAAGCCTTCTCGTCTACGCCGTGGGCGCTTCGCCCTTCAGTGAAGACGGCGTGGCGCAGCTGCGCAATCGCCATTTTCGGGGAGATTTGCAGAAGATTCCGCTCTTCTACCTACGCGGGGCGTGGAACGAAACGAAGATGTCATGGTCAGACCGTACGCTTTGTGCAATTCTCAAAAAATCCATAGCAAAGAAAACCCCGCAGGACTACGCGCCTTGGGAAAAGGCGTTGATGGACGCCATCGGGACGGACTGCGACTGGACAGACAAGGAAAGCCTCGCACCGATTATCGGTGCAGTTTCGCATAAATACACATGAAGACGCTGCGGCAGACCATCTGCCGCAGCGCCGCAGCCTGTCAAAATAGTCCCTCGGACTATTTTGACAGGCTGCTTCAGGTTTTAGAGAGCTTTGAAAAAGCCCTCTAAACCGTCTTATTTGAATGCGAAAGACAACCCTGACGATTTTCTTTCCCTCCGAACCCTTTTGCTTCCGTTCTTTAGCTGTCCGATGGACTGCAAGAAAACAGGCAAAGAAACAGCCCCCGATTTGCATCGGGGGCGGCATTTCTTATACTCTCTCTTTGACCTTGGCAGCTTTGCCGAGGCGATCGCGCAGATAGTAGAGCTTCGCGCGGCGGACTTTACCGCGGCGGACGGTTTCTACCTTGACGATGCTGGGAGAATGCACCGGGAAAACCTTCTCGCAGCCGACGCCGTAGCTCAGACGGCGAACGGTGATGGATTCTTCGATTCCACCATGCTTGCGGGCAATGATTGTTCCCTCGAAAACCTGTACTCTTTCGCGAGCACCTTCTTTGATTTTTACATGAACACGAACCGTGTCGCCGACGTTCATCTGCGGCAGTTCTTCCTTCATGTACTGGCTGGTCAGAGCCTTCATCAGATCCATACGTTTGTCCTCCTAAAATATTAGGCGTTCGTGCTGCGTTTTCACGCACAGAGGACCACCCAGTTGCAGACTAGGGTATGATAGCATAGGAAATCAGCAAAATCAAGCATTTTTGTAAACTTTTTTGGCGAATTTGCCGCAGCCTCCTGCACAGTGAAAATTCGCGGCAGATTTTGTCGGAATTACAGATAGTATGGTATAAATTTACTGCGATATATGCTATACTTAGAAATGATAAATTTATTGGAGCTATCCTATGAAAAATATGGAGAAAACACAAAGATTGTTCCATGCGCTCCCGGTTCTCAACGCGGGGATTGACGAGGGCTTGTCCCCTGCAGATGTAAAACTTCGGCAAAGCAACGGATTAAGCAACCGCGCCACGGAGTCGGGCACGAAAAGCGAAAAGCAAATCGTAAAAGAGAATATTTTCACCTTCTTCAACCTGATTTTTATTGTTCTGGGGCTTGCGCTGCTTCTGGTCGGCTCGTTTGAAAACATGCTGTTTTTGGGCATTGCGATTGCCAATACGGCAATCGGTATTTTTCAGGAGCTGAAAGCAAAACGCGCGGTGGATAAGCTCACGGTCGTGGCAGCGGGGCAAGTGAAGGTGATTCGCGCGGGGCAGCGTATGCTGGTGCGCTCGGATTTGCTGGTGCGCGACGATATTGTCCTCTTTTCAGCAGGCGACCAGATTGTCGCGGACGCCGTGCTTCGCAGCGGGCAAATGCAGGTCAACGAGTCGCTGCTTACGGGCGAGGCGGACGCAATTATCAAAAATCCCGGGGATGTACTGCGTTCCGGCAGCTTCGTCATATCCGGGAACTGCCGCGCGCAGCTCACGAGCGTTGGCGCGGAGAGCTACGCAGCAAAGCTCGCCCTAGAGGCAAAAAGAAACACGCGCTCTACAAAATCCGAAATGATGACTTCCCTATCGAAGCTCATCACGGTTGTGGGTATCGCGCTTGTTCCCTTGGGGATTCTGCTGTTTTTGCGGCAGTATCTTCCGAATTATCTGGATCAGGGCTTGCAGAAGTCCGTCGTGTCCACGGTCGGCGCACTTACGGGCATGATTCCCGAAGGGCTGTATCTTCTGACAAGTGTGGCGATTGCCGCAAGCTGCCTGAAGCTGTCTCGGGGGCGGGTGCTCGTGCAGGACATGAACTGCATCGAAACGCTGGCGCATGTAGACATTCTGTGCGTAGATAAAACGGGAACCATTACTGAGCCGTCCATGGAGGTCAGCGATATTTTCCCATTATGCACGGACCGCTATTCCTACGAGGCGATTGAGAAAATTCTAGGCGCGTTTTACTGCGGCGAAGAGCCGGATAATGAAACCGCGCGGGCAATGGCGGAGCAATTTGCAACCGCCACGCAGTGGCGCGCAGTCAAGCGAATCCCCTTCTCGTCGTCAACAAAATGGTCTGCAGCCGACTTCGGCGAAAACGGGCGCTATATCATCGGCGCACCCGAATTTGTTATGGGCGACCGCTATGACTCCATCCGCGGCAATGCAGAGCCGTGGTCGGCGCGGGGTTGCCGCGTACTGCTTTTGGCAGCTTACGATATGCCCTTTGCAGACGCCCGCCTGGAAACCGCGCAGCTTACGCCCATTGCGCTCATATTCCTGTCGAACCTCCTGCGCCCGGACGCGGAGAAGACCTTCCGCTATTTTGCGGCGCAGGGCGTGTCCGTCCGCGTAATTTCGGGCGACAATCCGCTGACCGTCTCGCAGGTTGCAGACCGCGCGGGGATCGAAAATGCCGACAAATATGTCGATGCAACCACGCTGCGCACGCCGCGCGACTATACCGAAGCGATTCGCAACTACACCGTCTTCGGACGCGTCACGCCGGAGCAGAAGCGGCGGCTGATTCAAGAATTTAAGCGGCAGGGGCACACGGTTGCAATGACCGGCGACGGCGTTAACGATGTGCTCGCGCTCAAGGACGCCGACTGCGGCATTGCTATGGCGTCCGGCTCGCAGGCTGCCTCGCAGGTGGCGCAGATTGTGCTGCTGAATTCCGATTTTAAGTCTATGCCTGCGATTGTGGCGGAAGGTCGCCGCGTGATTAACAACATCCAGCGCGCCGCTTCCCTCTTCTTGGTGAAAAATATTTTTTCCTTTGTATTTGCGGCAATCCTGCTCTTTGTCGCCTTCCCCTATCCGATTGAGCCGATTCATTTGACGCTGATCAGCTCGCTGACCATCGGCATCCCCGCCTTCTTCCTTGCACTCGAACCGAATTATGCGCGAGTAACCGGGAAGTTCATGCGCAACGTGATCCGACGCGCCCTGCCGGGCGGCTTGACGAACATTGCGCTCGTTATGCTCGCGGGCATCCTCACGACGGTGTTAAAACTGCCGACGGAGCACTACACCACGATTGCCGTTTGGATTCTTTCTGCGGTTGGCTTGGTAACGCTGTATTATGTATCGACGCCGTTTACGCGCCTGCGCTTGCTGGTTTTTGCAGCAGTGAGTGCAGCTATGCTGGTGTGCCTGCTGTTTTTCTACGAATCCTTCAACACGCCGCGAATCAACTTGAAAAGCGGTTTAATCCTCGTGACGCTTTTGCTGTCCGCGCCGACGGTTCTGCGCTTTTTCCGCACACTCTTTGACCGACAGGTTAAAAAGAACGATTCCAAAACAGGCAAAAAGAAAGGCAGAAAAAAGCGCTGAATGCCCGCGTGCAACGCACACAGGCATTCAGTGAAAGCGCTGTAAGTACAGAATGATTCGCTCCATCATCGGGCGGTAGACGAGGTCGAGCTGCCCGATATACTCCACAAATTCTGAGCCAAAGCCCTGCTTATAGCGGTGCAGCCCGATTTTGGGATTGTCCGCAGTCGGGTAGCCCTCCGCGCCGCGGAAATCGAAGAAACTGCAGCCGCGCGAAAGCGCGTCGCTTTGCATTTCCCACTGCAGCAGCTCGTTTGCGCAGTCCGCGTGATACGCGAAATCCGAGCAGGCGTACATATGCCACATTCGCTTGCCAAGCACAATGGCGATACTCGCGGCAATGACCGCCTCGCCCTTGCGCGCTATGTATAACTTACTGTCCAACTGCGTCAGAATGCGTTCGTAATGCGCAAGCGGCGCAACGCAAAAGCCGTTCTTCTTCGCCGTCTTCTGCATCAGCGCGTAAAATGCGGGTAAATCCGCCTTCGTGCCAATCGCCGCCGTTACGCCGCGCTTCTGCGCAAGTTTCACATCGTAGCGTTTGCTCCGACTGTAGAGCATCAGCAGGGATTGCGGCGTATGCCCCCGCAAATCTGTTACATAACACATGCGCGGCTGGAAGAGGGAAAAATCCACGCCCGCATTTCGGCGAAAATGCAGCGCTTTTGCCAGCGCAAAGAAGCCTTCATTCGCAGCGGGTATCGCGGGGTCAATGCGCAAGAGGTATGCGCGGTGCTTTTGCGCAAGCAGGTTCGCAGCCTCTATCAGTTCCCGAAAGGCGTCTGCATCGCTGAAAATCGGACCGCGCGGCGCGTAAAGCAGACTGCTGCCCGTCATACGCACCCGATGGCAAAGCACCGCCATTGTACCTGTAATCTCGCGCTTTTCGTTGCGGCAGAGTATGCCTGTCCACTTCCAGCTGACCTTTACCCTGCCCCACGCGGAGGTCTGCATAAAGTGCCCGTGGGGGTGACGATTTACAAAGGCATCCAACTCCTGCGCGTGGCTGCTATCCACAAACTCATACATGCTTACGCCCCCTCTCCGCGGTATTTAACACTAGGCGTGTATCGAATCTGCATCAAAACTGCACGGATACTGCAAATAATTCTCAATAATTTGATTATAGCATACTTTCAAAGATATTGTAACACATAAAAGAAATAAATTTTGTCGGAGGAAATCATGATGAAACAGTCTTTACTTCGGGCGCTGTGCCTGCTTTTGGCAATCGCTGTGCTTGCGGGGCAATTCGCCTTTGCAGCGCAAGATGCGGACGACGCAGTCACCATCCTCTTTACGCATGACCTGCACTCGCATTTTCTGCCTGTTGCAACGCAGGAGGGCGGGGAATCCGGCGGCTACGCGCGCCTGTCCGCCCTTTTGACGCAAGAGCGGGAGAAACGAGCGGGAACGGCGGTGCTGACTGTAGATGCGGGCGATTTTTCCATGGGCTCGCTCTTCCAGAGCATTTACGCAACCGACGCAGCGGAGCTTCGCATGCTGGGGCATTTGGGCGTCGATGCGACAACCTTCGGCAATCACGAGTTTGATTTTCGCCCGCAGGGCTTAATCGGGATGCTCAACAGCGCGGTATCCTCCGGCGACCCGCTCCCCTACATCGTGCAGGGCAACTACACCACGCCCGTTCCGACGGACGACAACACGGCAGCCGAGTTGACCGCAGCCTTTGAAGCCTACGGCGTGCGCGACTATGTGATGATTGAAAAGGAAGGCGTTCGTTTCGCGGTTTTCGGTTTGCTGGGCGAAAATGCGGACGAGGACTCCCCCATGTCGGGCATCGCATATCAGGACTATATCGCAGCTGCAAAGCGCATCGTGGGCGAAATTCAAGCCAACGAGGACTACGACTACATCGTCTGCCTGTCGCACAGCGGCACTTCCGAAGACTCCGATGAATCCGAGGATGAAAACCTCGCTCGCAAGGTTGACGGCATCGACGTAATCATCAGCGGGCACACGCACAGCACGCTGACAAGCCCGATTTCCGTAAATAACACCCTGATTGTATCCTGCGGGGAATACGCGGAAAATTTGGGCGTTTTGCGTGTGCGGAAGAACGCCGAAAAAATCGAACTCGTCAGCTATGAGCTGCTTGCCGTAGACGAAACGGTGCAGGAGGACGCCGCTGTTTCAGCGGTCGTAGAAGACTTTAAGCAGGTGGTTGCTACGAGCTACCTTTCAAACTACGGCATGGAATTCGACCAAGTTCTTGCGAACTCTGCCTTCCCCTTTGCCCGCACCGGCGGTGAGCAAATCGACAAGCCTCTGGGAAATATCATTACCGATTCCTATATCTACGCCGTTAAGCAGGCGGAGGGCGAGAATTACGAGTCCGTCACCTGCACCATCAACGCAGCGGGCGTTATTCGCGACAGCCTTTCGGCGGGCGATATTACCGTCAGCGACGTTTTCAACGTTCTCTCGTTGGGAATCGGCGCGGACGGCACGCCGGGCTATCCGCTGGTGTCGTTCTACCTCTACGGAAAAGAACTGCGCGACGGCTTTGAGGTTGACGCCTCCGTTACCTCGATGATGCCCGCAGCGCAACTCTACGGTAGCGGCGTTTTTTGGAAATACAACACGAACCGCATGATTTTCAATAAGGTTACGGAGTACGGCATTGTGCATGAAGACGGCAGCCGCGCGCCGCTTGAAGACGATACACTCTACCGCGTTGTCACGGGGCTGTATTGCTGCCAGATGCTCAGCACCGTCAAAGAAAAGTCCTTCGGCATCCTGAGCATTGCGCCGCGAAACGCCGACGGCTCGGTCGTTACGGACTACGATGCAATCATTCTGCACGACCAAAACGGCAATGAGGTCAAAGAATGGTACGCGCTTGCCTCCTATATCGACTCCTTTGAAAAGGTCGATGGCGTGGGCGTTGTTCCCGACCGCTATGAAAGCGCAGCCGCAAATAAGTATGTATACGCCAGCTGGAATCCGATTGAGCTGCTGAAAAACGCGAATATTTTCACGTGGCTGCTTCTGCTCGTTGAGGCATTGGTGATTCTTGCCATCGTGTTCATAATCCGCGCCATCATTCGCAGAAAGAAAAAAGCAAAAAGCCTCAAGAAATAAATCTGCAGCGGCACTGTTTGCCTAAATGCTTTGCGACGCAAGCAGCATGATTTGCCGCGCAGCCTGCGAAACTGCAAACAACCCGTCTTTGTAGGCTTGCAGGAGTTCTCGATTTGCTGGACTTTTGCCGTTTCGCGCAAAATCGCAGGCGCGGCGGCATTGCTCCGCTTGCATCAAGAGGTTTTTCCCTTCCCGATATTGCGGCAGCGCAGCAAGAAGCGCAGCGTACTGCGCCAAAGCCTCCCGCAGCTGCCTGCGGAGCTGCGCGATGCTGCGATGCTCCAACGTAAGCCCCTGTGTGCGCGCTTGTACTTCGCGCAGATGGGTGAGCACGTCCATACTGCACAAGGAGATTTGCAGCGCCTGCGACCGCTCAAAGGGCAGAATAAAGCTCTCTGCGGCAATTTTCAGAATCTCCTCGTGCAAAGCCTGGATCTTCCCCTCAGCGGCAGGGTCGAGCGGCGCTTGCAGCAAACTTCCTTGCGCTGCAAAGGCGTGAAACAGACTTGCGTACTGCGACATGTTTTTTCTCCTTCGACGCTATAATAAGAGTTGCTACTGCGCGGAATTTCCTGTATAATCCTATTTATGGATATACGAAACTATACATTTCTGGAGGGATTTCTTTGAGTGCTCTGTTCGACAGTTGCAAGCTCCTGTTCTCCGGCGACAATTATCTGATGATTCTCATGTGGCTTATCGGCGGCGTCCTGATTTATCTGGCAATCGGCAAGGATATGGAACCCTCGCTGCTGCTTCCCATCGGCTTCGGCGCGATTATGATGAACCTTCCGGGCGCTGATTTATCGGTTCTTAAAACCTTATACGACGGCGGCATCGCAAACGAGCTGTTCCCCCTGCTGCTGTTTATCGGCATCGGCGCAATGATTGATTTCGGTCCGCTGCTGTCGAATCCGAAATTGATGATTTTCGGCGCGGCGGCGCAGTTCGGCATCTTCTTTACCTTCTTCCTTGCCAGCATCTTCGGCTTTGATATTATCGACGCCGCCTCCATCGCCATCATCGGCGCGGCGGACGGTCCGACTTCCATTGTCGTGGCAACGCAGCTCGGCAGCAGGTATATCGGTGCAATTACCGTTGCAGCTTACTCTTATATGGCGCTCGTTCCGCTGGTGCAGCCGCCGATTGTGAAGCTGCTGACCTCGAAAAAAGAACGCCTGATTCGCATGCCCTATGAGCCGAAGGACATTCCCCGCACAACGCGCATCCTCTTCCCCGTGATTATTACCGTCATCACCGGCATTTTCGCGCCGAAGGCAGTGGCGCTGGTGGGTTTCCTCATGTTCGGCAACCTGATTCGCGAGTGCGGCGTTCTCAATTCCCTCTCCGAAACGGCGCAGAAGATTTTAGCGAATCTCATTACGTTGCTTTTGGGGCTTACCATTGCCGTGAATATGGGCGCGCAGGACTTCCTGCAGCCGGCAACGCTTTTGATTATGGGGCTGGGGCTGGTCGCCTTCATTTTCGATACCGCAGGCGGTGTTATGGTCGCTAAGTTCATCAACCTTTTCCTGCCGAACGGGAAGAAACTCAATCCCATGATCGGCGCGGCGGGCATATCCGCCTTCCCCATGTCCTCGCGGGTTATCCACAAGATGGGGCTGAAAGAAGATCGCGAGAACTTCCTGCTGATGCACACGGTTGGCGTCAATGTCTCCGGGCAGATTGCCTCGGTCATCGCAGGCGGCTTAATTCTCAGCCTTGTGCATCTATTCTAAGGGGGTTTGGTCATGTTACAAATTATTTCCACCGCCATCCCGGCGCGTCCGGCAGACATCGGCGAGGCGCTTCGCCTCATGGGCGAAGGTTGGGGCGCGATTTTTGTCGTAATTCTTATCATCATGTTTACAATTTTCATGCTCAACCGCCTCTACGTTTTCTCAATCTACTTGAGCAAACGCTTCTTCCGCGGAAAATCGAAATAAAGCGAACCCCCTCCGGCTGCACCGGAGGGGGTTGCTCTGTTATATTTTCATATTTACAAGATGTAGACATTCCCTATTTCTTCGCCAAGTCGTTGGTGTCGAGGCTGTCTTTGAAGACAAAATAGCGGCAATACAGGAACTCCAGCACGAAATTCAGAACCATATTGATTGCGGTGACCAGATACTCGTTCCACAAGAGAGTATCTGCAAGATAGCTGCCCATAATCACCGACGGCGGCGTGAATACGCAGTAAAATGCGAAAACCTTCATCATCGCCACGGGGACATTATTTGCAGATTGGAAGGTATAGCGCCGATTGAGCGTGAAGTTCCAAAGCACCGACAAAATCAGCGAAATCAAATACGACGGCCAATAGCTCCACGAAATCAGCTCGTTGAGCACGGTAAAGGACGCAATCTGAATAACGCCCGCCGAGAT
This sequence comes from Oscillospiraceae bacterium, assembly GCA_031262065.1. Classification (GTDB taxonomy): domain Bacteria; phylum Bacillota; class Clostridia; order Oscillospirales; family Oscillospiraceae; genus JAZOXB01. The sequence continues at coordinate 24,520 of JAISIK010000026.1, read as the reverse complement.
GGAAAGCAGTAGGAATTTTACCGCCCGCATAAACTCACGCTTTTGCGGCGTTCTTTCTAAAGTGCCCATTGACTATGCTCCTCTTCTGCGGTTCTTTGGCGCATCATTAGGGATTCCACTGCGCTTTTCGGGCTGACGCCGCTGTAAAGCACTTCGTACGCCGCCTGCGTAATGGGCATTTCGACGCCGTTTTCCTGCGCAAGTTTCCACGCGGAGTCCGCAGCGAAGTAGCCCTCGACAACCGCGCCGACCTGCTTCATGGTGTCCTCCACGCCGACGCCCTCGCCGATTAGGATGCCCGCACGGCGATTACGAGAATGCAGCGACGTGCAGGTGACAATCAAGTCGCCGACGCCTGCAAGCCCCGCAAAAGTCTCGCGTTTTGCGCCGAGCTTCATGCCCAGCCGCGCAACTTCCGCAAGCCCGCGCGTCATTAAAAGCGCCTTGGTGTTATCGCCGTAGCCCATGCCGTCGCAAACGCCGGCGCACAGCGCTATCACGTTCTTCAGCGCGGCGCCCAACTCCACGCCGACAACATCGGGGCTGGTATACACGCGGAAGAAATCGCACATACACGCATTTTGCACAAACTCGGCAAGCGTTTTGTCTGCGCAGGCTGCCACAACGCCCGTGGGAATCCCGCGGCTGACCTCCTCCGCATGGGACGGGCCGGATAGGGCAACGACCGTCTTTGCGCACTCCTGCGCGACGATTTCGCTCATCCGCATACCGCTTTGAAGCTCAATGCCCTTCGTTACGCTCACAACAACGGCGCTTTCCGATAAGTGCGGGGCAAAGGTTTTCGCGGTGTTGCGCAGCGCAAAAGACGGCGCAGCAAAAATGACCATTTGCGCGTCCTTCGCGCAGGACGCATCAGCGGAGAATTTCAGCTCTTTTGGCAGTTCCACGCCCGGCAGGAAGGGATTCTTCCGCGTCTGCGCGAGCTGTTCGCTCTCCTGCGAACAGTACGACCAAAGCGTTACATCATGACCATTGCGAAGCAGCAATAGCGCCAGAGCCGTGCCCCAGCCGCCGCTGCCGGCTATCGTAATTTGCATACCAGTGCCTCATTTCTTTGATTTACTCAGGGAAAACTTGTGTTCCGTGCCATGCAAGAGCCTGTCGATATTCTCTCTGTGCATAAACACCGCCAGCGCAACCATCACAAGCGCAAGCGCCCAGACCATTGGCGTGCTCCAAAATAGAAGCACAAACATCACCGCGTAGACAAGCGACGCGAGCATGGAACCCAGAGAAACATAGCGCGTTGTAAAAACTATAATCAAAAACAGCGAGAAGCCGATAACAAAGATCAGCCAGTGCATGATAAGCGCAAGGGCAGCGCTCGACAAGATGCCCTTGCCACCGCGCAGACCGTAAAACACAGGGAAAATGTGCCCGAGCTGCGCAGATGCGCCGCCGATCATCTTTGCAAGGTTCGCGTCCATCCCGGGCAAAAGCAGCTTGCCGACATAGCAGGCAAGTACAACCTTGCCCATATCGATTACAACCAAAAGCAGCGTCAGGCGACCGCCGAAGTTCCGAATAAAGTTTGTAAGCCCCGCATTGCCGCTCCCCTTTTCGCGCACATCATCGTTGAGGAAGGTTTTTGACACAACAATTGCGCCATTCAGGCTGCCGAGCAAAATGCCCGCTATGATACAAACTATGATTCTCCACGCCATGTTTATTCCTCCTGATCGCCTTTTTGTCGGATTGTTATGCGAACGGGTGTGCCCTCCAGACCGAATACCGCACGAATCTGGTTCTCCAAATAGCGCTGATAGGAAAAATGGAAAAGGCGGGCGTCGTTGCAGAAAATCACAAAATGCGGCGGCTTCACGCCGACCTGCGTCATATAATAAATCTTCAGGCGTCTGCCCTTGTCAGTCGGCGGCTGCACGCGCGCCGTGGCGTCTGCAAGGATATTGTTGAGCATGCCCGTTGTAATGCGCATGGCGCTCTGCTCGGAAACGAAATTGATCAGCTCAAACAGCTTATTCACGCGCTGCCCCGTGAGGGCGGAGATGAACAGCAGTGGCGCATAGGGCATGTAGCCGAGCTGCGCGCGAATCTGCGCCGTTTTCTCGTTCATGGTATTGGTCTCTTTTTCGACCACATCCCACTTATTGACGACAATAATACAGGCTTTGCCTGCCTCGTGGGCAAGCCCTGCAATTTTTGTGTCCTGATCCGTGACGCCCTCTTCGGCGTCGATAAGAATCAGGCAGACGTCCGCGCGGTCGATAGCTGCAATGGCGCGCATGTTCGAGTAGCGCTCAATTGCATCGTCCACCTTGGACTTGCGGCGCATCCCTGCCGTATCGATGAAGCGATACTTCCCGAAGTCGTTATCAAAGCGGCTGTCGATTGCATCGCGCGTTGTTCCCGCAACGTCGGAGACAATCACGCGCTCGAAGCCCAAAATGCGATTGAGGAGGCTGGATTTGCCCACATTCGGCTTGCCGATGATTGCGACATTGATTATATCGCTCTGCTCCTCCTCTTCGCTTTTCTCCGGGAAGTTTTCCACGCACCAGTCGAGCAAATCGCCCGTGCCGTGCCCGTGCAGGGCGGAAACCTCTATGGGATCGCCCAAACCGAGGGCGTAAAATTCGTATACATCCGTGTTGATTCTGCCGACAGAGTCGCACTTATTCACCGCGACGCACACAGGCTTCTTGCTGCGCTGCAAAAGGGCTGCAATCTCCATATCCGCCGCAGTTACGCCGGTATGCACGTCGGTGACCATCACGATAACGTCCGCTGTTTCGATGGCGATTTCCGCCTGCCTGCGCATGAATTTCAGCATATCGCTGTCGGTCTTCGGCTCGATGCCGCCGGTATCCACCAGTTCAAAATCCCGACCGTTCCAGTCGCTCGCGCCATAAATGCGGTCGCGCGTAACGCCGGGGGTGTCTTCTACAATGGCAGTGCGTTTGCCCGTCAGCTTATTGAAGAGCATGGATTTCCCCACGTTCGGTCTGCCGACGATGGCAACCAAAGGTTTCGCCATAGCGCATTGCCTCCTTCCCTGCGGTTTTTTCCGCTATAAATACACTCTAAGTATTATGCCATAAATTGCCTGCGTTTTCAATCCTGAAAAAGAAAGAGGAAGGGCTGCCCTTCCTCATCTTTTATTCACAAATCGGAATTATTTTGCCTCTACAGAGAGAACCTCGCGGCCATTGTAGGTACCGCAGCTTCTGCAAGCTCTGTGGGGCAGACGTGCTTCGCCGCACTTCGGGCAAGCGACAACGCCGGGAACGGAGAGCTTCCAGTGAGAGCTACGTCTCTTATCGCGTCTCGCCTTGGAAACTTTACACTTTGGAACAGCCATGGATGACACCTCCTCGGTCAGATGCTAATCGCAAAATACTCTTATTTATCCTTTAACAGCTGCCCAAGAGCAGCCCAACGTGGATCGGGTTCAGGGCGGCAATCGCAATCGCCCTCGTTGAGATTCTTTCCGCAGGTGCAGCACAGACCCTTGCAGTCCGGCGTGCACAGGAGCTTGGAATCCATTTGCAGCACAAAGGCGGTAGAGAGCACCTCATCTAAATCAACGCAGTCGTCTTCAATGAGGAAGGTCCACGCGTCGGCGCAATGCTCGTCCGCAAGTTCGTGCACGAGAAGTGCCTCCACTTGATAGGAAACCGCACGCTCGAAGGAAGCCGCGCAGCGGTCGCAGAGGGCATGCAGCGTCGTGCTGAGTTCCGCAATTAGGGTGAGCACGCCCGCATTTTGGCGAACCGCGCCTTTTGCCAGCACCGGCTCTTGCACCGGGCAGCAACCGCCAAAGCGCATATCGCGCAGGTCAAGCGTTTCCTCGAAGGGAATTGGCGCATTCGGCACATCGATAATTTTCGACAATCTCAGCAGCATAGCTATCCCCAACATTCGTAGTCGTGCAGGGAATATTATAGCTGTTTGGCATTGATTTGTCAAATGCTTTTTCACTTTTTCCGCAGAAAAAGACTTGACTTTCCCCTTTCGCAGCATCATAGTAATAGAAAACGCCGTCGCAAGGGAGGAAATCCGCCGTGAAAGAGTTGAAAATCGGGCAAAACGACGCCGGGCAGCGGCTCGACCGCTTTTTGTCGAAGGCAGTTCCGCTGCTTCCCGCCTCTTTGCTGCAAAAATATATTCGCCTCAAGCGCATCAAGAAAAACGGCAAAAAAGCGACGCGGGAGGAAATTTTGCAGGCGGGCGATATTCTGCAGCTGTACATTAACGACGAATTTTTCGATGCGCCCGCAGCGGATAACGCGTATCTGCGTATCACCGCACCGAAGCTCGATATCCTTTATGAAGATGAAAACATCCTGCTTATCGATAAAGCGCCCGGCATTGCCGTGCACGACGGCGACGGGCTCGGCAGCACGCTGATTGACCACGTGCGGGCGTATTTATACCAAAGCGGGCAGTGGCGACCGCGCGAAGAGCAGAGCTTCTCCCCCGCCCTGTGCAATCGCATCGACCGCAACACCGGCGGCATCGTGATTGCTGCGAAAAATGCACAGTCGCTGCGGATTCTGAACGAAAAAATCAAGAACCGCGAGGTTGAAAAGCGCTATCTCGCAATTTGCGAGGGCAGCGTGCCCGCGCAGGGAAGGCTCATCGGCTATTTGACGAAGGACGACAGGCGCAATCGCGTGGAAATTTGCAATCAGCCGCAGGAAGATGCAAAATACTGCGAAACGCGTTATCGCCTGCTCGAATACCGCAACGGGCTCTCCCTCGTAGAATGTGCTCTGATTACCGGGCGCACGCACCAAATTCGCGCGCAATTCGCCCACGATGGTTTCCCTCTGCTCGGCGATGTAAAGTACGGCGCAAAGCCCTGCGCGCACAAATATCAAGCGCTCTATGCCTATCATCTTGCCTTTCGCTTCACGAGCGATGCCGGTGCGCTCTCCTATCTCCATAATCGCGAATTTCGGGTAAAAGACGTTTCCTTTGTTGCGGACTATTTCCCAAATAATATGCAAAGCAAACCTACCGAGGAATAACCCCGGTAGGTTCGTTTTTTAGCTGTTTTCTTCAAGCCATGCTTTGATTTCCGCGCGTCCTTCTTCCGTTAAAGGCACGGTTTTCTCCTGCTCGATTTGGCTAAGCTCATAGCAAAGCTGACCGCGCCAAAGCTCGCACTTGATGGAGCTATTCGCAAAATCGACCTCTTTTTTGTTCAGCTTCTTCACCTGCGGCGCAATGCGAAAGCGCAGACTGCCGCAGCTGCCTGTGAAAATATTCTCGTTAACAAAGCTGTGGAGTATCGGAAGGAAAATATCCGCCATGGCTCAGTCCTGCATGAGCGCTTCCATCTCGTCAAGCAGCTTGCCGAAGTGCTCAAGCGCAGCCTCTACAGGTGCGGTCGTGCTCATGTCCACCCCTGCGCCCTTGAGAAGATCAATCGGGCTCTTGCTGCAGCCGCCGGACAGGAAGGAGAGATAGTCCTTCACAGCAGGCTCGCCTTCATTCAGAATGCGCTGCGAAAGGGCGATTGCCGCGGCGTAGCCGGTTGCGTACTGGAATACATAGTAGTTCAGGTAGAAGTGCGGAATACGCGCCCATTCCATGGCAATTTGCTCGTCGATGACCATGTTCTCGCCGTAATAGAGCTTATTCAAGCGGCTGTACTCCTCACAGAGGGCTTCTGCTGTGAGCGTTGCGCCGTCTTGCGAGAGTTTGCCGATGTTCATCTCAAACTCCGCAAACATCGTCTGCCGATAGAGGGTGGTGCGGAACTGCTCTAAGAAGTGGTTGATGAGGTAGGCTCTTTGCTTCTTGTCCGTTGTGCGGGCAAGCAAATACTCCATCAAAAGCGCCTCATTACAGGTCGAGGCAACTTCCGCCACGAAGATGACATACTCTGCATCAAGCGGTTTTTGCTCGCGGTTGGAGAGGTACGAGTGCAGCGCATGCCCCATTTCGTGGGCAAGGGTGAACTGGCTGTCGAGCGTGTTCTTGTAATTCATCAGGACAAAGGGATGCACCTTTGCCCCTGCGGAGTATGCGCCGGAGCGCTTACCGACATTCTCGTAAACGTCTACCCAGCGATTCTCGAAGCCGTGCTTCAAGATTGCGCCGTATTCTTCGCCGAGCGGGCGAACGGCGTCCATAACCGTGCGCACAGCCTGCTCATAGGGAATCTCCGCGCTGATTTCGCTGAGAAGCGGCACATAAATGTCGTACATATGCAGCTCTTCTTCGCCCAAGAGCTTCTTGCGCAGGTCGATATAGCGATACATCTTGTCCATGTGCTTATGCACCGCTTCAATGAGGTTTGTGTAAACCGCGGTCGGAACATTGGTTCCATCAAGCGCCGCCTGCATGGAATTTTCATATTTCCGTGCCTGCGCGAAGAATTGCAGCTGCTTGACCTGCGCGTTGAGGGTCGACGCCAAGGTATTGCGGTAGCTGTAGAAAGTTGCGTAGAACTTCTCAAAAGCGTCCTTGCGCAAAATGCGGTCTGCCTTGTGGAGATAGGCAATATAGGTCTCCTGCGTAAGCGGATGGCTCTTTCCCTCACGGTCTACCGCATCGGGGAAGGTCAAATCCGCGTCGGAAAACATGCTGTAGATGGTTTCGGGGGAGTTTGCCATTTCGCCCGCTGCTGCAAGCAGCTTTTCTTCCGTGGCGCTCAGGACATGCTCGCGGCGGCGGCGAATATCGCTCAAATAGCGGCGGAACTGCAAAAGCTCGGGGCACTGTGCATAGAAATTCTCCAGAGTTTCATCGGAAATCGCCATCAGCTCCGGGGTTGCAAAACTGGTTGCCGCGTCAACCTCGACAAAGGTGCTCATAACCGAGCCGACCATATCCTGATACTTTGCCACGCGCTTGTCCTCGTCTGACTTGCGCATTGCATAATTTGCAAGGGCATCGGTCAGCAAAAACACTTCTTCCGAGAGCTTCAAAAAGCCCAGCAGCGACTGCGCGGACTCACCGAGTTTCCCGGCAAAGCCGACTGCCTCGACCCCCAGCGCCTTCAGGCGTTTGCTGTCCTCCTGCCACAGTTCGTCGCCGGCGTAAATATCGTGAATTGCCCATTTGTCTTCCTCGCGAAACTCGCTGCGTTCCTTAATCGCGTCACTCATAGCCTACTCTCCTTTGTAATTTGGAATTATTTGTATTTCATTATACCGCCTAAGAAAGAAAGAATCAATCGTTTGGGCGCGATTGTTGAAAAAACTCGACGGCGCACGAGTATTTTTAACATCCACGTAAATACTATGTGCGTAAAAAAATTAATTTGGGAGGCATAGTATGAAACGCATTTTCGCAACGGTATTGGTTCTGATCCTTGTTCTGACAATGTTTGTCGGCTGTAAAGATATGTACAGCAACACAAGATACCGAGACCCCGCAGATTCTCTGACAGACCCCACAATTTCCGGCACGACCCCGACGAACAGAAGCACCACCCCGACCGTGAGCAGCACCACACCCACGACAAACGGCAGAAACTCCGGCAGACCCTAAGCAAGAATCAGGTCGTATTGCAAAATCTGCAACACGACCTGTTTTTATGTCGTATTTTACATGGGAATCAGAAGCAACGAACCCGCCGAAACCAAAGGGCTTTCCAAATTGTTTGCATCCATCAAATCCTGCGTGCGTGCACGGTAGGATTTCGCGATGTCCCAAACATCCTGCTCCTGATCGGTTCTGCGCAGGATAACAGAGGGCTTGCGTTCCCCGGTATCTGCAAGCTCTTCTACTTCGCCGCCGCAGATGCAGCGCATTTTGTTCTTGGCATAGCTCTCAAGTTCCACCGAAATCGGGCAGCGGATTTCCATGCCGTTGCTGCCGCCGCCTGCGAACACTTCGCCGCTCGATGCGCCGCTTACTCTGCAGTCGCTGCTCTGCGCAAGCTCCGTGTCCACATTCATGCTCGGGCGCAGCGTCTTGCCTTGCAGTTCGCCCTCGGTATCGTAATACAAAACGGAGAAAGTCAGCGGGAGTTCCACCGATACATGCTCCCCTTGGCGGCTCTTTACGCCCTCGTCGATCCACACCCACGCATCAACGACGCTTTGCACCGGCTCTGATGCTGCCGCAACCACGCTTTCACGGAAAATCTGCTTGTCGAGGATGCTGCTCATCTCCCACTCGTCCCACTGCGGAAGCATTTGCGCCTCGGTGCAGTAGGCGTCCGCAATGACCTCCACCGTCTGTTCGCCGAAGGCAGTGCACTGCGCCAGGAGGTTAGCGCTGAGAAGCAGTCTGCGGCACTCGATCTGCCCATCCGGCTCGGTTTCCACCGAAGTCGGCACGAGAACCGTGCGCAGGTCGCGGTCGTCAAGCTCGTAGTCCATATCCACATACTGGGAAAACGGTACGACAGACTCGAAGCTGTGCAGCATACCCTCGGCACACTCATACAAGGAATGCACGCACAGACTCCCCTTGAATACAGCCTTGCTTCCCACCATCTTTTGCTCCTGAATCTCCGTGCGGTAGACGCATTTGAGCAATCGTTCGATGGAAGGCTTCCCTCCCGGCAACTCCAGCTCTTCGTTGAGCGTGAAGCTCTTATCGCCCAGTGCCAGCGGCACTTGCATGGGAAGCTGCGTGCGCTTCACCTGCAAGCCATACTCGCACTCCTGTACGTCATACAGCACCTTTTCTTTGTGCGCATAGACCGTCATGGTGCACACAATTCCCACGCGCACCAGCACTTTTCTGGAGTTGAGCATCCGCGCATCGACGCTGCGCACGCTGCACCTGCATTGCAGATTGCACTCCTCCTGCGGCGAATCGAAGTCGCGCCGGAAGCTAAACGGCACTGCCGCCTCCAAACGCTGCACGTCGCCGTCCTCCGTGACAAACAGCAGCCCCGTCAGCACCTCGCCCGTCACAGAGGCGCTATCCCCGCTGCAATCTGCTGCGCGCAGAATTGCCGTGCCGAATGCGTCCACAACGCGCTGCGCATCGGGATAACTATCCGGCACAATCAGTTCCGCCGTTTGCTCCTGTGTCATGGTTTCGCAGAATACTCTGCTTAAATATTCCATTGTGTTTTCTTGAAAAACAAGCCCCATAGTCCTCACTCCTTGTTCGTTCTATGAAATATATACGCGCATGCGGACAACTATATCCCACTTTTCCTTTCGGAATCGAATTATTTTTACGTCTTCCTCGAAAAGACTAAGCCGATTGCCAAAAGACCGATTCCCAACAGCGCGAGTAAGAACTGCGACTTAAAGAGCATCGACAGCAAAAATCCCGCGCCGCACGCCATCAATACCGAACCGAGTAATTCATTTTGTTTACACATAAAAACCGCCCCCTGCTACATGTATGCGCAGGGGGCGGTTTTCTTTCCAAATATTTTTGTTAAAAATGTTTGTGCTCCCAAAGGCGGAGTTCCTTCGCCTCGTTATACAGCCGCACGTAACCTGCGTGCCGCGTCGGCTCGATTTTTCCGCTCTTCAGCGCGGCAAGCACGGCGCAATCCGGCTCTTTGATGTGCGCGCAGTCGTGATAGCGGCAAGCGCCTAAGTAGGGCGCAAAATCGGGGAAGGCATACTGCAAATTCTCCTTGAGAATCCGCTCCATCATCGAGGTATCAAAAGAGGAGAAGCCCGGCGTATCAATCACGCCTGTCGTTTCGTCGAGCCAATAGAGCTCGATATGGCGCGTAGTATGCCTGCCGCGCCCGAGCTTCTCGGAAACTTCGCCTGTGCGAATGGAAAAGCGCGTATCCAAACAATTGAGCACACTGCTCTTTCCAACGCCGGAGTTTCCTGTAAAGGCGACGATTTTCCCGCGAATTTCCGCGTGCAGCTCGTCGATGCCCTCGCCGGTTTCGGCGCTGGTTGCAATCACGCGCATGCCCGCGCGCCGATAGATGCCTGTGAGCGTTTCGCTGTTTTTGAGGTCCACCTTGTTCACGCAAAGCACAATCGGCACTTCTTGATTCCCGGCGATTGCGCAAACGCGGTCAATCAAAAAGGGGTCTGTCACAGGATTGCTCTCGGACGCCAAAATCACAAGCATATCCAAATTGCTCACAGCCGGGCGCAGAAAGCAGTTGCGCCTCGGCGCAATGGCGCTGACCATGGAGTCTTCCACCTGCACCAAATCGCCGACTAAGGGAGAGACGTGTTCACTGCGGAATTTCCCGCGGGCGCGGCAGGTCAAAACCTCGCCGCTTTGCATTTGCACATAGTAAAACCCGCTGAGTGCTTTGACGATTCTGCCGCTGCCCATGGTTTCTCCCATTACGGCGCAGTGGGTGGCTCTGTCTCGTTCGTGGGTGGTTCGGTGGGCGGCTGCGTCGGCGGTTCGGTCGGCGTCGGACCATCGGAAACTACCAGCGTAATCACGGTTTTTTCATCGACCTTCGTGCCGCTCGTGGGATCTTGGCTAATAACGCGACCCTTCGCCACCGTCTCGCTGTAGCTGTAGGTGACGTTATAACCCAATTTGCTCGATTGCAGCAGTTGAATTGCATCGAGATAGTTCATGCCCGTAAGCTGCGGGACGCTGATTTTGCTGCTGCCCTTGCTGATATAAACGGTAATCTGCTGCCCCTTGCTCAAATCCGTCCCCGAAGAGGGCGTAGTGCGCGTAACGTATCCCTCTTCCACATTCTCACTGTCTTCTTCGAGATAGGTGACTTTCAGATTCAGTTTCATCGCATCGAGAAGTGCCCCGGCATTCGCCTTCGATTGCCCCTTGAGTTCCGGCATTTTCGTTGAGCCGAGGCTGACAAATACCGTGACCTCCTGCCCTTCCTCAAGCTCCGCGTTTGCCGCGGGTTCTGTGCGTGTTACATACCCCGCAACGACCGTATCGCTGGCTTCCTCTTCGACCTTGACCTTCAGCCCGAGGTTGATTGCAGCCAATTGCGAGCGGGCGGCACTTTCGCTCTGGTTGGTTAAATCGGGCATGAGATTTGTTTCTTCTCCGAGGCTGACATAGAGCGTCACTCTGCGCACGCCGCCGCCGGGCACAAGCTCGCCCTCCTTCGGACTTTGCTCATAAACGAATCCGGCTTCATACTCGTCGTTGTATTCATACTTTGCATTTTCTACATCGACAATCAATTCCGGGTAGTCCGCAGGATCAATTTCTTGGAATTCCATGCCGACAAATTTCGGCACGATGACCTCATCGACCGTTGCAGACGGGTCGTCCCCACCGCTGAGCAGCGTAACCGCCAGCACAATAAGCAGAATAACCGCCAAAGCTGCGCCGACGCCGATGCCAATCATGCGATTGCGGCGGCGAATCTTCTCCTGTTGCAGTGCTGCGCGGCGTTCGCGCTCGGCGCGCTGCTCGGGCGTAAGGCGCGAAGCGCCTCTTGCAGCCTTGCGCTGCTCGGCGTAGCGCTGCGCGTCTGACTGCGCGGGGCGCGGTTCGGGCGTCTGCGCTACCTGCGGCACAATCGCATCAAAAGCAAAGAGCATACTCGGGTTCTTTCGGAATTCCTCCATATCGCGCAGAATCTCCGCTGCAGAAGTATAGCGCGCAGAAACATCCGCCTCCATGGCGTGCAGCGTGATTTGCTCCAGCCCGAGCGGTATGCCTTCCACAAAGACCGAGGGCGCCTTTGCCCCGCCGTTGATATGCTGGATGGCAACGGAGACGGGCGTCTCGCCGTCATAGGGCGTGTGCCCCGTGAGCATTTCATACATGACAACGCCGAGAGAATACAAATCCGAGCGGTTGTCCACACGCGCACCCTTCGCCTGCTCCGGCGAAATGTAGTGCACCGAACCGAGCGCCTCGCGCGTCAGCGTATTTTGCGCTGCTGCTATGCGGGCAATGCCGAAGTCGGCAACCTTGATGCTGCCGTCTTTGAGAATCATAATATTATGCGGCTTAATATCTCTGTGGACAATGCCTCGCCCGTGCGCGTGCTCCAGTGCCTTGGTCATCTGCATAGAGAAGTGCAGCGTTTCGCGCCAGTTCAGGCGACCCTTGCGCTCCATATACTGCTTGAGCGTGATGCCGTCAATCAGCTCCATCACGATATAATCCGAATCGCCGGAGGTGGAAACGTCGTAAACGCTGACAATATTCGGATGCGACAGCATCGCGACCGCCTGCGACTCTGCGTGAAACCGCCTACGGAAGTCTTGGTCGCGGGAGAATTCGTCTTTTAATATCTTTACGGCGACCAAACGATTCAGGCGATGGCACAGCGCCTTATACACCACTGCCATGCCGCCCGTACCAATGACCTCTAAAATTTCGTATCGGTTGTCCAGCAGCTTTCCTATATAGTTATCCATTGCTCGCTCCTATCCGCATCGCGCGGTCCGTTCTTGCGGCGAACGGCAGCCGAAGTGAAGTACAGAATCATAGCGCAACAAGCACAGACGTTACATTGTCCGGCGCGCCCCTGCTCTTGGCAATTTCCAGCAGGCGCTTACAGCAATCGTCCTTGCGCGCACCGTGTATGACTTCAAAATACATCTCCTGATCCGCCATCATGTTCGACAGCCCGTCGCTGCAGAGCAGAAGACTGTCGCCGCTTTTTAACGGCACTTCAAAAACATCGGCAAACACCTGCTTTTCTGTGCCGATTGCCCGCGTAATCAGGTTCTTGACGGGGTGCGTCTTCGCCTCTTCGTGGGTCAGTTCGCCGCGCTGAACCATCAGCTCCACCAGCGAATGGTCGGTTGTGACGCAGTGCATCTCGTCTGCGTTGATGAAATAGGCGCGGCTGTCGCCCACATTGAGCACAAGCGCCGCATGTTTAAGGACAAGCGCAGCGACCATGGTCGTGCCCATCCCCGAAAATTCCTCGCTGAGCTGCGCATGCTCGTAAACTGCAATATTGGCGAGCTTCTGCGCAGCGCGCAGCACGTCCTCCGCCTGCGCCTTGTCCATATCCGCACGAATAGAGGCTTTTACCTCCTGCGAAAACACTTCGCAGGCAAGGCGGCTGGCAACATTGCCCGCCTTTGCGCCGCCCATGCCGTCGCACACCACTGCCAGCAGCATGTCTTGCGGCAGCCGTACAATACGGAACGAATCTTGATTTTGTTCGCGGACGCTTCCCGCGTCAGTCAGACCCCAAGCCTCTATCAAAACCGAACGCCTCCTTTGCGCAGACTTGCTCTTCGTAGTTTCTTCGCAATTGCCCGCAAGCAGCATCAATGTCGCCGCCCAAACTCCTGCGAACCGTCGCGGGGATGTGCATTTGCGCAAGTTGCTGCGCGAATGCCCGGACGGTTTCCGAAGAGCTGGGCTTCAGCGGGCTTTCCGCCACATTATTGAGCGGAATGAGGTTCACATGCGCCTGCATGCAGCCGAGCTTCTTTGCAAGAAGCGCAGCGTCTACCTGCGAATCATTGACTCCCCTTATCATAGCATATTCAAAGGTTATTCTTCTACCCGTTTTTTCAAAATAGTTTCTGCAAGATGCGAGCAGGGTCTCTACATCGTATTTTCTGTTGATTGGCATCAGCGAACTGCGCACAGCGTTATCCGCGGCGTGCAGGGAAACAGAAAGCGTAATCTGCAGATTCTCCTGCGCAAGGCGGTCGATTTTGTCCGCCAGCCCGCAGGTGGAAAGGCTGATATGCCGCATGCCGATATTCATGCCCTCTTTTGCGTTGACCATATGTAAAAAACGAAGAACAGCGTCGTAATTGTCCAGCGGCTCGCCAATGCCCATGAGCACAATGTTTGCAATCGGCTCTCCGGAATCGATTTGCGTAAAGAGAACCTCGTCGAGCATCTCCGAGGCAGTCAGCCGCCGCACCAGCCCGCCGCGCGTGGAGGCGCAAAAGGCGCAGCCCATCGCGCAGCCAACCTCCGAGGAGATACAAACCGTGTTTCCGTGGTGATAGCGCATCAGAACGGTCTCTACACAGTTGCCGTCTGCCAAGCGCCAGAGATATTTGATTGTGCCGTCCTTCGCAGACTGCAATTTCCGCGCGGCAATCGGCGCGGTAATCGTATATTCCCGCTCCAAACGCTCGCGCAGGGGCTTCGAGAGGTTCGTCATTTCCGAAAAACTGCGCGCGCCGCGTTGCAGCCATACAAAAATCTGCTTTGCGCGAAACGAGGGCTGGTCTGCCAGGTCTTGCGCCAGCTCCGCAAGCGACATGGATTTAATATCCTTCACAGTTTCCTCCTGAGTTTGCAAATAAAGAAGCCGTCCGTGCCGTGGTCGCACGGCAGAAGCGTCGTCATTTCACCACTGATTATAGCAGATTCTTGCGGAAAGTCCACCACTTCCGCGCAAAATTGCGGGTGGTTTTTAAGAAACTCCTCCACGACTGCCTCGTTCTCCCTGCGCAGTATCGTGCAGGTGCTGTATAAAAGCACGCCGCCGGCGCGAACATATTTCGCCTGCTGCGCAAGAATTATTAGCTGCAACTGCGGAAGTTTCTCTGCTTGCGCCAAATCCTTGTAGCGAATATCCGGCTTTTTGCGAATCACGCCCAAGCCGGAACAAGGCACATCGGCAAGCACCACGTCCATCGCATCCAGCCACGGCGCGTACTCCTGCGCCGCATCTTGCTGTTGCGGGCGAATGCAGTCGATACCCAGCCGCTGCGCACTTTTTTCGATCAGCGTGAGCTTGTGCGCGTGAATATCGCAGGCATGGATGGTGCCGCGATTTTGCATGGCGATTGCAGCAGCGATGCTCTTGCCGCCGGGGGCTGCGCAGCAATCGAGCACGTGCATATCCGGCTTTACTCCCGCAGCCAGCACGGCAAGTTTTGCAGCTGCATCCTGCACATAGACCAGCCCTTCTTGAAAGGCGGGCAGCGCCTCCATGCCGCCCGCGCTTTTCAGCGTCAGGCAGTCGGGAAGCCATGGATGAAGACGCGCTTCCGCGAGCGTTTGCAAAAGCGCCTGCGCGCTCGTTTTCAAGGTGTTGATTTGCAGAACCGTTTCGGGCGCTTCGTTGTTGTTGCGAAGAATCGCCTCCGTCTTCTCCATGCCGTACTGCGCGAGAAGCAGGTCTACAAGCTCCTGCGGATGGCTGTATAGCGTCGCCAAATCCTGCGGCTGCGGGAGGGTTTGCGCCCGCAAAATGCTGCGCAGCACGCCGTTGACCAATCGCGCGGCTTGCGGATTGACGACTTTCTTCGTCTGATTGACCGCCTCGTTTACCGCGGCAGAGGGCGGGATTTTATCCATAAACTGCATCTGATAGACTGCAAGGCGCAAAATATCCGCAATGGCGGGGTGGAGCTTCTTTCCCACAACGCGCAAAAAGGACGAAATCCAAAAATCCAGCAGCATTCTGTTTTGCAGCACGCCGTAGCACAGGTGCGACGCCAGCGCTGCCTCGCGGCGGTCAAACCCGTGCAGCAGCGGCTTCAGCGCAGCGTCCGACCACGCGCCGTTTTTTCTGCAGGCAACGAGCGCGCGCAGCGCAGCTTCTCTTGCATTCATAGCTTCAAGGGGTGACCGCGGAAATAGTCCGCAGCCGCCATGCGCTTGCCGCCGTCTGCCTGCAATTGCGTAATCAGAAGGACTTCACCCACGCCGCAGGCAATTTCCAAGCCCTGCTTACAGATACTAAGAGGCGTACCCGCCGGAGCATCAGTTTTCTTATTCGTCTTACAGACGCTGTAAATGCGAAAACGCTTGCCGTCTAGCTGCGTGCTTGCAATCGGCCAGGGATGCAATCCGCGAACGTGGTTCATAATCTCCTGCGCGGATTTCGACCAGTCGATGGGCGAGAGTTCCTTCGTGAGCATCGGCGCATAGCTTGCGTTTTCGTGCTTTTGCGGCGATCTATCTACCGTTCCCGCTTCAAATCTGCGCAGAGTGTCGCTTAACAGTTGCGAGCCAATGCCCGCAAGCCTGCCCAGAAGCTCTTGCGCGTTTTCCTGCGGCGCTATTGCCGTCTTGCGGATTTCGATAATATCGCCTGCATCCATTTCAGCCGCCATATGCTGTGCGGTCACGCCCGTTTCCGTATAGCCACGCAGAATTGCCCACTGCGTGGGCGCAGGCCCGCGAAGAAGAGGCAGAATGCTCGTGTGAATATTGACGCAGCCGAGGCGCGGAATATCCAGCACCCTCTGCGGCAAAATCTTCCCATACGCCACAACAGCCAAAACATCCGGCTGCAGCGCGGCAAGCGCAGAAACCGCCCCCTCCTCGCGGAAGGTCGTCGGCTGAAAGACAGGAATATTCTGCGCAGTCGCATAGGCTTTCACCGGGGACATGCTCAGCTTCATGCCGCGATTTTTCGGCATATCAGGCTTTGTATACACGCCGACAATCTCAAAACCGTCCGCAACCAGCTTTCGCAGGCAGGTTTCCGCAATGTCGGGCGTTCCCATAAAAACAACTCTCATTATTCGCTCCTGTTTGTGTGCAGCTCCGCAAGCTCTTCTTCGCTCAGCATATGATGCGCAATTTCCGTGTACAGACGCCCGTCGAGGTGATCATATTCATGGCAGAAAGCGCGGGCAATCAGCCCCTCGCCATCGACCTCGTACCAATTACCGTCGCGATCTTGCGCGCGGAGCTTTACATAATTCGGGCGCTTTACTAATCCGTATTCCCCGGGGACGCTCAGGCAGCCTTCCAGCCCGTCCTGTTCGCCTGCGGTTTCCATAATCTCCGGGTTAATAAGCTCGAACAGCCCCTCCCCGGTATCGACAAGCACGATACGGCGCAAAATGCCAATCTGCGGCGCGGCGAGTCCTACGCCGTCTGCATCGTACAAGGTTTCCGCCATATCGTCAAGCAGCGCGTGCAGCTTCTCGTCAAACGCAGTGACTTTGCGGGAGATTTTGCGCAGGGTCGGCTCGCCGACGGTTAATATTTTTCTCAATGCCATGCTGATTCCCCTATTCGTTGCCGTTGACGTCTGCAAAAACGCCGATGTCCCGATTTTGTTTATCGCGCGCAAACTGCCGCATCTCATGCGCCAAAAGCTGGCGAAGTGTGCGCGTGTTTTTGCAGCTGAGCGTGAGCTTGCAGCGGTAATTGTAATTTACGCGCGCAACTGCCGCAGGCGCAGGCCCGAGCAGCGCAACTTGCTCGTTTTTATAGTACGCCGTTGCAAGCTGCTCAGCCAGCGCCGCGCGGAAGCGTTGCGCTGCCTGCCAAACCGCCTCTTCCTTCGCCCCGTGGAAGCACAGGGCAATCAGATCGAAAAACGGCGGGCAGCCGCGAACCTTGCGCAGAGGAAGCTCTGTTTCGTAAAAACGCTCGTAATCCTGCGTTGCTGCAAGGCAAATCACCTGATTGCGCGGGGTCATCGTCTGAATCATTGCCCGCCCGCTGGCTTCGCCGCGCCCCGCCCTTCCGACGACCTGCGTAATCATATTAAAGGTCGTTTCAGCTGCGCGGTAGTTGCCGATATACAGCGACAAATCCGCGTCGAGCACGCCGACGAGGGTTACATTTTCAAAATCCAATCCCTTGGCAATCATTTGCGTGCCGAGGAGGATGGGAATGTTCTCATCGCGAAAGCGGGAAAGCAGCTTATCGTGCGTATTGACAGCCGATACGGTGTCGGCATCCATGCGCAGCACCTGCACGCCGGGCAGCAAATTCTCAAGCTGCTGCTGCACCTTTTGCGTGCCGAAACCGATTTGCTTCAGGTGCCCGCCGCATGCGGGGCAATGGGCGGGAAGCAACTGCGCATGCCCACAATGGTGGCACATAAGCCGCGCATTGGCATGGTGGTATGTCAGATTGACGCTGCAGCCGGGGCACATCGGCACATAGCCGCAGTCCACGCAGGAAACCATGCGGCTGCTGCCGCGCCGATTGAGAAACAAAATCGCCTGCCTTCCCGCGGCGCAGGTTTCCCGCAGGGCGCAAAGCAGCTGCTCGCTGATTGCGCCGCCGTTTCCGGCTTTGAGCTCCTGCTTCATATCGACAATTTCCACGGGGGGCAATTGCCGCCCATTGTACCTGTTGCGAAGAGTATACAGGCTGTATATCCCCTGCTTTGCAAGGTACATCGAGGAAACAGAGGCGGTCGCAGAGCCGAGCAATACCAGCGCCTTTTCCTGCGCCCCGCGATATATGGCAATTTCCCGCGCATGATAGCGGGGGGAATTCTCTGATTTGTAGGTGTGCTCCTGCTCCTCGTCGATAATAATCACGCCGAGATTTTTCGCAGGGGCAAAAATTGCCGAGCGCGTACCGATCACCACGCGGGCATCCCCGGCTGCAATGCGCTTATATTCATCGTAGCGCTGCCCGATTTGCAAGCTACTGTGCAGCACCGCCACCATTGAAGCGAAATGCGCCGCAAACAGCGACAGAAGCTGCGGCGTCAGAGCAATTTCCGGCACGAGGAGAATCGCGGACTTTCCTTCCGCAAGGCAGGCGGCAATCAGTTTTATGTAAACCGACGTCTTCCCGCTCCCGGTCACGCCGGACAAGAGGGCAATTCCCGGCTTTTCGCTGCATCGCTGCGCTTGCAGCCCCTGAAAAACTGCGCTCTGCTCCTCGTTAAGCTTCAACTCTCCTTCGAGCTTTGCGGGCACAATTTCCACCGCGCGCAAAAGCTCCTGCTCGGTATAGCTGAGATAGCCCAGCTGTTCGAGCCTGTTGAGCGTTGCCGCGCTTGCGCCGGTGTAGTAGCGAAGGTCTTTCACAGAGCACTGCCCAAGGGTAATGAGCATTTCCAGCACCGCTTGCTGCATGGGCGCGGTCTTGCGCTTTGCGTTTGCGTAGTGCTGCGCCTCGGATGCGGACGCAGACAAAACCGCGATACGCTCGGTCTTGTCGGAAACCCGCCTGCGGTGCTCTGCGTCGCAAAACAGGAGCTTCTTTCGCTGCAAATAGCGCAGCGCATCTTGCAGCTGCTCTTCTTCAAACTGCTTGCGCAGTTCCTCATAATCCGCAGCGCCGCCGAGCGCCTCTATTGCCTGCATAACCGAAAAGGCAGCAGCATTCTTTATTTCGCGCCACTGCGCATTCTCTGCGATGCTGTAACGCTCTCGCCGCGCAAACCAAAGCCCAGCGGGAAGAATCGCCTTGACGGCATCATAGTAGGTGCAGAAGTAGCGCTCGCGAATAAAGGCTGCCAAACGCAGACTCTTCTCATCAAGCAGCGGCTGGGTATCGAGCGGGGCAATCACAGCTTTCAGCTTCCGCTCGTCGCCGTCGCCCAATTCCAGAACAACGCCCTCGCTGACGCGGTTGGATCTGCCGAAGGGCACACTGACGCGCATGCCCGCTTGCAGCGGCATGCCCTGCGGCACACGGTAGCTGTAGGGCTTATCTATGGCGTATATTGCCGCAGAAACAGCAATTTTGGCAAGCATCTTCAGCCCTCCGAAATAGAGCTGCAAGGCGCAGGCAAACAGCCTACACCTTGCGTCAAATTTATCCTCTCAGCTTGGCACACAGCTTGCCTTCTGCAACCTCATGAATCGCCATGGTTACGGGCTTCTCGCTGAGCGGCTCATGGAAGGTCTCGGATTCAATTGAAATCTGTCTTGCCCGACGGGCGACGACATTCACCAGCAGATAGCGGCTGTTTACACTGCCGAGCAGGGTGTCCATTGCGGGATAAAGCATACTAGGATACCTCCATAACAATATTTTTTCTGTTTTTCGTTTTACATGCTTCTGCATGACGCGCGGCGTCTTCTATGGAAACGTCCGCGCAGTTTTCAGCAGATAAAATGGCATTGAACTCCGACACCGCGCGGTCGATAGAGTCGTTGACAAGGATATATTGGTACGACAGCGCCTGTTCGTACTCCCAACGCGCTGCAAGCAGGCGCTTGGCTGCAATCTCCGGCGGCGTGTCGCCGCGCCCTTCGAGGCGCTTTTTCAGCTCGTCGAACGAGGGGGCTGCGATAAAGATGGAAAGCGCATCGGGTCTGCGCTTCATCACCTGCAAGGCACCTTGCACCTCGATTTCCAGCACAACGCTGATACCGCGCGCAAGCGCAGCTTCCACCGCCAGCAAGGGTGTGCCGTAGTAGTTATCGGCATAGAGCGCGTATTCGAGCATCTGCCCGTCGGAAATCATTTGCTCAAAATTGGTCTTATCCACAAAGAAGTAATTCACGCCCTCCACTTCTTTCGGACGAATCGGGCGGGTCGTTGCGGAAACGGAAAATTGCAGGGAGGGGTTTTGCCGCATAACCTCGCGCAGCACCGTCCCCTTGCCCACGCCGGAGGGTCCTGACACAATAATAATCTTTCCCACACTCATGCCTCTTCATCCTCGCAAAGGTAGCTTTCATCGGGCTTGTCCGACATACGCTTTGCAATAACCTGCGGCGTAATGGCTGCAAGGACGACATGGTCGGTATCCATTAAAATAACCGCGCGGGTTTTTCTGCCGTAGCTTGCATCGATGAGCATGGCGCGCTCGCGCGCCTCCTGAATCAGACGCTTAATCGGCGCAGAGTCGGGCGAGACGACGCTCAGCACACGCTCGGCGGAAATCATATTCCCAAATCCGATATTCACCAGTTGCATGCGTGCCTCCGTTACTCAATATTTTGTATCTGCTCGCGGATTTTCTCAAGCTCCGCCTTAATCTCCACAACATTGCGCGCCTGCTCAAGATCGTTGCCCTTCGAGCCGATGGTATTTGCCTCGCGATTCATCTCCTGCAGGAGAAAATCGAGTTTACGCCCAATCGCGCCGCCGCCTGAAAGCAGCTGCTCAAGCTGAGAGAAATGGCTGCGCAGGCGCACGGTTTCTTCGTCCACGGCAGTCTTATCTGCAAAAATTGCAGCCTCGGTCAAAATGCGGGTTTCGTCAATCGAGGACTTTTCCAGCACCTCGTTCATGCGGGCAAGGAGCTTTGCGCGATGCTCCGCAACTGTGATGGGGCTGCGCGCCTCGACCTTGTCCACATAGGACAAAATCGTTGCCGCGCGGGCGCGTAAATCTTTCGCCAAAGCCTCGCCTTCTACGCGGCGCATGGCGTGAAATGCCTCGAGCGCCTCCCGCACAACCTCTAAGATGTCCGCCGTGTTTTGCTTCTCGTCTTCTTCCGGCTTTTCCACGACGAATATATCGGGAAAGCGCGTGAGGGACATTGCGCTGACGTCGTCGCGCACGCCGTAGTCTGCGGCAATTGTCCGCACAGCCTCCAGATAGCCCTCTAAAACCGGGCGGTTGAGCGATACGCGGACATTGTCCGCGCACGCCGAATTGATGCTGATAAAAACATCCACTTTGCCGCGGCTGACATGGTCCTTGACCGTTTGCTTTACGGCGTCCTCTGCGTAGGAGAAAACGCGCGGCATTTTTACGTTGCAATCTAAAAAGCGGTTATTCACCGCACGAAGTTCCACTGTAATCTCGCGGTCGCGGATGCTGCGCACTGCGCGACCGTAGCCGGTCATGCTGGAAATCAATACTGCCAACTCCTTTGTTTTAACGGCATCCGCCGCATAAGCAATTCAAGCACATGAGCGTGCTGCAAAGGTCGCACATATCGCCCGACGGGTCGTTATAGCGCTCCTGACGGTAGCCGTATGCGCCGCCGCCTGCGGAACTGACCGCGTTGCGGTACTCGGGGTTCGTCGGCTCCATATTCACCGCGATGCGGAAATTCTGCGACGCCTCGTCAACCCAGCCGCGCCTTTGCGCAATCACGCCGCGCAGATAATACCACTCCGCGTTGTGCGTGGGAACAGCGTCCAAGCGGGCTTCCGCCTCATCGAGCCTGCCGCTTTGAATCAGCGAACGGACGGCTGCAAGCGCGCCGCTTCCCGTGCCGGAATAGCCGCGCGAAGAAGCGCCGCTGTGCGCCGCACTGCCGCCCTTGCTGAGCATATCGTACGCCTCGTTGATTTCCTTCATTCTCTCCTGCGCAAGATCCGCTAAGGGGTTATTCGTGTAGTTATCGGGGTGGTATTTACGCGCCAGCTCGCGGTATGCCTTTTTAATTTCTTCGTCAGACGCGCCGTGCGCTACGCCCAGAACTTCATACGGATCTTTCATGTTTCCTCCTGCGTTTTCGGAACGTGCCGGCTGCCACGCTGTGCAGCACTGCAGGCAGTCCGTAATATATCACATTGCTCAGTATTGCGGCGTCGGGTATATGCTGCATCAGCTCAAACGCCGAGGCAGCCACGCTGACGGAAGTATCTACCGTTTCCGTAAGCTGCTGCTTGTCCGCTTGCGTAAGCCTGCCGTCTTGCAGGGCATATCGATAGCGAAGAGGGTTATAGCTGCCTGTCCGATTGTCTTTCGGCAAGTCCTCTAAGGCATCTGCAAGATACAAAAATCTTCCCACATGGTATAAGAGTTGCCCCGCCGCTCTGCGCTGCGCTTCCTCTTCAAAATAGCCCGCGCAGCGGGAGAGGATTTGCGCAAAAGCGTCCGCCGTGCGGTCGATGCTCGAACAGTGCGCATCTTCCAGCGCTTGCAGGCGCTCGAGCTGCTTGCCGATTTCCTCGTCTAATTTCGGGTGGCGGCTTGCAGCGCGCAGGTATGCCTTTCTGTAAAATGCCAGCGCGATTCCCGCCCCCATCGACTTGAAAAACGAACCGTCGCGCCTTGCATCGCGCAGCTTCCAAACAGAGAGCAAGACCGTTAAGTCTGCGCAGTAGGAAAGCACATCGCAGCCGGGCAGGCAGTCCTTCTTGCAAAACGGACGCGCGGGGCAGGCGCAGCGCTCTGCTTGCTCGCGCTCACCGCGATAGAGCAGAAAATAGAGGAAGGTCATATCGTAATTGACCAAAAATCTTGCACGAAAGCCGTATGCTTCTTTCAAACTGCGGCACAATCCGCAGTATGCCGCGCGGTAACGCGCAGCATCCGCCTCGGCAAGTTTATCGAACCTCGGTAATACATATCCAAACATAGTCAGCTCACAATTTCGCGAATCACGTACTGCGGCGGATTGCGTTTCAGTCGCCGATTATAGGCAAGCGCAGGAAGCGTTCCAATCACAAAGGCGGCAAGCCCGCAAATCACGGGACGCCATAAAAGGGCAAGCCCCGCAAAGTATCCCGCAAAAAACAGCGCCAGCGGCAGCAAATAGACCAGCGCAGATACGCGCAGAATGAGCGCTGTGTCCGTTTCGACGCAGACCCTCTGCCCCGGCTGCGCGCCGATTGGGTTTTTTGCCTTTACAATCACCTGCTGCGCCGCAGCGCCGCAGCCGCTGCATTTGTGGCAGTCGCCGCTGCATGCGCTTTCGCGAAGCACAGAGATTTCCGCCATGCCTTTCTGCAAAAGCGCCGTAACGCGTGCGTATTGTCTCATCGCCGCGCCCTACTGAATGACCTGCAGGGTATACGGCGTGCCGATTACACCCGCGCTTGTGCCCTTCGGCAGGGTAATGACCAGCGTGACCGTCTTTGCAGAAGCGTCGTAGCCGTTGACCATATCGGCGGTAATCGTAAAATCATCCTCGGTGAGCGCATTGACCACCGAAGGCTTGCCGCGAACGACAATTCTCACCGTCTGCGTGCCGAAGAGCATTTCCTCATCGTCGTTCAGACGCTGAATCTGCGAAACATCGATGGCAAACTCTTTAGTAATCAGCCCAAGCAGCCGCAAAGAGATGGTAACGGTATCATCCTGCGCGCTGTTCGTAACGCCGCCGGGAAGCTGCGGGTGGACAAGCAGCTCCTGCTCATAGCCCATCTCGGACAGCTCCACCGTTTTAACGACCATCTCATCGGGCATTGCAGCCAAATCAGCCTCGCTTCCCGTGACACGAATTGTCTTCGGCAGGATTTCATAGCGCACATCTTCCAAAGTTGCGCCGCCGCCGGGAATAATATCGATTGTCAGGGAAATGTCTTTATAGCGCAAAACGGGAATCGTTACCCGCACAGTCTCGGAGGAAACGGTGACATACTGCCCAATCGGCAGTTCGTTTCCCGCAGTATCGACAAGCGCGTAGGTATATTCGTTATCAATCAGCGCGTTCGCGCCGGAGACGTCCACGCGGATAATGGCATGGTCGATGTTTTCAACTTCGGCGGCAGGACCGCTGATTGACAGAACGTCTACGCTTTTCACAACGTTGCTTTTGTCGATCATAAAGTTTTCCTGCGGTTCGCCGCTGTACTCGATTTCCACAGGCACTTCGGGGTTTTCCTGAATTTCGCTCACGCTCACGGTAATGCGCGACGGCGTGCGGTTGACCTCTTTAATGTCGCCCGTCGCCACGGAGCTCGGAAGCACAATGCTCCACGAAAGCTGGTGGCTTCCGCCGGAAGAAATTCTCGTCACATCCGCAACCGCAGCAACCGTTTCGCTGTTTAGCTCGCGCAAATCCGAGCGCCTGCCGGAGAGCGTAACGCTTACTTTGATATTTTCTCCCCCGGTAATCATCAGCCCCTGCGCCCGGAGAACGTCTGCGCCCTCGAGCTGCAGGGAAATCCCCGAAATGGTAACTGTGTCGTCGGGGTTGACGACCGTAACCGCATAAACCCACAACGCAACCGATATGACCAGAGCAAGAAGAAAAGCAAGTATCTTATGTTTGTGCATCGGTATCATCCTTTTCCTTACGCAGTTCACGCATTCTCTTGATGGGGTTGCGGGATTTCTTTACTACATCGGGAATCAGTTCTTTGGTCAGAAGTTTTTCCAGTGTTTGCGGCGCAAGATGCCGCTTGAGCATGCC
>JAISIK010000024.1 GCA_031262065.1 Oscillospiraceae bacterium | reverse complement strand
GCACCTTCCGCCGAGCCGAAAAAGGACAGAAAACTTCTGGGCATTCTTATCGCGGCAGTTCTCGTCCCGATTGCGCTGTTTGTGGTCGGGGTCGTGAGTATCGGGCTTCTTTGGCGCGCGGACGTGAGCGTCGGGTCGATGACCTTGGGCACGGGACTGCGTGGGGAAGAAGTCCCTGCATACGTCAACGAATGGGTTGCAGCCTGTGATGCAAACGGCGCAGGCGTGTATGTTTTGAAGCCGAATGCGGAAACAGCAAAAGCGCACATGGAGGAAATGGGCGATTTGGGGCTCGATGGTGAGGATATTTATTTTGTCTATATCTACATGAACGCCCACAAGGGCGAAAACAGCGGGAAGGCTTTTTACGGCACGGGGGAAATTTTGGACAATTTGGGCGATGAGGATGAAGTCGAAATCAAATACGAAACCACCTACGCAAACGCGCCCGAGAAAGTGCCGGATTTTGAGCTGAGCGTCGTGGGCATAGAGGGCTACGGCATAGAGGATTTGCGCATCTATATCGACGGGGAAATAACGCCCTATTGCGTAACGCAAATGCCCTAATCGCATTTGCGGTCAAGAAAACTTCTCCGTTTTCAGGTAGAATGCTTGCAGGAGGTGAGGAAAGTGTCTGAACACAAAGAGGAATACACCGCTGCGGTCAGCAAGATGAAAGGCTATATCACAGCGCATTTGCAAGAGCCGATTACAGCAAGCGCACTTGCAAAAGCGGCGGGCTATTCGCAGTTTCACGCCGCAAGGATATTCAAAGCGGAAACCGGTCTGTCGGCGTTTGCGTATATCCGCCGCGAGCGGTTGTTGGCGTCCGCCCGCGCACTGCGGCGGGAGAATGTAAAAGTGCTTGACGTTGCGCTGGATTTCGTTTTTGACAGCCACGAGGGCTTCACCCGCGCCTTTGCAAACGGCTTTGGCATTGCGCCGAAAAAGTATTCGCAGGCAAAAGCGGACGGCTGGATTGTGCCGACCCTTTACCTCGACCGCCGCAAAACGAAAACGGAGGAATCAGAAATGGCAAGAGAAACTGCGGTGATTTTCACCCAAATTTTGGAGCGTCCCGCGCGGAAACTCATCTTGAAGCGAAGCAAAAATGCGGAGGACTATTTTGCCTATGTAGCCGAGTTTGGCTGCGGCAAGAACAACATGTCAGAGCCGTGGGATGTGCTGTGCGACATCAAAGAAGCGCTTTACGAGCCGGTGGGGCTGTGGCTGCCGGAGAATATGCGCCCTGCAAACACCGGCGTTTACGCGCACGGCGTGGAAGTCGCGGAGAATTACAGCGGTACGATTCCCGTCGGCTTTGACCTTATCGAGCTGCCGCCCTGCAAAATGCTGGTGTTCCAAGGGCAGCCGTACAGCGACGAGCAGTTTGCAGAGGCTGTGGGCGATGCAATGGCGCATATTGAGAAGTTCAGCCCCGAAGTCTACGGCTATCGCTACGCGCCGGAGCTTGCGCCGAAAATGCAGTTTTCCCCGCAAGGCTGGCGCGGCTACATCGAACTGCGCCCGATAGTCAAAGCGCAATAGCAACCAGCGGAGAGGCAAAGCCTCTCCGCTGGTTTTCTAAAAATCGCGCTTTTTATAGATGGCTATCGACCGTCGATAGGAGCACAGTGCGGCAAGGGCAAGCATTGCTGCAATAACAGCCCCGAACAGCACTTTGCCGGCGAAAGATTCGGGCAAAGCACTTGAAAGCCTTGCCGCCGTTGCTGTGTTATTTGCAAGGATTCTGATGAATGACATACTTGCTGTAACCATGAGAATCGGAAGTACAAACACGAATTTGGCTTTAGAGTAGCTAGTCTTAAACAACCGCGACAGTTGAAACATCTGCATGAGCAACAGCACGACAGGAATCAGAATAGTCGCCGCAACAGAAGTGCCGCCGCTGTCTTGGAGGATACCCAATGCCTTTGCGCCGAATACGCCGAACGCAGAGAGAACGAAGGCAAAAAGAATGGAAGCTATGTCAAAAAGCAGGACAAACAGGTATCGTCCCAAAACAACGGTTCTTTTGCTTATACCGAGGGTTATATACAACGCGTCAAGACTGCACTTCTCACCGATAGCAAAGGGGTTTGCCCCAAAGATCATTCCGAGCATGAAGCCGGTGCCGAGAAACATACTGACAGTGCCATTCAAAACCGATACGAAAATCGTAAATACACCGAGGATCAGTAGTGTTTTGATGTTCAGATAGGGCTTTACCGTGGAAAAATCCAAGCGGATAAATGCGCGCAATTTATTCATGCAGTTTCGCCCCCTTATTCATACAGATAAAAATATCATCAAGGGCAATCGCTTCCGCGAGGAGCGTTTGCGGAAGTATCCGGAGATGCGCTCTTTCGCACATGCCCTCGAAGCCCGTGCCGTGCTCGCGATAGCCGATAATGCACCGTTTTTGCTCCGCCGACAGCGCGCCTAAGCCGCCTGCGACGCGGACATACTTTTCAAGCAGCGCGTCTTTTGTTCCTGCGTAGACGATCGTGCCGTCAATTAGGAAATTGATGTAATCGGCAGTCTTTTCAAGGTCGGAAGTGATGTGGCTGGAAAACAATACGCTACGGCTCTCATCCAGTACAAATTCACGCAGGAGGTCGCAAACCTCGTCACGCGCCAGAGGGTCAAGCCCGCTTGTGGGTTCATCCAAAATCAGCAGCTTTGCCCCGTGCGAAAGGGCAACTGCAAGCTGAATTTTCATCTTCATGCCGCGCGAGAGCGCCTTGATTTTCTTTTTGCGATCAAGAGCAAATTGCTCCAAATACCGCGCGAATGCCACGCAGTCCCAAGCCGGATAAAACGGCGAAAGATTCATTTCGACCTCGGCGACCGTCCACTCGTCTACATACATTGGTGCCTCCATCACAACACCGATTTCCTCCGCGCAGCAGGCAAGCTCGATTGTGCCGGAATCAGGGCGCGTGAAGCCCAAAATGGATTTGAGGATGGTCGTTTTCCCTGCGCCGTTTTGCCCGACAAACCCGCAGATGTACCCCTTCGGCAAGGTGAAAGATACATCCTTTATGGAAAAGCCGGGGTAAGACTTGCTGAAGTTCTTCAGCTCCAAAATGTTTGTCACAATACTTCCTCCTTCAGAAGCAGGGTGAGGGTTTCCAAAATCTCTGCGGCGGTGATGCCACCGGCTTTCGCAGCGTCGATGGCGGCGCTCAGTCCCGCTTCTACCTTGGAAAGGGCGTTTTCCCGCGCCAATTCTTTGTTTCGCGGCAGGACGTAGCAACCCTTACCCTGCACGGAAACCACCAAGCCCTCGGCTTCAAGGTCGCTGTATGCCCGCGTGGTGGTGATGACGCTGATTTTCAAGTCCCGCGCCAGCCCCCGCACCGAGGGCAGCAACTCGTCTTCGGCAAGGTCGCCGCTGAAAATCGCGTCCCGAATCTGCGTCTTTATCTGCTCATACAGCGGTTCGCCGGAGCGATGGGATAGGATAATCTGCAAGTCTCCGCCTCCTTTCAATGAGTGAATATGTTCACTATATACAGTATAGACGATTGCTCTGCATTTGTCAAGAAGAAAATGCAGGCGTTCAAAACAGAGCGGAGAGGTTTTCACCTCTCCGCTGTTTAACTGCGTATGGAGGTAGTTTTACAAACTACCGCTTTATATAGCTCACAACGCTAAGCGCCAATATCGACAAAATCCCAAGCCCCACGACGATGGCGAAGACCAACTCCCCGAAAAACAGGCTGCCCAAGACCAATACGCCAAAGCATAAGAACGCAATGCCCATGCGGCGCATGGTTTTGCGGTATTTCTCCGGCGACAGCGTCTGGGCGATGCGTTTGCCGTTTTGCTCCTGCGGAATTTTGGGGAGATAGTTGCCGAATACGATAAAAACAGTGCCTAAAAGCAGCCCGGGAATCAGGTGCGCATCGAGTTTGCCGCCGAGCGCAATGTGCATGGTCATCGTATAGAGAATCGGTGAGAGAACAGGGATAATCCACAGCGCAATTTTGGCAAGTTTTGGTCTGCCGTTTTTTGCTTGCATGTCGGTGGTGATGCTCACGACCAGCTGAAGCAGTGCCATAAAAGCGGGCAGCCCGAAGACTGCAAAATGCTTGCCCACCCAGCCGTTTGCCTCGTTGTTCATGCCCCAGTGGATGGCGACGGTGTCCGGCAGTTTCGGCAGAAGAACCATGCCCAAAACCATGGGCAAGAGCGCCACAAGCGATGTGACAATCGCGGTTTTCCAGTTGATTTTCCTCATTTCGATTCCCCCTTAAAGTGCATAATCCAAACCAGCAATTCTTCAAACACCGATACATTCAGCTCATAGTAAATGAAGTTTTTGTGCTTTTGCTCGTGAATCAGCGCAGCCTTTTTCAGATTGGACAAATGATACGATATGGTCGCCGCGGTTAAATCAAATTGCTTCGCAATCTCGCCGGCAGTTTGTCTGCCGCCCTTCAGATACTCCAGAATCTCGCGGCAGACCGGGTTAGAGATTGCCTTAAGTGTATCGGATAAAGCCAAAAGTATCGCCCCCTCGGAAGCTAATTAGAAATTAATCTAAATACATAATAGCAAAAATGTACCTGCGTGTCAATATCTATTTAGGAAAAATTCTAAATAGATACTTCGAAGACGACGGAGAGGGAAGCCCCTCTCCGCTGGTTCTTAATGTCGTCCCAAATAGCGAAGGACTGTCTTGCGGTAGGCTGCATATTCCTCTCCGAATTGCGCCGCCAGAAAGCGTTCCTCAGATAGAATCTGCAAATGAAACAGCGTCAGCGCGGCAAGGCTTCCTGCAATAAGCAGCACGTTGGGGAACACAAGGGCGCAGCCGATGTACAGCAAATCGAAGCCCACAAAGGCGGGATTGCGGCTGTAGCGATAAATGCCGCCTGTGACGAGCGCGGTGTTTTGGTTTTCCGCAAATCCTGCGCGCCAGTTGCTTTTCATGGTGATAACTGCTGCAATGAAAGCGGCAACGCCCAGAGCCATAAGAATTACCCCGTCCTCGTGCATGGTCGGAAACGACGGGAAGCCCCAAATCAACTTCGGGAAAACCGCGCTGAAAAACTGCAGCGCCGCGCCGCCGTAGGTAACAACGATTAGCGCTTTTTCCAGCGCATTTTTGCCGAGGATGCTGCCCTTGATGCCTTGCTTTCTGAGCAGCAACATCTTTGCTATGTACGCGATATAGAATGCGCACAGAAGCGCGAGAGCGGCGATTTGATAGGTTCTCATCCGTTTTTCTCCTTCAGCCAGCCCTGCGCAATCCAATGGCGATTGTCCGCACCGGGCGTTTCTTCTTTTTTCAGGATGTTTTTGTGCAGCTGCTTTGCCACGAAAAACAGCGCCCGCGTTTTCAGCGACTGCCGCGCGGGTTTAGCGCCGATGAATCTCTTTGCGAATTTCTCTGTTTTCGCTGTAATTTTCCTGCGGCGCTCCGTAGAGAGTTCGTCCCAAATGACGCCCTCCATCAGCCCGAAACCGAGCCGCTTGATGCTTGACACGCCCATCCACGAAAGGCTTGTGGCAATGTCCTTTTGCGCCCTGCCGTTCGGTGCGCCAACGCTTTGCGTGAGGATCGCGGCGCGTTTTGTAAACATCGCGGGGTCGGGGCGGTGAACCATCCAGTGGCAGCCGAAATGGTCGAGAAGTGCCTTCATTTGTCCCGGCACGCGCATCACATAAACAGGCGCGGCGAAGACGAGCAAGTCCGCTTCCAGCAGGGCGTTCCAAATGGGCATAACGCTTTTCGCATGCGGGCAGCGGTGTTCGCTGTCGAAAAAGCAAACTTTGCAGCCGCAGCAAAAGTGCGGCATGTCTTTCGGCAGGGAGAATTCGCTTACTTCGTAAGCGCCGCCGAGTCCTTGTAAAAAGGCTTCCTTGATGTGGTAGGTGCAGCCCTTAACGTCTGTGCCCGTGATGATCACTGCCTTTTTCATAGTTACCTCGCTTTCAATTAACGCTCGCGCTGTTTTGCATTTCAGGCATACCATGCCTATGCTTAATAGGATAAATTTTAATAAATTTTAGTGAAAGAAAAGGCAAATAGTGTTGCAATAATTGGAAAAATATATTATAATATTTATCAGATAGATATAGAAGAAATTTAAATTGATTTGAAGAAATGTTTTTATGACCTGTTTTTTACGGCAGACTGCTTGGCTTTGTGCAAACATACTTTTGCTGCAGTTACCGTATGCGGAGAAATTGCAGCAAAATCATTCCTATGTGCGCACAAGTCGAAGGCTAAGCTCGGCTTGTGCGCTTTTTTTCGGACACGGATTTTCAAAAGCACTTTGTGCTGATTTAGAGAAAGGATGTGAACAATGAAGAAAATTTTCTGCATCGTTTTTGTGGCGGCGTTGTTGCTATCGGTTTCCGGCTGCGCAAACTCCTCCGATGAAGAGTCGGTTCCGCCGCCCGTCCGTATCGGTAGCTCGCGTGTGCGCGTGTCTTTAGCGCATATTTATACCTTTGAGGAAGCCTTGGCAGAGGCAGACGCCGTAGCGAGAGTCATGGTGGGGGACTGGTTGGCGGAGGATACGGAATTGCTGCAAACATACTATGAAGCTGCTGTTTTGGAGTGCTTTAAGGGGGATATGCCCGATACAATTACCTTATTGCAGTCCGGGTGTTCTACAGGAACAATTGTTGGATACCCCCTGTTTGCGGGTGGCAATGAACTACTCGTCTTCTTGAAAGAAGCGCCATGGCTGGCTGACGACCATACTTCGCCGTATTGGAGCATCGGTTCATATACGACGGTATTGGATGTTTCCTACGATCATTCGGGGACGCGCTATTATGCAGACCGCTATGGAGTTTTGGGAAAAACCGTTGAAAACGCTACGAATTATGCAGGTGTATGGACGATTGCCGGAGAGGTGTATTCTGCAGCCATTGCAGCCGATCCGTTTGTCGCGGAAGTTCGGTATTCTTATGGTCACATTTTTTCTGAAGAGGATTTCGTTCCGCTGCTTCTCAATAATTTTTAATCAGGGACTTCACCATGATAAAATCCTCTTCATTTTCGCCAATGCGTTCAAAACCGACGCGCGTATACAGCCGAAGGGCGGGATTTTCTTTTTGCACCGAGAGCGAAATGCGGCTGTAGCCTCTATCTGCAAGGGTTTTGAAAAGTGCGGACAGAAGCGCCGTGCCCACGCCTTTGCTGCGGGCATGCGGCAATACGGAGATGGCAAGCTCCGGCGTGTGTGGGTCGATGTTCCCGTAGCCGCGTTTGCCGGGATGCGCCAAAATGCGCGACCACGCAGCGCCGATTATTTTGCCACCTTGTTCGGCGACAAGGCAGACGTCGTCTTTTTCCCCGAAGTTTTCTATATAAACGTAAACGCCCGGATGAAAAATCACATCCCGCGGCGGCGCTTCCACGCCCTCGGGCACAAATACGGCAAGATACAAGAATTCCTCCAGCGCGGGCAGCTCGCAGGGGCGAAGGGGGCGTATGCTTAGCCGATAATACCCGGCTGTTTCATCGAAAACATAGCCGCCGGATTTCAGCACGCCGTTTGACTTCGCGTTTTCCCGATCCGGGTCAACGATAATCTCCTGCGCGCCCAGCGCAACGACGGTCGCAGACAAAAGCCGCACAAGCGCCTTGCCGTAGCCGCGTCCGAGATAGGCTTTCTCGCCGATGAGATAGTCAATGGAGAAGACTTCGCCGCGATTTGGGAAGGCGCGACCGTTCCAGTCTTCCAAACCCACGGAGTCGAAGCAGTCGTAATACTGGCAGAAGCCGATGGGCACGCCTGCGTCCTCCACGATGAAATGCCGAAGCCACGAGAAGGTGTCGCGCCGCCCGCGGATTTCGTCGAGCCATTCGTCGATGGGCTCGTACCAGCGTTTGATGTGAGGCTTGTTGAGCCACTGCGTGATACGGGGAATATCTGCGTCCGTTATGGGACGCAGTGTTAGATTCATCATAAAGTCACTTCCTTATTTCCTTAACTATATCATATTCTAATAGAGCGGGGAAGAAATTTGTTGACAATTGCCAAATATCTGCTATCCTAATAGAAAAAATATATTAGGGCAACGCGTCCGGCTTATGAAGTCGGCGACGGAATGGGGTGAAATTCCCCGCGGGACGGCCACTGTGAAGCCTGCCGAGGCAGGATCAGTCAGATACGTCGAGTGTTGCGCCGGGGCTATACTGTCACTGTAGCCGAAGAAATACGATTCGTACTGTCATGCCCTGTGACCGTGCGGATTTTATTTATATCATCTAAGGAGATAAAACAATGAAAAGAATTTTAGCACTCATTTTGGCACTGTCCCTCGCGCTTACCCTGTTTGCAGGATGCAAACAGG
This sequence comes from Oscillospiraceae bacterium, assembly GCA_031262065.1. Taxonomy (GTDB): domain Bacteria; phylum Bacillota; class Clostridia; order Oscillospirales; family Oscillospiraceae; genus JAZOXB01. The sequence continues at coordinate 4,038 of JAISIK010000024.1, read as the reverse complement.
AGGACGCTTCCGCGCAATCCGGCGCAATCACCGTTACGGACATGGCGGGGCGCACAATCACCTTAAACGAACCCGCGACGAGGGTCGTCGCCCTCACCGCCTCGGACTGCGAGATTCTCTATGCCATCGGGGCGGGGGAGACCTTGGTTGGGCGCGGGGAATTCTGCGATTATCCCCCGCAGGTATCGGAAGTGGAGAGCGTGCAGTCCGGCTATGACACGAACATAGAGCAAATCATCGCCCTTGCGCCGCAAGTGCTTCTGATGAGCACGATGGCGCAGTCAGAAGCGCAGGTGAAGCAGCTCGAAGATGCCGGAATCCGCGTGGTCGTGAGCGACGCGAAGGATATTGCGGGCGTGTACACGGCGATAGAACTCATCGGCAAGCTCATGGGCAAGGAAGCCGACGCTGCGGCGGTAATCTCCGGCATGCAGCAGACCTTTGCCGAGATTTCTGCTAATCCTGCGGGCGACGGCACGCAGACGATTTATTTTGAGGTTTCGCCCTTGGAATACGGGCTGTGGACAGCCGGGAGCGGCACGTTTATGGACGAAATTGCGGTGATGATGGGGCTGAAAAACTGCTTTGCGGACGTCTCCGGCTGGGCGGAGATTTCCGAGGAGCAGGTGATTGCGCGCAATCCCGACTACATTGTGACCGTTTCACCGATGGGCGGCGCGGATTTTACGCCGGAGCAGGAGATTATGGGTCGCGCGGGCTGGGAGACCATCACAGCCGTGCAGAATGCGGCGATTTTCAATCTGCCGGACAACGAGCTTTCCCGCCCTGCCAACCGTTTGGCGGACGGCGCAAAGCTGCTCTATGACTTTATTACAGCGCAGAAATAGCATTTGGAGGCGTCGATTATGAAGCAGGAACACTTCCGCGCGTGGGAATTTGCCGCCTTTTCCGCAGTGACTTTGGCTGCGCTTTGCCTGTGCGTGTGCGTGGGCAGCGTGAATATTTCCCTGAAAGATACGCTGCTTGTGCTCAAAAATGCTGTGGCGGGACTGCCGCAGGGCAATGCGACCGCGAGCACGATTCTCCTGTCTGTGCGGCTTCCGCGCGTGCTGTGCGTTGCGCTGTCTGGCGCGTCCTTGGCGCTCTGCGGCGCTGCGATGCAGGGGCTTTTGAAAAATCCGCTTGCGGACAGTTCGACGCTCGGCGTGTCCTCCGGAGCGGCGCTTGGCGCAGTGGTTGCCATTGCCTTCGGCATACAGCTGCCCGCCCTGCCCATTGCCGGGACGATGGGCACTGCAATCGTTTTTGCCTTTGCATCGATGCTGGGTATTCTGGCGCTTGCCTATAAACTGGATTATTCGCTCTCCACGAATACCATTATTCTCATCGGCGTGGTGTTTTCCATGTTCGTTTCAAGCGCGATGAGCGTGGTGATTACCTTTGCGGCCGACAAGGTGCAGCAGATTACCTTTTGGACGATGGGCAGTTTGCAGGGCTCGAGCTATTTTAACGCGGCGGTGCTTGGCGTAACCTTGCTTCTTTGCGGCGGGGTGATTTTGCTGCAAAGCCGCGAACTCAATGCCTTCGCGGTCGGCGAGGATACTGCCAATCACATCGGCGTGCATGTGCGCCGCACGAAATTGCTGGTACTCATTGCGGTCTCGGTGCTTATCGGCGTGTGTGTTTCCATCGGGGGCACAATTGCCTTTGTCGGGCTTATCACGCCGCATGGCGTGCGCCTGCTTGTCGGACCGAACCACAAGCGGCTGCTGCCCGCGTCCTGTTTCAGCGGTATGATTTTCCTGCTGCTTGCAGACCTCATTGCCCGCACGATTCTCAAGCCCGTAGAACTGCCCATCGGCGTTGTGACGAGCTTCATCGGCGCGGTTGTGTTTGTGCTGATTTTTTACCGCGCGAGGAAGGGGTGAGGGCATGCTGGAAGTCAAAGATTTGTCCGTTCGCTACGGGCAGCATACCATTTTAGACCGTGTCGGCTTTTCCGTGCGCGAAGGGCAGTGGCTGATGATTGTCGGGCCGAACGGCGCGGGGAAATCCACGGCGCTCTCGGCGATTTCGCAAACCGCGCCCTATACGGGGAAAATTCTGCTCGGCGGCAGGGACAGCGCGAAGTGGAAGCCCGCTGCGCGGGCAAAGTATGTCGGCGTTTTGACGCAGAACCATCATGTCGGCTATTCCTTCAGCGTCGGGGAGGTCGTGAAGCTCGGGCGTTACGCGCATAGTGCGGGCATGTTTTCTGCGAAGAACAGCGACGATGCGCAGGCGGTCGAGCGGGCGCTGGAGATTACGGGCTTGACCGCGCAGCAGGGGCAGAATGTTTTGACGCTCTCCGGCGGCGAGCTGCAGCGGGTGTTTTTGGCGCAGGTTTTCGCGCAGAATCCGAAATTGTTGCTGCTTGATGAGCCGACGAATCATCTGGATCTCGTCTATCAAAAGCAGATTTTTTCGCTCGTGTCGCAGTGGCTCAAGCAGCCGGGGCGCGCGGTGGTTTCCGTGGTGCACGACCTTTCGCTTGCGCGGGCGTACGGCAGTCATGCGCTGCTGCTGCATCAGGGACGCTGCGTTTCGCAGGGAGAGGCGAAGTCCGTCCTGCGGGCGGAGAATTTGAACGCGGTGTATCAAATGGACGTGCCCGCATGGATGCAGGGGCTCTTCGCGCAGTGGCAGGGGGAGTAAGCAGCAGAGGCAAAAAGACCAACCGCTCAGCAAGGCGGTTGGTCTTTTTTGCGATTGCTCTCCGGGCACTGGGGGTTTAGTTGCTAGCAACTAAGGCATAGATTTCTTCGATGGTTTCGGTCTCGCTGAGGGGAATAACGCTGACCGGGGAGGATTGGATATAGAAACATGCGGTTGCGTCTACCCGGTTAACCAGTACGAGGTATGTCTCGCCAATTTCCAAACCTTTATTCAGGGTGATTCCGATTTCGTTGCTTGTCTCCGGGTCAAAGGGCACGTAGGTATCTCCTTTGACGAACGCAAGCACCTCGCCAAGATAGACGTTGCTGGCTTTGTGAGTTCCCTCGATAGAAATGCCGGTTATCGTTACTTCCAAAATCAACTCCGCTTCCTTCACAACGGTTGGAAAATCAGTTGCCCAAGTGAAGTTCTTGGCTTTTTCTTCCGGCGGTTCGGCGTTTAGCACCCATTCGCGCAGGGAGGAGATGTCTTCGAAAACTTCGTCGCTGTGATTTGACAGGGGCTGACCATGCATCAGGCTGTTACTGAAATTCTCCACAGGAATGAACATATCACCGATGATTGTGTGGTGCGGATACTCATAGAACAGGGATTCGTGTCGCTGCATAATCAGCACATAATCCTGTCCCTCCAGATACGTACCGCCGCCGAGCTCGTAGCTGACATAATGGATAACCTCTTCGGTGAAATCTCCGCGCCAGACCTCTTTTACTTTGAAGGAACAGTCGAACACGCCCATGTCTGTCATTTCGTAGCCCATATACTCTCCGACAAAAATGATAGGGCTCAAATCGATAGCATCGAGAAAGTTAATGTAGTATGTTTGTATGTCAGGAGATAATGGGTTGTCGATCGCCGGTGCGTTCGAGGGTAGAGCCGCATCCAAAGCGGCGACTTCAGCCGGATTTATCGAAGCCTCCGGCGCGGGTGTGGGTGCTTCTTTCGCGCAGGCTGTGAATAGTAGCAGGATTCCTAAGCAAATCGAAATAAGTAGAATTGTTTTACGCATGATTTTTCCTCCGTATTTCTCCGCGGATTTATCGTATAGATGCAGTGCACCCGGAGCGGCGGGATGCGGATCGGATGCAACCCGCCACACCGGGTGCAGGGATTTAGTCGCCGGCGACTAAGGCATAGATTTCTTCGATGGTTTCTGTCTCACTGAGGGGAATGACGCTGACCGGGGAGGATTGCATATAAATAATTGAGGTGGCGTCTACCCGGTTGCACAGCACAAGATAGCTTCCGCCGATTTCCAGCCCTCCCTTGAGGGAAACTGCAATATCATTACGACCTTCGAAGGACACATAAGAATCCCCCTTGATTAAATTTGAAACATCGCAGAAATAGACGTTGGCATCT
>JAISIK010000060.1 GCA_031262065.1 Oscillospiraceae bacterium | reverse complement strand
TGCCTGCCGCATCGAACATGTCATCAGTGCGCAAACCTTCGAGGTTATCAAGAAGTACGCGCAGAGCCTTCCCGACTAGAGTCTGTTCACATCTCGTTGTCGTATTTGAAGCGGTAATAGATGCCGACCATAATCACCAGCAAATACGCAAGCACGAAGAGAAGCACCGCAGTCATATCCACGCGCAGCAGAGAAAATGCAAGCAGCAGTGCGGCGTACACAAGCAGCATCCAGTCAAATGCCTTCGCTTTCGCGCGCTGCGCAATGGCGGTATTTCGCTCGTCTCTCTGTTCGATTTCCATCTGCTTTTGCAAATTCGGGTTCTTCCGCATCTTTTTCAGGGCAATTGCCCCGCCGATTCCATGCCCGCAGACGCCGCAGCCCAAGCCGATGCTGATATACGGAAGCACCTGCATCATCCCTTTCGGCTCTGCGAGCTTTACCAAAAAGAACACGCCGAGCACAATCAAGCCCGTGCCGATTGTTGTAATTATATAGTGAAATATCCCTTTTTTCACGGTTCTTCCTCCTCATATAAGAAAATTTCTTCGATGGGCATTGCAAAGTATCGCGCAATCTTAAATGCAAGTAGGATCGACGGGTTGTATCGCCCGTTTTCCAGCGAGCCGATGGTCTGCCGCGACACGTCTAAGTCCGCAGCAAGCACTTCCTGTCGAATCCCGCGCATTTTTCGCAGTTCTTCCAATCGATTCTTCAACGCACCACTTCCTCAGATTATTTGGAAAGTTTCCTTTCCATCACAGGATAGCATAGTGAGGCAAAAATGTCAAGCGTACTTTCCATAACAAGCGAGCCGCATTGCGGTTCGTCAAAATGACAACCAAGCGTCGCAGCCTTAACGGAACATAGCGCACAACTGAAAAATGAATTAAAAACGATAAGAAAGGGAGACAAATCCATGTATAGGAACCCGCACAAAGCGTTACTTGATGAGATCGACCGATACATAAGAATGCCTAACGGAAGCGGGGCACTCCTCATTGATGGCAAGTGGGGCGCAGGAAAAACATACTTTATACGCAATGACCTTAAGCCACACTTTGAAAACAGGGAAGAAAACATTAAACATAACAAGTGTTTTTTTCTTATTGTTTCTCTTTTCGGCGTAACAACTGCGGAGGAATTTGATAAAGCAATTAAACGTGAATATCTTTTATCGAAAACCGTCGGCGGTAAAAGAACATATAAAATTGCAAATGGATTCAAAACCGTCTTGAGCAGTCTTCCGAAAATTGGCAATATTGTTCAGGGTGTTAGCAGTAGTGTGAACATATACGATTTGGTAACCATACCGGATGAAGCTATTATTGTCCTTGATGATTTAGAAAGGTGTTCGGGTGATTATTATGAAATTCTCGGACTTATTAATGACCTGTCAGAAAATCGTAATGTGAAAGTAATTGTTGTCGCAAATGCCGATAAGATACCTGAGGGAAAACTTGAAGTATACAGGAATTTTAAAGAAAAGGTGTTTGTCCGCTCTTTGCACTTTAGTCCTGATGCAGAAAGTATCGTTGACGCACTGCTAGAAAGATATGTTAATAGCGATAATGATTATTTTATCGAGATTAAAAAACACAAGTTATTGCTCGTTTCTTCATTGGTAGATAACAAAAAATGCGATGGGAATATACGAACACTAAAAAGAGTAATTGACGATTTTAAATGGATTTGGGATGTAATTCGCGGCATTGCGCCAAACACTGTGGACTATAGTGCCTACGACAAATTTATAGAAACAAAGTTAAATAGATTCGTTGAAGACGTTTGCTACTCAAAATCTGCAGAAGTAGTAGATTATGGGAAGCCGGTGAGTGATGAGGAAATCTCTGTCGACTCAGGAAAAGGCGCATCTTCAAAGCATGATACCGAAGTACAATCCATCTCCAAAATTACATCCAAGTGGGCTTTAGAATCAAAGCGTGCTAAAACTCCTTTGAGAGATTGGCTCATCGAAGGGGTATGGGATGCAGAAGCTATTGAGGCTCTCTTAAAAGAAAGCATTGCGTGTTATCGTACGTCGACTCCTAAAGACATTATTCTCAGAAGCAGACCGTTTGAAATCGAGGATTCTATTTTACAAGAAGGCTGGTCAGAATGTATAACCGCAGCTAAGAACGGAACGCTTCCGTCAGCCTATGACACCATTAAAATTGTAAGGTTCAATTCGTTATATAAATATAATAGTATTTCTGTAGAAGGAAAATTGGATTATGCAGAAATCGAAAAAGTCATTCTATCTATTAGCGATACCAATTGGTTCCAAGGGCTTCAGGGATATCTATTCCCAGGCGAAGGAGATGATGGTAAGCTCGGAAGATTAGCACAGAAAAGACATCGAGAATTGCTCTTGGCTGATGACAGGGAACGACTAATCGCTGCAATGAAAGCAGACCCGTTAAATTTTGAAATAGTCCAAAGCCGAGAATCACAAGAATACTATTGCAACAATTGGGTGACAGACCTGTTAAATGAGGAGTTTGCTGAGGCGTTTTCCGAGCTATGGTTAACTTCTATTGTTAAAGTAAAACAGGTGCTTTATTCGCGATTCGACGATAAATACTTCAATGGAGGATTTACGGATTTCTCAGATGAAATCAAAGCTATAATTAAGAGAAAAATTCCTGTCTTAGATAATGGCACAATCGAAGACTATTGGAACCGTAAACTGCACGAGACCTTAAGCCCAAAACAAGAAACAATTGTTGAATAAGCAGAACAAACGCAAGCGATAAGCACTGATTTGCGAATGATGTGCCACAATCCAATGGATTAAAGTTGTGTTAATCACACAAAACACCTTAAGCCGCCCGTTTCTCTGACCATCACCGTCTTGCCCTCGTCAATTCCCCAGAATTTTGACCCTCGCTAAAAGAACAAAAGCCGCTAAGCGCCCAGAAATCAAGGCGTTTAGCGGCTTTTTAGCGTTCAGGGAGTATATCTAGTAGAAGATTTAACATGCAAACGAGTCGCAATGCGGCTCGTTTTATATTTCCCGTCTGCCTTCTAAGGCGCGAAGGAGGGTTACTTCATCTGCATATTCCAATTGGCTGCCGACGGGGATGCCGTAGGCAAGGCGGGTGACCCGCAGCTCTAAGGGGCGCAAAAGTCTGGAAATATACATCGCAGTCGCCTCCCCTTCCGTGTCGGGGTTGGTTGCCATAATGACTTCGCGCACATCGCCGCGCCCGACCCGCGCAAGCAGTTCTCTCACGCAAATATCGTCAGGCCCGATATGGTTCAGCGGCGAAATTACGCCGTGCAGCACATGGTACACGCCGCGAAATTCGCGCGCACGCTCCATGGCAATGACGTCCTTCGGCTCTGCCACCACGCAGAGGATGCTGTGGTCGCGGCTGTCGTCGTCGCAAATCGGGCAAAGCGCACGATCCGTCAGATTTCTGCACTCCGGGCAGAGGCGAACGCTCTGCTTCGCCTGCGTGATTGCGTCTGCGAACTCCTGCGTTTCGCTCTCAGGTCTGCTTAAAAGATAAAACGCCAGCCGCTGCGCGGTCTTGCTTCCGATGCCCGGCAGCCTCGCAAATTGCTCCGTGAGCCGCTCTAATGCGGCGGGGAAAACCTGCATGGTCTCAGAACAGACCGCCGAGGTTCATCCCCCCGGTGATTCTCGACATGCTGCTTGCAGCATCGGACTCCGCCGTGCGCATCGCCTCATTCACCGCAGCAACGACCATATCTTGCAGCATCTCCACATCTTCGGGGTCAACCGCTTCGGGGTTTATCTGCAGAGAAAGCAGCTCATGCTTGCCGTTTACAGACGCCTTCACCATGCCGCCGCCTGCGCTTGCCTCGTACTGCTTGGCTTCCATTTCTTCCTGCATTTTCAGCATGTCCTGCTGCATTTTCTGCGCCTGCTTCACCATATTCATGTTCATGCCGCCGCCCAAACCGCCGCGGAATCCGCTCTTCGCCATCGTAAATTCTCCTTATATCAAATTATGTCTACGATATCGGGGTATTGCTTCCCCAATTCCAGAATGCGTTCAAATCCGGCTTGCCTGCTCTCGCTCTCGCTCTCGCGCTGCAGTTTCACCGTGACACTGCGCCCGAGAATCGCCGACGCTGCCTCAGTAACGGTTTGCAGCGTCTGCGGCTTGTTCACAATTTGTAGTGTGAAATCGTCCTTCGCGATAAGAAGCAGAGTGTCGCCGTCCAGCTCTCCGCGCAGAGGCGCATGGTCAGAAGCTGCAAACATGCCCACCGTCGGCGGGCGCAAGCTGCCGCGAAGGCGCTCGATCAATTCCGCCCAAAAGCCTACAGGCGGCGGGGACGGCTGCGGCGCAGGGACTTCGCGCTGCGCAGGAATCTCTTCCTCGTCCCAAGGGGGCGATTCTTCCTCCAGCTTTGCAGCTTGCGGCTTTGCTGTGCACATACCGCCGTCCAACTGCTGCTCTAAGCGGCTGAGGCGGGCGGTAATTGCCTGCGTATCCGTACTTGCCTCGGGGCTGCAAAGCCGCAAGAGGCAAAGCTCTGCGTCAATGCGGCGGTTTGCGCTCGTGCGCAAGCCGGTATCGCGCAACACTGCAGCAATGCGCAGCAGTTCCCCGGAAGATACTTGCGGGAGCAGCACGTTCAGCTCCTCCTGTGTGCAGATGCCGGAAATGATATTCCCGCCGCTGTTCGGCGCGGTTTTAAGCAGAAGCAAATCCCTTGCCACGGTGCACAGCTCGTCGAGCAGCGCCGCAATGTCCTTCCCCTGCGCATACTGCGCATGAAAGACTTTCAGCGCGCCTGCGCTGTCGTGCGCCGCAATCGCCTGCATGAGATTCGCAGTCTCCCTTGCGCCCGCAAGCCCTAAGGTGTCGCAAATCTGCGGGGTCGTTACCTTCCTGTCCTGCGCTGCGCAGGCGCACTGGTCAAGCAAGCTGATTGCATCGCGCATGCCGCCGTCGGACAATCTCGCGATAAACGCGGCTGCATCCTCGTCAATCGAAATTCCCTCTCGATAGGCAATCTCGCGCAACCGCTCGACAATATCCTCCGTTGCGATTCTGCGGAACGCGAAGCGCTGGCAGCGCGAGAGAATCGTTGCGGGCACTTTGTGCAGTTCCGTCGTTGCCAAAATGAAGAGCAGGTGCGCGGGCGGCTCTTCGATGATTTTCAGCAGGGCGTTGAAGGCGCTCATGGAGAGCATGTGTACCTCGTCGATGATATACACCCGCATTTTCACTTCCGACGGGGTGTAAACCGCATCGTCGCGCAGCGAGCGGACGTGATCCACGCCGTTGTTCGACGCTGCGTCGATTTCCAAAACGTCCATACACGCGCCGGAATCGATGCTCCTGCAAGCGGAGCATCGGTTGCAGGGATTGCCGTTTTCCGGCGCTTCGCAGTTGACTGCCTTCGCCAAAATTTTGGCACAGCTTGTCTTCCCTGTTCCGCGCGTGCCGGTAAACAAATACGCATGGGACAGATGCCCCGTGATGAGCTGATTTTTCAGCGTCTGCGTAATGCCCCGCTGCCCGACGACGTCGTCAAAGGTTCGGGGTCGATAGCTCCGATATAACGCCTGATACATCCGCTCACCTCCCTGTTATCAGTATAATGCAAAATTGGCAAAAAAGCAATGCGAAATCTCCGGGCATAGAAAATCACCCGAGTTCAAATAACTCGGGTGAAACACGTTCTCCGATTCATGACAAGATCGCACACCCGCATTTGAATTCGCAACCCTGCTCGTTTCCCGTGCAGCCGGCTCAAAAACGGCTTCCTCGCGGCACACAAACCGACCTGCTTAATGCTGCTCGGTTCCCCGCCTGACATGATTCACAGGAGTTCGTTGCGCGAGACCGATCTCTCAACACCACTTACACGGACAGACAGCACAGCGCGAACCCGGGTGCGGGAATTCATCCCTGCTATAGCGGATTGCAGGTGACAGAGCACCGCTAACTCTCCAACTAGTGCGACCTTGTCACGAACCGGAGGTCGTGACAACGATATTTAATTGATACCGGCAAGTTTCTTTTCGATAAGCTCCGCCAGTTCGCCGATACTCTCGGCTGAAAAATTCCCATCCTGATCGAAATCTACGTTCAGCTCTTCTTCCATGTCCATCACCATCTCGACCATGTCCAGCGAATCCAGATGCAGGCTTTCAAAGGTGGTTTCGGGTGATAAACTCTCTACCGAAACATCCAATTGCTCGGCAAGATACTTTGCAATTCTCTCATACATCGTGCTCATACCCCCCCATGTCTCAATTGTGTCCATACACAAGTTCTATGAATATGATACGGAAAAATTCGCGCTTGTCAAGAGAAAGATTTTGCATATCAGCTTAAATAATCCTTCAGCGCCCTGGAGCGCGACGGATGACGAAGTTTGCGAAGTGCTTTGGCTTCAATCTGTCTGATACGTTCGCGCGTCACGTCAAATACCAATCCGACTTCTTCCAAGGTGTGCATTTTCCCGTCAAGCAGACCATAACGCAGGCACAAAACTTTCTCCTCGCGCGGGGTTAAGGTCTTCAAAATCGCGGACATTTTTTCGCGGAGCATCGCGTAAGAAGCCATATCCGACGGCTCTGAGGCGTCTTCATCCTGAATAAAATCGCCCAAATGGCTGTCGTCTTCCTCGCCCACCGGCGTTTCCAAGGAAATCGGCTCTTGCGCCACGCGCATGACCTCTTCGACCTTTTCCATGGACAAGCCGAGTTTATCCGCAATTTCCGCAGGGGACGGATCTCTGCCCAGCTCCTGCACCAGCTCGTGCGTGGCGCGGGAGACGCGGTTAATGGTCTCGACCATGTGCACGGGAATGCGAATCGTACGGGCATGGTCGGCAATGGCGCGGGAAATGGACTGCCGAATCCACCATGTGGCGTAGGTCGAGAACTTATAGCCCTTTTCATAGTCGAATTTGCTGACCGCTTTGATTAGCCCCAGATTCCCCTCTTGAATCAAATCCAGAAACGGAAGCCCGCGCCCGGTATACCGCTTTGCAATGGAAACAACAAGGCGCAAATTCGCCTCGACCATCTTCTGCCGCGCGGGGATATTGCCTTCCGCCATAGATTTGGCAAGCTCCTGCTCTTCCTCGACCGTGAGCAAATTCACTCTGCCGATTTCCTTCAAATACATGCGCACCGGGTCGCCGGTGCTGAATGCCTCGGAAAGTTCAATCGGGTCTACCAGCTTCTCTTCTTCGGTTACCGCCAGTTCCTCAGGCAGCGGAGGCACTTCATCGGGCTTGACAAGCAGGTCAACCACATCGGAAACATCGACTTCCACGCCCGCTTCTTCCAAAGCGTCGTAGATGAGGTCTGTTTGCCGTTCGTCTGCGTCGATAAGCTCCAACGTGTCGATGACATCCTTCGACGATACGGTTTTCTCAGCCTTTGCGCGCTCCAGAAGCTGCGCAAGCTTCTCATGCAGCGGCGCTGCAGATGAACTGACGAGAGTTTCGACCATAGCTAGGTTCCTCCATATCCTTTTTTCTTTTTCAGGCTTTGCTGCATGGCAAGCAGGCTGTCTTCGTCTGATACCTGCGAGCGGCGGTATTCTTCTTCAATGATGCGCAGACAGTCCCGAAAGGCGTCTTCGCTGAGCGGCTGCTCCGCTTTTTGCAGCACCGCTGTCAGGTGCGCCATCTCCGGGGGCGACAGTTCACCTTCGAGAGAGGCAGCCAGCACGGACAAGCCGCTGCGCCAACGCTCGAAGAGCCGTGCAAAGACTTTCCCGAAGGTCGGCACGGAAAACTGTGTTTCGTCCAGCTTCCCGCATTGGTCAAAGAGCGCGGGCTCGCGCAGCAGCATGCGAAGCAGATTCTCCTCCGCCACGGCGCTTCGCACGTTGTCATAGCGAAGTTCCCGCGATTTCGGCTGCAAGGCTGCAGCCGGGGCAAGGTCACGCTTTTCCTGCGCCTTCTTCTCCCGCGCGATACGCCGCTCGAACGCCTTGGTAATTTCCAGCTTCATGACCTCCGGCGTCAGCCCCGCAGCCTCCGCAGCGCGTACGCCGTAGACTTCGCGCTCAACAGCCGTTGTAAAGGTGGAAATCAGCGCGGCTGCTTCTTGTGCAAAGGCTACCTTCTGCTCGTCGATAGCCATATCAAACTGCATTTGCAGCGAACGCAGGCGGTATTCCGCCTGATTCTCTGAGCCTTCGAGCAATATTTTGAAGCGATCCGCGCCGTACTTCTCCAAAAACTCGTCGGGGTCTTTTGCGCCCTGCATGCGCAGGACTTTTACGCGCAGACCCGTCTTTTCCAGCATCGGAATCGCGCGGGCGGTTGCATTCTGCCCGGCTGCGTCTGCGTCGTAAGTGAGCACGATTTCATTCGTATATTTGGATAATAAATCCGCATGTTCCTGCGTTAAAGACGTGCCGAGCGACGCAACCGCGCAGTCAAAACCGTGCTGATGCAGCGCAATGGCGTCCATATAGCCTTCCGTGAGAATTATCATGCCCCGTTTGCTCTTTTTTGCAACATTCATTGCAAATAAATTGCGCCTTTTGTTGAAAATCGTCGTTTCGGGCGAATTTAAGTATTTCGGCGTGGAGTCGTCCATGACGCGTCCGCCGAAACCGATGACATTCCCGCGCACGTCGATGATGGGAAACATCAGGCGGTTGCGAAAGCGGTCGTACAGCGTTCCTTTTTCCTTATTGCTCAGCACCAGCCCCGCCTCGAGCAGTTCTTCCTTGCTGTAGCCCTTGGCGGTCATGGCATCGAGCAGGCGCGTCCACGCATTCGGGGCAAAGCCCAGCCCGAAACGCGTGACTGTTTGCGCGCTTAGTCCGCGGTGTTTTACGTAGTCCCTGACCTGTGCGCCGCCCGCCGATTTCATCTGCGCATGGAAATAACGGGCGGTCTCTTTATTCAGCGCCCAGAGGCGCTCTTTTTTCTTATACTGCGATTGATAGGCGTCATCTTCCGGCACCTCCAGCCCGGCGCGCTTTGCCAAAAAGCGCACCGCATCGGGATATCCGAGGTTTTCAGTCTCCATGATAAAGTTAATGACGCCGCCGCCTTTGTGGCAACCGAAGCAGTAGTATATCCCCTTTTCGGGGGCAACGGAGAATGAGGCGGTTTTCTCGCCGTGGAAGGGGCACAGACCGAAGAGGTTCGCGCCCTTTCGCGTAAGGGCAACCTGCTGCCCCACAACATCCTCAATCGGGTTGCGGGCAATCAGCTCGTCTATAAATGCCGGCGAAAATGCCATAGCGCTTCCTCCTGTCAGTCACGCATCTGCCACGCGGTGGGAATAAACAGCTCGGAATACTTATACATTGCATATTTATCGGTCATACCCGCGATATAATCGCAGACTACACGCGGCATGCCGTCGAAGCTGATTTGCGGCTGAAAATCAGCCGGAAGCGCTTCTGGATGCCGAATATAGTATTCGTAAAGTTCCTGCAAAATACGCCGCGCTTTGGATTCCTCTCCCTTAGCAACGGGGTTTTTATATACCCGCTCGAACATGACGTTGCGCAAGTCCTGCATCGTCTTGTCAACCATGTCCTCCATGCCGAGAACGCCTGTTTTGCGGGTGTGAAAAATCATATTGGTAACCAGCGTGTTGATGCGGTCTCTGTGCGTGTGCCCCAGCACGTCGGAAATTTCCTGCGGGATGTCGTTCTCCGTCAGAACGCCGCCGCGAATTGCATCGTCAATATCGTGATTTATGTAGGCAATTTGGTCTGCCTTGCGGACAATCTGTCCTTCGAGCGTTTCGGGCATGCGGCTGCCACTCGTGTGCCCCAAAATGCCCATTCGCACCTCGTAGGTCAGATTCAGCCCCTGTCCGCCCTTTTCCAGTTCGTCCACCACGCGCAGCGACTGCTCGTTGTGGTGAAACTCCCGCCCCATGACCTCCGAAAGCGCAACTTCACCCGCGTGACCGAAGGGCGTGTGCCCCAAATCGTGCCCGAAGGCAATCGCCTCCGTCAAATCTTCGTTGAGCCGCAGGGCGCGGGCAATGGTGCGCGCAACCCGCGCCACTTCCAGCGTGTGCGTCATGCGGGTGCGGTAATGGTCGCCCTCGGGCTGCAAAAAGACCTGCGTCTTGTGCATCAATCGGCGGAAGGATTTGCTATGTAAAATGCGATCGCAATCGCGCTGATAGCAGCTGCGCACATCGTTCTCGGCAGGTTCTTCGGGATAGAGCCTGCCGCGGCTTGCATCCGAAAACTGGGCATGTTCGGAAAAACGAACATGCTCCTCCTGCTCGAGTATCTGTCGAATGGACATAGCAATCCCTCCTATGGTTCACTGATAGGAAATGCGCGATATTCCTGCCCTGTAATAAGGCTCTCGATCGTTCCGGCGGAGAGATCCGTGATCCGCTCCTGAAATGCCTGCGTGATTGCAGACGGCAAAAGCAAGTCCAGCTCCACTTCCGCTGCAAACTCCGTATTTCGCACGATACCGCCGACTGCGGCGATTTCTGTCTTCATGCGTTCAAACCAACTGTAGGGACAGGGTATGTACAAATTTGTCCACACCCGCTTGCAGGACTTCCCTGCTGCGTCCACCGTAAGTTTCGCGCTGTGCGCATAAGCGCGAACGAGCCCACCCGCCCCAAGCAAAATGCCGCCGAAATACCGCGTGACTACGCAGGTTACATTAAAAAGCTCCTCGCGCTGCAGCACCTGCAGCACGGGCATACCCGCCGTGCCGCCCGGCTCGCCATCGTCTGAAAACCGCACTGCGCCGTCCCTGAGAATGTACGCGTAGACATTATGCGTTGCATCGCGGTATATTTCGCGCATCTGCTGCAGCCGCGCAAGCGCCGCTTCCTCCGTATCGGTTTGGAAGATGTGCCCGATAAATTTGGAGCGTTTCTCCACAAACTCCGAAACGGCGTCCTTGGTCGGAACGAGGTATTCTTTCATGATTCTGCGTCTTTCAGGTAGCCTCTGAGCCTGCCGTAAAGCTCCTCAGAGCAAACCGCCTCGACCTCTACCCCCGACGGGGTATAGTCCGTGCGGAGCACCTGCGCCTGCTCGTGCAGTCGCTCCAAATGCCCCGCCTCATGATAGGGGAAGAGGAAGATTACATGGTGCAGGCGGGTCGCGAGCGTTTCTTCAATGCGGGTGAGCAGTTCGTCCATACCAATGCCGCTGCGCGCGCACATGGGAATATTCGCTTCGCCGATGGGCAGATTGGAGATGTCCTCCATCAAATCCGCCTTATTATAGCAGCGCAGAATCGGAATCCCGGGCTTTGCCAGCTTCTCAATCAGAGATTCCACCACCGCAATATGCCCCTCGCGATGGGGGTCGGACGCGTCAATGACGTGGAGCAGAAGGTCTGCATATTGCAGTTCCTCGAGGGTGGCTGTGAAGGCTTTGATCAGGTGGTGCGGCAGCTTGGCTATGAATCCGACCGTGTCTGAAAGCAGAACTTCCAAATGGTCGGAAACTTTCAGCCGCCGCGTGGTTGTGTCGAGCGTATCGAACAGGCGGTTGTTTGCGGGGACGTCCGCATCGGTCAGACGATTGAGAATTGTGGATTTCCCGGCGTTGGTATAGCCCACAAGGGCAACCACCGGCACGGCATTTTTGACCCTGCGCTCGCGCTGCACTGCACGCACCTTTCGCACCGCTTCAAGCTCCGCTTTCAGCCGCGTGATATGCTCGCGGATATGCCTGCGGTCGCTTTCGAGCTTCGTTTCGCCCGGACCGCGCGTGCCGATACCGCCGCCGAGGCGGGAAAGAGACTTGCCCATGCCCGACAGCTTGGGAAGCAGGTACTGATACTGCGCCAGCTCCACCTGCAAGCGCCCTTCGGCAGTCTTGGCGCGCTGGGCAAAAATGTCCAAAATCAGGGCGCTTCTGTCCAAAACGGTGACTTCCAAAATCTCCTCCAGGGCGCGAATCTGCGAGGGCGACAGGTCGTTGTCGAAAATCGCCAGCGTTGCGCCGCTCGATTCGAGCAAATCCTTCACTTCCTGCGTTTTGCCCTCGCCGATAAAGCTATGCGGGTCAGGCTTATGGCGATTTTGCAGGACTTTTGCCGCGCAAACGCCGCCCGCAGTTTCCAAAAGCGCTTCCAATTCGTCCAGCGACTGCTCCGTGGCAGTCTCCTCGGGCTTGAAACAATCAGCATTCAGTCCCACCAAAACGGCGGTTTCTTGCACAGATTTGTCGTTTAACATCATAGAATTATCTCCTCCTGAAATGAAAAAAGTCCGCACCGATACGATGCAGACTTTGCTCAATCATTTCAGGCCAAACTTTTTATTGAAACGGTCAACACGTCCACCGGTATCAATCAGCTTCTGTTTGCCGGTATAGAAAGGGTGGCACTTGGAGCAAATTTCGACCTTGATGTCCTTCTTTGTGGAACCGGTCTCAATAATCTCGCCGCACGCGCATCTGATTGTGGTCTGGTCGTACTTCGGATGGATTCCTTCTTTCATTGCACTCACCTCTTTCTTTAAACATGTAATACTTATTCCAAATTGTATTTGGAATATTGTCGCTACGCGCCACACATCGCCGTTGGCGCTGTGCCGTCTTGTAAGTTCCAAACGCGCTGCCGCGCTATAAAAATCGCCTTGCGATTTTTCATTGGAACTAGTATAAAAGGGCGCGCAGCCCTCATGTAATCCAATCGCTAGAACATATTAACACACATTTTTACCGATTGCAAGTATTTTTTTCGGTTTTTTAGCCGTCTTCACGGAATACTCTTCCGCGTGCCTCCGCGCCCGCGGCAGGCACTTCTTTGTCCTGAGAAAACAGCGCAAATAAGTCTGTCGCGCGCGTTTCCAGCGCATAATACTCCCTATCGGCGGGTCTTTCCCCCGTATGGAGTATGGACAAAGTCGAGGTATTGCGCATTTGCCGCAACAGCGCCTGCCCTTTTGCGTTCATTGCCAAAACGCGCACATAAGGCGCGGGACGCGCCAAATCTTCCTTTGTGATTCCCAAATACGCGCACAAAAGCATGCGCATCAGGCGCGTTCGCGCATAGCGCTTGGATTTTGTGGTCTGCAAAATGGCTTCCAGATTGCGCTCTTTTCGGCAGGCATGCATCAGCTTGCGCCACAGCCCCTCCGAACCATAGGGCAGCGCCTCAAATTCTTCATCGCGCATGGCGCGCAGGCGGGAAAGCATAGCGCGCTCTCCTGCCTGCAAAGAATATCTGCTTGCCTCGGAGAAAACGGCAAGCGCCTCCTTTGGCATAAACGCCTGCCAATCGCCCTGACTGCGCAGGAAACTTGCGGATGGGTTTTCCGTATCGGCGCTTGCAGCGTGATAGTCGCCCCCGCGCTGGAGCGCCATAGCTTGCAAAGCGCTCCCCTGCTGCAAAATTGCCTTGCAGTATTCCACCGCCAAAATGTCGTTCGGCTTTTTCATAAGGCTTGCATCTGCACCCAAACTCTCCAAAGCCCGCTGCCGCGCTGCCGCAAAGGAAATTCCCTCTTGCAGTGCATCTTTGAGCGCAGCGGGAAAGGCTTCGCTGAGAAGCGCTTTCGCGGTTGACATAATGCCGTCAATCGCGCCGCTCTCGCTGCCGAAGCACAGCGTATCGATGCAGCCCAAAGCGGAAAACACGCGCACCGCCCCGGCTGCAAAGCCCTCCGCCGACGAGATGGCGGCGATAATCGGCAGCTCCAAAACCAAATCCGCACCGCTCATAACCGCCGCTTTCGCGCGCGTCCATTTGTCCATAAGGGCGGGTTCTCCGCGCTGCACATAGTTCCCGCTCATCAGGCAGACCGCCGTGCCGCCACCGGCATGCACCGCTGACAACTGCTTGGCATGCCCGTTATGAAAGGGATTATATTCGCAAACGATGCCGACGTTCTCCACAAAATTCCCGCCATTTCCAAATTGTACTTGTCACATACTGAAATTTATTATAGAATGTTTTCATACTACCACGAATTGCCAAAGAATGAAATACCAAATTATAGGAGATGACGACGAATGAATATCCTCGTAATCAACGCAGGCAGTTCCTCTCTCAAATACCAGCTGATGCACCCGGAAACCGGCGACGTCTGCGCCAAGGGCATCTGCGAGCGCATCGGCATTGACGGCAGGCTCGTGCACAAGCTCCCGCACGACGACAAGAAAATTGTCCGCGAGCTTGCCATGCCCACCCACGCCGAGGCGATTGCGGCTGTGCTCGATATTTTGGTCGATCCGCAGTGCGCTGTGATTTCCTCTGTTGACGAAATTGACGCAGTCGGGCACCGCGTGGTTCACGGCGGTGTGGAATTCGTCGAATCGTGCATCATAAACGAGGAATGCAAGGCTGCTTTGCGCGACTGCATCCCCCTCGCCCCGCTCCACATTCCCGCTAACCTGATGGGAATTGAAGCCTGCGAGAAAGCAATGCCCGGCAAGCCGCAAGTGGCTGTGTTCGACACCGCCTTCCACATGACCATGCCCCCGAAGGCGTACCGCTATGCCATTCCCGAAGAGTTTTATGAGAAGGATCACCTGCGCCGCTACGGTTTTCACGGCACGTCGCATCAATATGTGTCGCAGCGGGCGGCGGAGCTTATGGGGCGTCCCCTTTCCGAACTGAAAATTATCAACTGCCATTTGGGCAACGGCTCTTCCCTCTCGGCGGTCGATGGCGGCAAGTGCATCGACACCTCGATGGGGCTTTCCCCCTTGGCAGGTGTGCCGATGGGCACGCGCTCGGGCGATATTGACCCTGCGATTGTGCAGTATATTATGCACACACGGCATCTGACCATCGACGAGTGCATGGATATTTTCAACAAAAAATCCGGCGTCTATGCGCTGTCTAACGGCGTTTCCTCCGACTTCCGCGATTTGGAAGACGGCGCTGCAAAGGGCGACCCCGGCTGCATTCTGGCGCTGGAAAAATTCTGCTATCAGGTCTGCAAATATGTCGGCGCATATGCTGCTGCCCTCGGCGGCTTGGACGCCCTGACATTCACGGCAGGCGTCGGCGAAAACGGTCCGAACACCCGCAGCGCAGTTTGCGAAACCTTGGGCTTCCTCGGAATCAAACTTGACCCCGAAAAGAACACGGTGCACGGCGAAGAAACCTTGATTTCCACCCCCGACTCGAAAGTGCAGGTCTGGGTCATTCCCACCAACGAAGAGCTTATGATCGCGCGCGACACCGCAAAACTGTGCGGCGAATAACATCGGAGGTACCAGCATGACTGCTTCTGAGCGACTTCTAAACTATGTGCGCTTCGACACCACGTCAGACCCGAAAAGTCCCACCTGCCCCTCGAGTGACAAACAGCGCCTGCTCGGGCAAGCCTTGGTGGAAGAAATGCAGGGCATGGGCATTTCCGATGCGTATATGGACAAAGACGGCTATGTTTACGGCACTGTGCCCGGCGCGGACAGCGCCCCTGTCATCGGCTTAATCGCGCACATGGACACCTCGCCGGACTGCGCGGGCAGCGATATTCAGGCGTGGATTGTGAAATACACAGGCGGCGATATTGTTCTGCATGAGGAAAAAGGGATCGTCCTTCGCGTTACGGACTTCCCCCGTCTTGCAAACAGCGCGGGCAAGCATCTAATCGTCACCGACGGCACAACCCTTTTAGGCGCGGACGACAAGGCAGGGATTGCCGCGATTTTAACCGCTGCGGAGGAGCTGATGGCTTCAAACGAGCATCACGCCACCATACGCATTGCCTTTACGCCCGACGAAGAGATTGGCAGAGGCACGGATCGGTTCAACCTCAAAGACTTCGGCGCGCAGTACGCCTACACCATCGACGGCGGCACGCTCGGCGAGCTGGAATATGAGAATTTCAATGCAGCCTCGGCAACGGTGGTCGTCCACGGACGCAACGTGCATCCCGGCTATGCGAAAAACAGCATGATTAACGCGCAAAATGTTGCCATGGAGTTTCACGCGATGCTCCCCGTTCACGACAGACCCGAATGCACCGAAGGCTACGAAGGCTTTTTTCATCTGAGCGAATTTTCCGGAAGCGAAGAGGAAAGCACCCTATTCTATATCATTCGTGACCACGACCGCGAGAAGTTTGAAGCGCGCAAAGCGCTCTTCCTCTCGATTGCAAGCCTTTTGAATGCGCGCTACGGCGGAGGCTGCGTGGAAGTCGTCCTTGCCGACAGTTATTACAATATGCGCGAAAAAATCGAGCCGCATATGGAGATTGTTGACGCTATGGTGCAAGCGATGCGCGACGCGGGCGTTACGCCGAAAATCGTTCCCGTGCGCGGCGGCACAGACGGCGCAAGGCTCTCCTATGAAGGGCTTCCCTGCCCGAATCTGTTCACAGGCGCGGAGAATTATCACGGCAGATTCGAGTATATCCCCGTTGAGGACTTAGACGCCTGCGTGCGCTGCATCAAGCATATGCTGAAAAACACAGTCAAATAAAGTTCGGGAGCAGTTCAAATGAACTGCTCCCGTTTTTTAATCGATAATGATATTGTTCTCGGCGAAGGCGCTCAGAAGTGCTTCCATATCGGAGGGAATGCTGATCGGATCGCCGCAAGCCTTGATGGCATTGGCTACGTCCTTCAAGCCGTTTCCCGTAACCACGCTGACCACCGTCGCATCAGCCGAAATCATGCCCTGTTCGCAGAGCTTTTTCAGCCCCGCTGCGCCGGTAACACCGGCAGGCTCGCCGAACACGCCGCAGGTGCTTCCCAAGAGCTTCTGCGCTGCCATGATTTCCTCATCCGTCACATTGACGACAACGCCGCCCGACTCGCGGATTGCCATAAGCGCTTTATCCGCATTGCGCGGGACGCCCACGGCGATAGAGTCTGCAATCGTGTTCTCTTCCATCGGATACCACTGCGCATTGTCTGCAATGGCGCGGTTGAGCGGGCAGCAGCCGGCAGCCTGCGCGGAAATCAGTCGCGGCAGACGGTCGATAAAGCCGATGGCGTACAAATCCTTCAAGCCTTTCCACAGCCCTGCGATTGTGCAGCCGTCGCCGACAGAGATGGCGATATAGTCGGGCATCTTCCAGCCCAATTGCTCTGCGATTTCAAGCCCTACGGTCTTTTTGCCCTCGGAAAGGTAGGGATTGATGGCTGCATTGCGGTTGTACCAGCCCCAGCGGTCGATTGCAGCCTTGGAAAGCTCAAAGGTGTCTTCGTAGCTTCCCTGTACCGACACAACCGTAGCGCCAAAGGTCATGAGCTGCGCAACCTTGCCCTTCGGCGCGCGCGAGGGCACGAAGATATAAGTTTTCAGCCCGGCAGCGGCGGCGTTTCCCGCAAGAGAAGACGCGGCGTTTCCCGTAGACGAGCAGGCAATCACCTTCGCGCCTGCCTCCTGCGCCTTGGCAACTGCCATGGCGGAGGCGCGATCCTTGAGCGAGGCGGTGGGGTTCTGCCCGTCGTCTTTCACCCAAAGTTTCGCGATGCCCAGCTTCTGCGCCAGCGCGGGCGCTTCATACAGCGGCGACCAACCCACACGCAAGGGCGTGTTCGGCGTGCTTTCCTCAACAGGGAGCAGTTCGCGATAGCGCCACATGGAGTGTTCCGCTCGGGCAGCCAATGCTTCCTTCGTGAAATTTTGCTTTATGTAGGCGTAGTCGTAGATAATGTCCAAAATGCCGCCGCATTCGCAGTTCGTCAAATTCGGCGTTGCCGCGTACTCCTTGCCGCAGACTACGCATTTTCCGCAGATTACATGTTTCATATTGCTTCTCCATTCGACAAGCAGGGGGAGGGACAGTCCCTCCCCCGCTGATTCTTTTTTCTTACAGCTTCTTCAGCAAGCCGACTTCTTCGTTGAACTCGTTGATGAGTGCATCCATTTCGGCTGCCTGTGCGTGAACCGCATCCCACGTGCCCTTGGTGTCGTACCAAAGTGCATTGAGGTCTTCCACTGTACGACCCTGCTGCTCAACCCACGTATAATACTTGAGGTTGTGCACGCGCTTGCGCTCTGCGTAGGTCAGTTCAAGCAGGTTGTCGGTCTTAACGCCGAGCATGTGGATGTGATGATCCTTCGCAGCTTCGCGAACGCTGTATGCGCCCAGCTCGTCAAGCTCTTCAATGCGGGACTGATACATAACCGCAGAGTCGGTGAGGACGGTCAGGAGGACATCGTTTTCGGTGAGTTCGTAGTACTTCGCCATCTTGATGCAGCAAAGGACATTCGCGATGCCGGAAATGCCGAGCCAGCTGAGCTTTTCAATCTGCTCTTCGTTCAGGCCGAGTTCCTCACGCATATAGGTCTTGCCGTCTTCCTTGTTGAACATGCGAACCAAACGCTGGCTGTCTTCGTCGTCGATGGCGATTGCCATGTCGGTGTTCTTCACATTGTGAATCCAAGGAATGTGCTTGTCGCCGATGCCTTCGATGCGGTGACCGCCGAAGCCGTTATTGAGGATGGTCGGGCACTGCAGCGCTTCGCCGACGCCGATTTTCGCGGTGGGATAATGATCCTTCAGGTAGTCACCTGCGGACATTGTGCCTGCAGAGCCGGATGTGAAGGCAGCGCCTGCCAAGCGGTCGTTCGGACCCTTCACGGATTCGTAAACTGCAGCAAGAGCTTCGCCTGTGACGTTATAATGCCAAACGGGGTTGCCCATCTCTTCAAACTGGTTGAAGATCATGACGTCGTCGCGCTGCTTGAGTTCCCAAGTCTTGTCGAAAATCTCCTTGACGTTGGACTCGCAGCCCGGGGTTGCAATGATTTCGCCCGCGATTGTCTTGAGCCAGTCGAAACGCTCTTTGGACATCTCGGCGGGAAGAATCGCAATGGATTCGCAAGCCAGCAGCTTCGAGTTGAACGCGCCGCCGCGGCAGTAGTTGCCGGTGGAGGGCCAAACCGCTTTATGGCGGGTGGCGTCGAATTGACCTGTGACCAAACGGGGAACGAGACAGCCGAAGGATGCGCCGACCTTATGGCAGCCGGTGGGGAACCACTTGCCAGCCATGGCGACAATGCGTGCCTTTACGCCGGTGAGGGCGGCGGGAATCTCGATGTAGTTCGGCGTCTTCTGATACAATCCGCCGAATTCCTTTGCCTCGTTCTTCCATGTAATGCGGAATAGGTTGGCGGGATTCACATCCCACAGCCCGACATTCTTGAGCTGATCCTTGATTTTCTCAGGGACAAGCTCCGGGTTCTGCATCTGGGCGAAAGTCGGGATAATGACGTTGTTTTCCTTTGCCTTTTTGATGTTGCTTGCAAGGCCTTCCTTATTGATGCGCAGATCAATCATTGTTTTTTCCTCCTGTTTTGACATCTAAGTATGAATATAGTGTATATTTTGAAATACCGTAGTGTTTGGCGATTTTGTCGCCGGATTTTGTGATGAGCAAAGCGCCGTGGTCATTGAGAAAGCGAATGGCGCGAACCTTATCGTCCTTTGTCATCAGCGTGACGGGCTTGCCGATCAGGCGGACGGACTGGTCGATGAGGTCGTCGAGCAGGTCGTTGACGTTTCGGGAGATGCGCGCGGGCGTCTCGTCGATGATGCTCATGGTAGAAGTCAGCGCGGCTAAAGACTGCTCCGCCATTGCCAGAGCGGAAATGTCGAAATTGATGCAGAAAATTGCGGCGATTTTCCCCGCCTCGTCGCGGATATACATGGAAGAGGATTTGAGCACCTTTCCATCGGGCGTGCGAGTGAGATAGCAGAGATGATCGTCTGTGCTCTGATCGTCTTTTTTGCCGATTTGCTTGAGCACAACCTGCGACGGACCGTCGCCAAGGTTTCTTCCTGTAACATGCCCATTTTCTATCGCGACAATCGAGCGATTCATGCTGCGTTCGGAAACTTCATGAACCACAACTTCGCAATTGCCGCCAAACTGCGCAGCCACGCCTTTCGCAATGCGTTTGAGTGTTCCGAGTTCACCGTCACTCAGCAAATTTTCACCCCCCTGACAGTCGTAGCTCTTTATATCATACCACAGATTTATAATAAATCAATTCCTTTTCCGAAAATTATTTAGCAAACAAAAAAATCTGTTTGACTTCCGCCGTACTTATGATAAAATATAGGTGTAATCGTCATTTAGACGGTCAGGAATACGAAAACAATTGACTATGGAGGGTATATTTTCATGGATTTTGAAGCAATCAAGAAGGCGGCGGAAGGCTACCGTGCCGATATGAGCCGTTTTCTGCGCGACATGATCGCCATTCCCAGCGAAAGCTGCGAAGAAGAAGGCGTCGTGATGTGCATCAAGGCGGAGATGGAAAAGCTCGGCTACGACAAGGTCGAAATTGACGGCTTAGGCAATGTCATCGGCTGGATGGGCGACGGCGAGAAGATTATCGCTTTCGACTCGCACATCGATACCGTCGGTATCGGCAACATCAACAACTGGGAAAGCGATCCCTACAAGGGCTACGAGACGGACGACGTTATCTACGGTCGCGGCGCTTCCGACCAAGAAGGCGGCATGGCTTCTGCTGTTTACGGCGCAAAAATCATGAAGGATATGAACCTCATCCCCGAAGGCTATAAGATTATGGTCGTCGGCTCTGTGCAGGAAGAGGATTGCGACGGAATGTGCTGGCAGTACATCTACAATGTCGATAAAATCGTGCCGGAATTTGTCGTGTCCACCGAGCCGACTGACGGCGGCATCTATCGCGGTCATCGCGGACGTATGGAAATCCGCGTGGACGTCAAGGGCATCTCCTGCCACGGCTCCGCCCCTGAGCGCGGCGATAACGCCATCTACAAAATGGCGGATATTCTCCAAGACGTGCGCGCCCTGAACGAGAACGACGCAGAAGACGGCACGGAAATCAAGGGTCTTGTCAAGATGCTCGACCCGAAGTTCAACCCCGCGCATTATGAAGACGCTCGCTTCCTCGGTCGCGGCACGTGCACCACCAGCCAGATTTTCTACACCAGCCCCAGCCGCTGCGCGGTTGCAGACTCCTGCGCAATCTCCATCGACCGCCGCATGACAGCCGGCGAAACCCATCTGTCCTGCCTGAAAGA